>NZ_JBHXVO010000017.1:0-56214 GCF_042672265.1 Nocardia sp. NPDC127526 | reverse complement strand
CGGGCGGCAAGCCATCGCACCCCGGCGGCCGGTGGCGGGCTGTCGGAACCCGGCGGCGGGTGGCGGGCTGTCGGAACCCCGGGGGGTCGGCAAGCCCAGACCCCCAATGAGATTCGGGCCGCTCACCAGTTGGTGAGCGGCCCGAATCAAACCTCGTGGGGTTTCAGGGGGAACCCCTGAGAGTTACGAGAGTTGTTATTTGATCTCGGCGAGCACGGTGCCCTGGGTGATGGCGGCGCCGGCTTCGACCGAGAGGCCGGTGATGACGCCGGCCTTGTGGGCGGTGACCGGGTTTTCCATCTTCATGGCTTCGAGGACGACGACGAGGTCGCCGGCTTCGACGGTCTGGCCTTCTTCGACAGCCACCTTGACGACGGTGCCCTGCATGGGCGCGGTCACGGCGTCACCGGAGGCCGCGCCGCCCGCGCCGCCGCCGCGCTTGCGCGGCTTGGGCTTCTTGCGGATGACGCCCGCCCCATTGCCGGCCGCACCGGCGCCGACGGAGAACTGGCCCGGCAGCGAGACCTCGAGGCGGCGGCCGCCGACCTCGACGACCACCTTCTGGCGGGGAGCCTCGTCGTCCTCCTCGATGGCGACGCCACCGGTGTAGGGCTCGATGGGGTTGTCCCACTCGTTCTCGATCCACTTGGTGTAGACGTCGAACTTGGTGCCGTCGCCGACGAACGCGGGGTTCTCGACAATGTGGCGGTGGAAGGGGATGACCGTGGCCAGGCCCTCGATCTGGTATTCGGCCAGGGCGCGGGCGGCGCGCTGCAGCGCCTGCTCGCGGTTCTCGCCGGTGACGATGAGCTTGGCCAGCATGGAGTCGAACTGGCCGCCGATGACCGAGCCCTCGACCACACCGGAGTCGACGCGCACGCCGGGGCCCGCGGGCTCCTTGTAGACGACGACCGGACCGGGCGCGGGCAGGAAGCCGCGGCCGGCGTCCTCGCCATTGATGCGGAACTCGAAGGAGTGACCGCGCGGCGCCGGATCCTCCTTGATGGTCAGCTCGTGGCCCTCGGCGATGCGGAACTGCTGGCGCACCAGGTCGATTCCGGCGGTCTCCTCGGTGACCGGGTGCTCGACCTGCAGACGGGTGTTGACCTCGAGGAACGACACCGTCTCGCCCTGCACCAGGTACTCAACCGTGCCGGCGCCGTAGTAGCCGGCTTCCTTGCAGATCCGCTTGGCCGACTCGTGGATCTTGCCGCGCACCTCATCGGACAGGAACGGCGCCGGGGCCTCCTCGACCAGCTTCTGGAAGCGGCGCTGCAGCGAGCAGTCGCGGGTGCCCGCGACCACCACATTGCCGTGCTTGTCGGCGATGACCTGCGCCTCGACATGGCGGGCCTTGTCCAGGTACTGCTCCACGAAGCATTCGCCGCGACCGAAGGCCGCGGTGGCCTCGCGCACGGCGGAGTCGAACAGCTCCGGAATCTCCTCGATGGTGTGCGCGACCTTCATGCCGCGGCCGCCGCCGCCGAAGGCGGCCTTGATGGCCACCGGCACGCCGTACTCCTTGGCGAACGCCACGACCTCGTCGGCGTTCTTGACCGGATCCTTGGTGCCGGCCGCCATGGGCGCCTGCGCGCGCTCGGCAATGTGGCGGGCGGTGACCTTGTCACCCAGATCGCGAATGGACTGCGGGGACGGGCCGATCCAGATCAGGCCCGCGTCGATCACGGCCTGCGCGAAGTCGGCGTTCTCGGAGAGGAAGCCGTAACCCGGGTGGATGGCGTCCGCGCCGGCCTTGGCGGCGGCGTCGAGGATCTTGTCGAACACCAGGTACGACTCGGCGGAGGTCTGGCCGCCGAGAGCGAAGGCTTCATCGGCGAGCTGCACGAACGGCGCATCGGCGTCCGGTTCCGCGTACACGGCGACGCTGGCGATTCCGGCGTCCTTGGCGGCCCGGATCACACGCACGGCGATCTCGCCTCGATTGGCTACGAGGACCTTTGTGATCTGCGCGTTGGCATGGTTGGGCACTGAGCCTCCTGTGCTCTGAAAACTTTCGTCGTGGGCGAGTGTAGGCAGTCTGCCAACAAGCGCCGAACCGGGATAGGGCTACCGAGCAGTAGGGACAACTCGGTTAGCCGCCGAGGGATTCATCGAACTTATCGCCTCGAACGCTTCAGTCAAGTTATCGGGCGGCGGGCGGGAATCCGCTATCGGTGTGCGCCCGCGGGGGCGGCGCCCGGTTCGGCTCCGGTCGCCATGGGCATGCCGACCGAGTTGGCCCACTCCGTCCAGCCGCCGTCGTAGTTGCGGACGCGATCCACCCCGAGCAGGTAGGTGAGGGTGAACCAGGTGTGCGAGGACAGCCGGCCCATCCGCGAGTAGACGATGGGCGCGCCCGCGCCCAGGGCGCTGCCGTAGATGACATCGAGCTCGGCGCGCGGACGGAAGCGGGAATCCGGGCCCACCGCGGACGTCCAGGGGATGTTGACCGCGGTCGGAATGTGGCCGGCGCGCAGCGCCTGCTCGTCGGGCCGGTCCAGGTCCACCAGCTCGCCGGTGTACTCCTCGAAGACGCGAGCGTCTACCAGCGGCACGTCGAGGTTGGCCACGACGTCCTGACGGAAGGCGCGCGCGGACTTGTCGTCGCGCTCGACGGCCGGATAGTCACCGAATCCGGTGGCCGGGAATTCGAAGGTGGTGTCGCGGGCCTCGGAGATCCAGGCGTCCCGGCCGCCGTCGAGCAGGCGCACGTCGCGATGCCCGAACAGGTCGAAGATCCACAGCGTCGCCGCCGCCGTGCCATTGGCGCGATCGCCGTAGACGACGACGGTGTCGTCCCGCCCGATACCCTTGGCGCGCATGAGTGCCGCGAAGCGCTGTCCGTCGATCACGTCGCGGGTGAGGGGGTCGATGAGCTCGTTCCGCCAGTCGAGCTTGATGGCCCCCGGGACATGCCCGATGTCGTATAGCAATATGTCCTCGTTGGACTCGATGATCTTGAGCCCCGGCGCGCCGATGTTTGCCGACAGCCATTCTGTGGTTACTAGTCGGTGAGGATGTGCGTAGGAGCCGAACGAGGGATGCGGATCCGGGGCGACGGGCACGGTGTGGTCCTTAGCGCGTGGTTGGGTTAAGTATTGGCGGTTCGAATCTCGACACCGATCGTAGGCATGTGGTGGATACGAAACTCGTTTCAGATCACGAATCGGGTGATTGGGCGAATTAAGCGCAGCTTCATCCGATAAAGTCTCCCGGGAGGAGGGGTGAGCTATGTCCGATTCTTGGCCGCGACGACGACTGCTCGCGATCCTACGTGGCGCCAGCGAGCCTCTCGACGCGCAGGAACTGGCGCGCGTCACCGGCCAACATGTGACTACGGTTCGTTTCCATTTGGATGTCCTCACCCGTGAATCCCTGGTCCGC
Organism: Nocardia sp. NPDC127526; assembly: GCF_042672265.1. NCBI lineage: Bacteria > Bacillati > Actinomycetota > Actinomycetes > Mycobacteriales > Nocardiaceae > Nocardia > Nocardia sp. NPDC127526. Next base: position 52,830 of record NZ_JBHXVO010000017.1, on the reverse strand, counting down.
CAATTTCAGCAGCCGCCGCGCGGCCGCGGTCGCCCGCGAATCGGATATACCGCGGTGCAGCGATCGGTGGGCTATCAGGAATTGGCACAGGTATTGGCCGATCAACTCGGCAGTGATCCGCGCCGCCGCTCCGATGCCGCCGTCGCCGCCGGGCGCGCCTGGGGCGCGAAAATGGAATCGGTGGACCAGCCCGTCGAATCCCTGGACGACGCAAAGGATCTGACCGTCACCCTGGCCTCCGAACTCGGTTTCGCGCCGGAACGCGAGCACGACACCGAGACCGACGAACAGGTCATGATCCGGCTCACCGCCTGCCCGCTGCGCGAACTCGCGCGCACCCATTCCGAGGTCGTGTGCGGCGTGCATCTGGGCCTCATGCGAGAAGTCCTGGACCGCAATGGCGGCCGCGATCAGGTCTCGGTGCGGCTGCACCCGTTCGTGGAGCCGGAACTGTGCGTGGCGCGCCTGGAATGGCTCGAGGCCCGCGCGCCCGAAGCGGTTGCGGATGTGGACGACACCGGCGGGGAGCCCCGGCTGGCGCCCTCAACGAGCCGCGTCGCCCCGCAATTGCGCACTGGCGAGCCACAATTGCGCAATGCCGACCCCTACCTCGGCAAGCAGTCGACGAACCAGCGGTAGCCCGATACCGATCACGCTCGACGGGTCGCCCTCGATCCGGTCCACGAACCAGCCGCCCAGCCCGTCCAGGGTGAACGAGCCCGCCACCCACAGCGGCTCCTCCGAGGCGATGTAGGCGTCGAGTTCCTCGGGCTCGGGTTTGGCGAAATGCACGGTGGTGGAACTGCATTCGGCGGCCTCGCCGACGATCTCGCCGTCGCGCAGCCGCAGCACGCAATGCCCGGTGAGCAGATCCGCACTGCGCCCGGCCATCTCGGCCCAGCGCGCCCGCGCCACGTCGGGGGTCAGTGGTTTGCCCTGCAGCACACCGTCTACCAGCAGCATCGAGTCACAGCCCACGACAACGGAATCGGCGAATTCGGCGGACCGCGCATCACCCTCGGCCGCGATGGCGGCGGCGATCTCGCGCGCCTTGGCCCTGGCCAGTTCGATCACCACGATCTCGGGCGCGGTGCCGGCGGGCAGGGCGGCGGCCACCGCGTCCTCATCCACATCGGATACCCGGACCACCGGCTCGATGCCCGCATTGCGGAGCACACCGAGCCGGGCCGGCGACTGGGATGCCAGTACGAAAGTCGTCACAGCCCGTCAGTCGCGCAGATGCGACAGGGCCGGGAAGGCGTACGGAGAGAACGGCGAGGAGCCGCGGTGCGACAGCGTGGGACGGCCCCACATATCGGCGGGGCCATTGTTCGACGGCGCGGCCGAGGCGCTCGCCGCGGCGGTGAACACGGCGACGAGGGCGGCGAGCTCCTCATCGGTCGGGTTGCCCTTCAGCACCTGAATGAGCGGACCCGCGGTCGCGGGAGACGGCTCGGTTTCGACGACGGCCGGTTCGACCGCTTCCGCCAACTCGTCGACCGCTAGATCCAGTTCGGCGGCGCGCAGTACCTCTTCGTCAGCCATGGTCGTCACAGCGCCAGTCCTCCTGTCCAATCGCCGCCCGGGGGCAGCTGAGTTCGCGGAAAAAGGTCTTCCGGTCCGCAAACGGTATTCGTTACGACCCTCGCCCGCGAGGGCCTCTTTTACCATCTTTGCTCGGATGGGGCGGTTGTGCGCGGTATGTCCTGTGCACAGTGTGCGCCCCATACCGCGCCTATCGCTTCATCAGAGCGGAATGTTGCCGTGCTTCTTCGGGGGCAGCGAGACCATCTTGCGCTCGAGCAGGCGCAGCGCCGACACGATCTGACCGCGGGTGTGCGAGGGCGGGATCACCGCGTCCACATAGCCGCGCTCGGCGGCCACGTACGGGTTGACCAGGGTGTCCTCGTACTCGTTCTGCAGTTCCAGGCGCAGCGCGTCGACATCGGAGCCCTCGGCCGCGGCCTGCTGCAACTGCTTACGGTAGACGAAGCCGACCGCACCGGAGGCGCCCATCACCGCGATCTGTGCGGTGGGCCACGCCAGGTTCACGTCCGCGCCCATGTGCTTGGAGCCCATGACGTCGTAGGCGCCGCCGTACGCCTTGCGGGTAATGATTGTGATCTTGCCCACAGTGGCCTCGCCGTAGGCGTAGAGCAGCTTGGCGCCGCGGCGGATGATGCCGTTGTACTCCTGGCCGGTGCCGGGCAGGAAGCCCGGCACGTCGACCAGGGTGATGATCGGGATATTGAAGGCGTCGCAGGTGCGCACGAAGCGCGCGGCCTTCTCCGAGGCGTCGATGTCCAGGCAGCCCGCGAACTGGGTGGGCTGGTTGGCCACGATGCCGACGCTGCGGCCGTCGATGCGGGCGAAGCCGACGATGATGTTCATCGCGCGCTCGGCCTGCACCTCCAGGAACTCGTCGTCGTCGACCAGGCAGCGAATGACCTCGTGCATGTCGTACGGCTGGTTCGGCGAGTCCGGGATGATCGTGTCCAGCTCGAGGTCCTCCTCGGTGAGGGATTCCTCGATGGCGCCGTCGATCGGATCGGTGGCCGGGAAGCGCGGGGCCTCGGCGCGGTTGTTGCTGGGCAGGTAGGACAGCAGATCCTTGACGTAGTCGAGGGCGTCCTGCTCGCCGGAGGCGACGTAGTGCGCGACACCGGACTTGACCATGTGGGTGTGGGCGCCGCCCAGCTCCTCCATGGTGACCTCTTCGCCGGTGACGGTCTTGATGACGTCCGGGCCGGTGACGAACATCTGCGAGGTCTGATCGACCATGACGACGAAGTCGGTCAGCGCCGGGGAGTACACGTGGCCGCCGGCGGCCGGGCCCATGATCAGCGAGATCTGCGGGATCACGCCGGAGGCCTGGATATTGCGGTGGAAGATCTCGCCGTAAAGGCCCAGGGAGACAACGCCTTCCTGGATGCGCGCGCCCGCGCCCTCATTGATGCCGATGAGCGGGCGGCCGGTCTTGAGCGCCAGATCCATGACCTTGACGATCTTCTCGCCGTACACCTCGCCCAGCGAACCGCCGAAGACGGTGACGTCCTGGGAGAAGATGCAGACATCGCGGCCGTCGACGGTGCCGTAGCCGGTCACCACGCCGTCGCCGAGCGGACGGTTGTCGGCCAGCCCGAAATTCACGCTGCGGTGCCGCGCGAGGGCGTCGAGTTCGACGAACGAGCCCTCGTCCAGCAGGGCGAGAATGCGCTCGCGCGCGGTCATCTTGCCCTTGGCGTGCACCTTGTCGACGGCGGCCTCACCCATCGGGTGCTGGGCCTCTTCCAGCCGATTGCGCAGATCAGCCAGCTTGCCGGCGGTGGTGTGGATATCAGGGGCGCCCGCCGACCCCGGCGAAGGCTGCTGCTGGACACTCGTCATGACCGGGAGTGTAACCAGTACCAACCCCTCCTTGTAATCCCGGCGGGGCTACTCGTCAGTATGGTTATTGACTACCCGCCAGTAGAAACGCCCAGGTAGAAGGTCGGATTTGGGGGAAAAATCGGTCAGCGCATGACCCCCGTATGTCCGGTGGAATAGCGGCCCGGCTGGGGCCAGACGGTGAGCCCGTGCGCGCCCTTGCCAACCGGGATGCGGGCCAACAACTTCCAGTCGACGATGTCGATGGCGTAGACCTCGCTGTGATGGCGACCGGCCACCCAGAAGACGCGGCCGTCGGCCGAGAGATTGCCCATATCCGGGCTGCCGCCGCCGGGGAGGTGCCACTTGTGCACGAGCCCGCCGGTGGCGAATTCCCAGACGGAGATGCTGCCCTCGTGCCGGTTGGTAATGAGCATGGCCTTGGAGTCACGCGTCACATACAGGCCGTGCGCGCCGTGGCCGGTCGGCACGAATCCGGTGTTGTCGAAGGTCTTCGCGTCGAAGACGTGCATGCCGTCGGCCACCATGTCGGCGGCGAAGAAGGTGCGGCCGTCCGGCGAAAGCTTCACGTCCTGGGGTTTGACGTGGCGGCCCTGCGGCAGGTCGATCATGCGCACCAGGCGGAAATCGACCATGTCGACGACGGCCATTCGCCCGCTGAATTCGCAGCTCACCAAGGCCGTGCGGCCGTCGGCGGTGAAGTCCATGTGGTTCACGCCGCCGCAGTCCGGGACGGCGATGGCGTGTTTCTTCTCCCAGGTGTGCGGATCGTAGAAATCCAGCGAACGATCGGCTTCCGCGACCACGATGGCGTAGCGCCCATCGAGGGTGAAGTAGAGGTTGTACGGGTCGCGCACCGGAATGGGCTGTCCCGCTTGCCCGGTGCGCGGATCGATGGGCAGCAGGCTGCCGCCGCCGATCGGCAGGTCGTTGTTGGCGTAGAGCATCTGCATGTCGTAGGCGGGCACGACGTGCTGCGGTTCCCGTCCGCCCGAGGAATAGGTGCCGACCACCTCGAAGGTGGCGGGATCGATCACCGTGATGGTGTCGGCCTCGCTATTGGGCACGTACACGCGCGGCAAATGATCGGCGACCGCCGGGCTCAGCTCCCGGGTCGCCGCGTAGACGTCATCGGGCGAGAGCGGCGGCGGCATGCCGGGCAGATTCGAGTGGTCCTGCGGGGTCGTGGCGGGTGCGGCGGTGGTGCTGGACGGCGCGGCCGTCTTGTCCACGGTTCCGGCGGTGCTTCCCGAGCAGCCGGCCAGGACAACGAGCAATGCGAGCAGAACCGGACGAGCACGCCGCGCGATCACGCGCGATACCGTGCCGATCCGTCAGAGCGGCGAGCTGACATAGCGCCGAATTCTAGGAGCCGACAGGCGGTTTCGCGGCAACCGCACCGGGGTGTCCGGCGGCTCGGACAATTTCGGCGAGTCCGGCCGGACCGACCGGCCGGACCCTCCGGGGGCTCAGCTCAGAACGCGCTCGAGCGCGTCGACGGCCTCGTCCAATTCGGCGGTGCTGACGGTCAGCGGCGGGCGGAAACGGATACCGCGCTCGCCGGTGCCGAGGATGAGCACGCGCTCCTCCTCACGCAGCCGGGTGACCACCGCATCACGCAGTTGCGCCGACTCCAGCGTGATGGCGCACATGAGCCCGCGGCCGCGCGGATCACTCACCGCGGGATGGGTTTTCGCGAGTTCGGTGAGCCGCCCCAGCAGATGCGGGCCCAGCCGGGCGGCGCGGTCGGCGAGCTGCTCGTGCTCGATCACCTCGAATACGCGGCGCGCCCGGACCATATCGGTCAGGTTGCCGCCCCAGGTGGAGTTGAGCCGGGAGCTGACGTGGAAGACATTGTCGGGCACCTCGTCGATGCGGCCGCCGGCCATGATGCCGCACACCTGGGTCTTCTTGCCGAAGGCCACCACATCCGGTTCCAGGCCCAGCTGCTGATAGGCCCACATGGTGCCGGTCATGCCGACGCCGGTCTGCACCTCGTCGAGGATGAACAGGGCGTCGTTCTCGTGACACAACTCCTGGACGGCCCGCAGGAATTCCGGGCGCAGATGCCGGTCGCCGCCCTCGCCCTGGATGGGCTCGGCAATGAAACACGCTATGTCGTGCGGGTTTTCGGCGAAGGCGCGGCGCGCCTGATCGAGGGCGTGCGCTTCGGCGGCCTCGATATCCGGATGGTCCGGGCCCACATACGGCGTATCCAGGCGCGGCCAGTCGAACTTCGGGAAGCGCGCGGTCTTGACGGGATCGGTATTGGTCAGCGACAGCGTGTAGCCGGTGCGGCCGTGGAAGGCGCCGGTCAGATGCAGCACCTTGGTGCCGAGTTCGGCTGGGCGGCCGTGCATCTCGTTGTGCCGGGACTTCCAGTCGAACGCCGCCTTGAGGGCGTTCTCCACCGCGAGACCGCCGCCGTCGATGAAGAACAGGTGCGGTAGCCGGGGGTCTCCCAGGACGCGCGCGAAAGTGTCCACGAAGCGCGCCATTTCGACGGTGTAGACATCGGAGTTGCTGGGCTTGTTCAGGGCGGCCGCGGTCAGATTCGCCAGGAAGTGACGGTCGCCGACCAGGGCCGGGTGGTTCATCCCCAGGGTGGAGGAGGCGAAGAACCCGAACATGTCCAGATACGCGGTCCCGTCGCGGGCGTCCACTAGCCGGCGACCGCGGGATTTCCGCAGGTCGAGCACTAGTTCGAAGCCGTCCGCGAGGATGTTGGCGGACAGGATCTCGTGCACCCGGGCGGGGGTGATGAGTGGCGTTTCGGCAACCGCCCCGAGCCGATCGAGTTCGAGCGTCACGCCATCCAGCGTAAATGAATATTTACGGTTTTGTCCGGAAGTTCCGAACAAATTACGAAACGGCCCTACTTGTCATAGAATGTCTGCAGAATGATCGTGGATCGAGTCCTGACGTTGGCGGTCGCGCGGATCTCCTGCAGCAACTGCTCCAGATGACGGGGCGAGGCCACTCGCACCAGCAGCATGTAGCTCTCGTCCCCGGCCACCGAATGGCATGCCTCGATGCCCGGAATGTGCTGCAGCAGTGCGGGTGCGTCATCGGGTTGCGACGGGTCGAGAGGAGTGATCGCGACGAATGCCGACAGCAGCTGCCCCAGCGCTTCGGGATCCACATTGGCCGTGTACCCGCGGATCACACCGCGCGCCTCCAGCCGCCGGACCCGCGACTGCACCGCCGACACCGAAAGGTTCGCCTTTTCTGCCAGATTGGAGAGGGTGGCGCGACCGTCGGCGATCAGCTCACGAATCAGCAGTCGATCGATGTCGTCGAGTACGGGTTTCGCCGGTGTATCCGCCATCAGCGAAGGCTAACTCAGCGAACCGAACTCGTGGCCGGAACCCATCCCCTGGAGCCGTAGATGACCAACACTCTCAGCCCGAACACCACCCGTGAGCTGCGGGACCGCACCGAGGCGCTGCTGCGCGCCCTCGGCACCAAACTTCCCGAACCGGGCGCGCTCTCAGTGCGCTCCCCCATTACCGGCAGCGAGCTGGCCGGCCTGAAACCGAGCACGGTCGCCGATGTGGACGCGGCCGTCGGGCGCGCGGACGCCGCGTTCCGGGCGTGGCGCACCGTGCCCGCGCCGCAGCGCGCCGCGGTGGTGCGGCGGCTGGCGGAACTGCTCACCGAGCACAAGGACGATCTCGGCGAGCTGGTCACCCTGGAGGCCGGCAAGATCGGCGCCGAGGCGCGCGGCGAAGTGCAGGAGATGATCGACATCTGCGAGTTCGCCATCGGCCTCTCGCGGCAGCTGTACGGCAAGACCATGCCGTCGGAGCGGCCCGGGCACCGGCTGATGGAGACCTGGCATCCGCTCGGCGTGGTCGGGGTGATCTCGGCGTTCAACTTCCCGGTCGCGGTGTGGGCGTGGAATACCGCTCTCGCGCTGGTGTGCGGCGACACCGTGGTGTGGAAGCCCTCGGACGCGACGCCGCTGACGGCGCTGGCCTGTCACTCGCTGTTGCAGCGGGCGGCCGTGGACGTGGGCGCGGATCCGCATGTGCACCAACTGATTCAGGGCGGGGCCGAGATCGGCTCCGCGCTGGTGGACGATCCGCGGGTGGCGCTGGTGAGCGCGACCGGCTCGGTGCGCATGGGCGGGATCGTGGCCCCGCGGGTGGCCGCGCGCTTCGGCCGCTGCCTGCTGGAGCTGGGCGGCAACAATGCCGCGGTGGTGACCCCGTCGGCCGATCTGGATCTGGCCGCGCGCGGCATCGTGTTCGCGGCGGCGGGCACGGCCGGGCAGCGCTGCACCACCCTGCGACGGCTCATTGTGCACGCGGACGTGGTCGGCCCGCTGCTGGATCGCATTGCCGCGGCGTATCGCCAACTGCGCGTGGGCAATCCGCTCGAGGACGGCGTGCTCGTCGGCCCGCTGATCAACGGCCGCTCCTACGAGGCCATGCAGGATGCCCTGCGGCGCGCCCAGGCCGACGGCGGCGAATTGATCTGCGGCGGCGACCGAGTCGACGATTTCGGCCCCGACGCCTACTACGTCCGCCCCGCCCTGGTCCGCATGCCCGCCCAGACCGCCGTGGTCCGCGAGGAAACCTTCGCCCCTATCCTCTACGTCCTCACCTATCACGACCTCGACACCGCCATCGACCTGCACAATGCTGTCCCCCAGGGCCTCTCCTCGGCCATCTTCACCCAGAACCAGCGCGAAGCCGAACGCTTCCTGGCCGCCGACGGCTCCGACTGCGGCATAGCCAATGTCAATATCGGCACCTCCGGCGCCGAGATCGGCGGCGCCTTCGGCGGCGAGAAGCAAACCGGCGGCGGCCGCGAATCCGGCTCCGACTCCTGGAAGTCCTACATGCGCCGCGCCACCAACACCATCAACTACTCCACCGAACTCCCCCTGGCACAGGGCATCAAGTTCGAGTGAACCTCGCGCCCGAAACACGACGAGCGCCCCACCTCCAGTGGGGCGCTCGCGATTAGCTCGTCCGAACGAAATCAGCTGGGGCGAGCGAACTCTCCGTCATTGACACCTGCGGTGAAGGCGCTCCACTCGCCCGGAGTGAAGACCAGCGCCGGGCCGGTCGGGTTCTTGGAGTCGCGGACGCCGACCATGCCCTCGTCGAGGAAAGCGACCTCCACGCAGGTTCCACTGGACTCGCTGTAGCTACTTTTGAACCAGCGAGCGCCGGAAAGGTCAACGGTCACGGTACTTCTCCCTTGCTATCTGCCGAAGCAACTCTCGTGAATGCGTTTCGTCCAGCGCGGAATGCCGGATGTCAGCAGCTAGTTCATGGTAGCTCTGGACGAGATCCTGTCTCTCGCTGTAGAGATCCGGAGTCATCGAGCCGTCCAGATAGACGATCGGTGGCTCGACGGGGCGGTCTCGACTGTCGGTCCCGAAGTCGAGAAGGTTGAACGGGCTCGGGGGCTTACCCCAGGTCAACCCGGCCTCCCACGGCTGAATCATGAGCGTTACGTTGGGCAGCTTGGTCACTTCGGCCAGGTGGTGTAACTGCGCCCGCATCACCTCCGGGCCGCCGATAACACGGTAGAGCGCAGATACATGAAGAAGGATGTCCAGCTGCAACGGGCTGGACTTGCGGGTAACGATCACTTGACGTTTCATCCGAGCCCGTACGCGCGGCTCCAATTCTTCGAGCTTGCCGATTCGCTCGAGCGATGCCTGAATGATTGCTCGGGCGTAGTCGGGTGTCTGGACCAAGCCAGGTATGAATTCCTGGAAGGTAACGAGCTTCCTGGCCGACTTCTCCATGCCTGCGTACATGTTGAATGCGTCACTGAACATTCCGCCCAAGGCGGTGATGCCATCTTCGTCCTCGTTCTTGGCCGCCTTGATCGCGAGGTTCACGGCCCGTTCGGTCTCGTCCGCACTTACCTCGTAAAAGTTGCACAGCTCTCGAACGTCCTGCCTGCGTGGGTTCTTCGACCGGCCGGCCTCCAGGCGTTGGAGCGCGGCAGCGCTTAGCTGGACCTCTCTGGCCGCAAGAGCGATGGTCATCCCGGTACCTTCGCGGCATTCGCGGAGGAAGCGCCCGAGTTGGCGACGAAGAAGTGTTGGAGACTCTGGCATCGAAGCTCCCTTGGAACTGAATGCAGTAGTGCCCGGATCCTGAACCCCAGATAGCGCGGTGTCCGAATGCTTTTGTACCGCATCTCTGCATCTGATCGTGGAGTTTTGCACGACTTCGTTTGAATATTCACGTGGCCCTTCGCGGCGCACGTCGGCTGTGTTGCTCTGAGCTCGAGCCCGAACCGAGCAGAGCGGAGCACACGATGAAGTTTCGGCCAACCGCGATCGGATACGTTCGATCCGACATCAGCGGCGTGCGGCAAGCGTGGGACGAAGCGGAGGTGCGTGGCGCGGCAGCGCTGCGCGGCTTCGACTTCGCGAAAATGATCGTCATCGACGGGCGGACCGGAAAGCCGCTGCTCGCGGGGCTGAAGGTCACGATCACTTGCATCATGGCCGACGCCGTTTTCGTCCCGAGCACAGCGCATTTCGAGGGCGGCACCGTACCCGGCGACCTCCTGCACGTCGTCGACGTGATCACCGTGAGCCCCGAAAACACCTACACACGAACCGATTCCAATGGACATCGATGACGCATCGGCGCTGATCGGCGAGGAGCGGCCCGCCGGTTGGATTCAGTACCACGATGGGTCATGGGCGCCCGTCTGGCCGGACGGGCAGGTCGGCCCACCGTTCACGATCCCCGAGCTGATCCAGCTCGCCACCGAGACACGGCACCGCGCCTAGGAGGACCGGCCGATCGGCAATGGTCAGCGGACGAGTTTGTAATTGAACTGCTGGGTGCCGATCGCACCCATCAACCGCACCCACAGGGGCAGCATCATCTCGACGCCGCGCGCGGTGGTGATATCCCCGACATCGACGATATCCCGCCACCCGAACTCGCGAAGCAACTGCGAGACAGTACCTTTCGCGTCGGGATCGTTACCGCTGACGAAGACGGTGTGATCACCGTCGCCGACCTTGGCCGGATGCGCCATGACATCGGCGGTAACGGTGTTGAGGGTCTTCACCACCAGCGCGTCCGGAAACGCGCGCTGGATCTGCTCGCCGATCGAATCGTCGTTGCAGACCGCGAGCCGGGGCGGGAAGCCCTGGGAGAAGTCGAGCGGATTCGAGATGTCGATGAGCACCTTGCCCGCCAGGTTCTCCGCGCCCGCGCCCTGGAGCGCGGCCACGCTGACCTGCCCGCCGGTGGCATTGATGACCAGCTCGGCGTGAGCGGCCGCCTCCGGGGCCGTGCGCAGGGGAGCCGGGAACGGCTGCTCTGTTTTGGCCTCGGTGGCGGCGACGTCGCGCGTCCCGATGACTACGTCGTGCCCCAGTTCCGCCAGGCGCGCCGCAAGGGTCCGGCCGACAGAGCCGGTGCCCAAGATTCCGATTTTCATGGCGCAACGATAGGAGGAAACCTCCAGCTTGATACCAGATTTCGCTGCGGGCCGAACCGGCGGTTCAGGCGCGTTCTGATCGACTGGGGGCGGTGGGGTTGAGCATCATGACGAGGGCGATGGCGGGGAAGAGCACCAGCCAGAGGTTGGGGAGCCACCAGCTCGGGTCGAATTCGCAGCGGACGAGGTAGAAGTTCAGCGCCATGAGACCGGCGGCCGCGGTGGCCGTCAGCGAGACGAGCATGAGGCGTTCGCCGAGGGCAGCGCGGCGGCGGGCCACGATCAGGCTGACCAGGCCGAGGCCGATGGCCACCAGATCCAGGCCGAGGAACGACCAGTTCCACTGTTGCAGAAAGGGATCGGAGCCGACGCTGAGGACGCCGAGGGCCGTGGCCAGCCAGTAGGCGAGGAAGCCCAGGTCGGTGACGAGCATGGTCTGCTTGATGCAGGCCAACCGGTTCTCGGTCATATCTGGACGATACCGGTGATCGAGCCGTGTGCGAGGCCCGAGATCATGGGTCGGCTGCGGATCTGCCCTGCGGCTGCCTTTTGCGTCTGCCAATTTCGCCACGCCGACAGTGCGTCAGCGGCGGGATTCGAACCCGCAAGAACTCTCGTTCGAAAGGATATGAAGTAACCGCCGCCTGTCGCACCGGGCACTCGCACCACGGCACTCTAACGATGAACCAGCGGCGGCCCCAACCGATTTTCCGGTGGGGCCGCCGCTCGAGCGTCTCGGGTCAGGCGCGCTTCTTGCCGTCGGTGGAGATGGCGCGGATCTGATCCTCGTACTTGGCGCGGGTGCTCGCGTCGGCGGGGTGCAGGGCGCGGTCGCCGTTGAACAGGCGGCGGACCAGGCGGACCGCCGGCTCGGGGGCGGCGGCCAGGGCCGCATCCAGGGGTGCGAGGTAATTCGGCACGGCCACTTCGGCTTTGCGGGTGCGACAGGTGGCGACCACGGCGGCGGCCACGTCTTCCGGGTCGACGGTGGGCAGGCCCGCGCCCAGGGTGAGGCCGGAGGACAGGCGGGTGCGGACGGCGGAGGGCATGACGCAGCTGACGCTGATGCCGTGCGGTTCGAATTCCAATCGCGTTGCGGCGGACAGGCCCACGGCGGCGAACTTGCTGGCGTTGTAGACGGCCAGGCCGGGGATGGGGATCTTGCCGGCCAGGGAGGCGACATTGACGATGTGGCCCTTGCCGCGGTCGATCATGCCGGGGGCGACGGCGCGCATGCCGTGGATGAGGCCCCAGACATTGACGTCGATGGTGGTGTGCCCCACGGCATCCGGTTCGTCGAGGAAGGCGCCGGCGGGCATGACGCCGGCATTGTTGACCAGGATGTCGATGCGGCCGAAATCGGCGACGGCCCGGTCCCACTGCGCGCGGTCGCGCACATCGAGTTCGAAAGCCTTGGCGCCCAGAGAAGCAGCGGTCAGCTGGGCGGCCTCGGTGTCCACGTCCGCGATGGCCACCTCGGCCCCCTTGCGGGCGAACAGCTCCGCCGTGCACTGGCCGATGCCTCGGCCCGCGCCCGTGATGAACACCCGCGCGCCCGTGAGATCGATTGCCGGATAGCTCTTTCCGAGAAGGCTCATGCGAAAGCTCCTTGCTCCATTGCCCGGCGGGTGCTGCGCAGGCTGTGTTCGAAGGTGGCGAGGCGGCGGCGGCCGTCCATGAAATTGGGGCCCATGACCGCGAGATCCTCGGCGGTGGCGTCGATGCGGAGCACCTTGGCGCCCGCGGCCCGCAGCAACGCGATCTCGGCATCGAGCTTCTCGCTCATGCGATTACGCAGTTGACGTTCCAGGAAGTGACCCGGACCGGCGGCGGGCAGGCGGCCGGTGGAGGCCATGGGGGCCAGCACCAGCACCTCGTCCAGCCGCGCCGGAATCAACAGGTCGACCGAGGCGGTGGAGGCCGCGCCGCCGTCGATGAAGTTCCGGCCCGCGATCGGGACGGCCGGGAACCAGCCGGGCACGGCCCACGAAGCGCGCAGTGCGGCACCGAGACTCGCGTCCGGCGCGGAGGGCGAGCCGAAGGCGACGCGTTCCCCGGTGGCGTCGTCCATGGCCACCAGCCAGGTCGCCGGATGCTCGACCCAGGACCGGCCCGGATTGAGCCGATCGGCCAGGCGCTGCAGCCAGCTCGCATCGCCGCCGCCCTTCGGCAGCAGGCCGCTGCCCGCGGTCAGCAGGGCGTGGCCATTGCCGGGCCGGGCCAGCAGTTCGCGCACCGCGCGCCCCGGCGCGCCCAGGCTCGGCCGCGGCAGCGGCGGGAATCGCCCTGGCTCGCAGCGCATATGGGCGGTGAGGATGGGATTGGTGGAGGTACCCCGCTGCATCGCCACCAGCTCGTCCACACCGATGCCGCTGCCGAGCATGGTCAGCATTTCCGCGCCGGCGGACGTGCCGATCATGACCTCCGCGTCCCACGGATCCCAGTCCAGTACGTCCCGCGCGGCGGCCAGGGCCGCGACGATCCACGCCGCGCCCACCGTCCCCCCGCAGCCGATGGCCAGGCCACGTCGCTGTGACCCGTTGCTGTTACTCATGGTTTCGAACAGTATCAGTTTTCAGATACCGGCGGTATCCCGAAACTGGCGGTACATAGAATTGCCGTATGCCACGACTGACCCGGTCCGAGAGCCAGGCCCGCACCCGCACGGATCTGCTGGCGACCGCGCGCGAGCTGTTCCTGGCCGACGGGTACGCCAAGACCAGCCTGGAACGCGTCGCCGAGGTGGCCGGGTACTCCAAGGGCGCGGTGTACTCCAACTTCCGGACCAAATCGGCGCTGTGCCTGGAAGTGCTGGCGCTGATCCACGAGACCAAGTTCGGTGAGGTCACCGATCTGGTGAACACCGACGACAGCCTGGAGGAGCGGCTCGAACGGCTGGAGCGCTGGGCCGAGCGCACCCTCGGCGATGTCGGCTGGACCATGCTGGAATTCGAATTCGCCATCGTGGCCCGCGATGATCCGGCCCTGCAGGCGGCGCTGGTGTCGAACCTGTCGCTCATGCGCGGCATGGTCGCGGCGCAGCTGGAGACCCTCGCCGAGTCGATCGGGGTGACGCTGCCCATGTCGGCGCAGGACGCGGCCACCTCGGTGCTGAGCCTCGGCCTCGGGCTCGGCATTCAGCGCGCGGTCGATCCGAGCCTGTCGGCGGCGCTGATCACCGATGCGGTGCGGGCGCTGATCCGGCTCGGCGCGCCCGCGCGGCCCTGAACCGATCCGCGCGGCGCGCACGGCGAATACGACTCACGGGACAAATGCGACTTCCGTGTTTGGCCGTCCGGACCTCCGGGTATCTCACGGCCGGAAATGCAGTGTCCACTCCCCGCGATAGTGCAACCGGGTGACGCACACCGGCGGGACATCGATGCGCCAGAAAGATTTCGCGGGCGCGTCCAAAGTGATCAGGAGGGCGGCGCGAACAACGGCGGGGTGGGTGATGGCAATGGTGGGTTCGCCCTCGACGGCGATATCGGCCATCCACTCACCGGTGCGCTCGATGACATCGACCACGGACTCGCCGCCGTGGCCGCGATAGGCCGGATCGGTGAGCCAGAGGTAGAGATCCTCCTTCGGCACCGACATGAGTTCGCCGCCGCGCCAGGCGCCGGCGTCGAGGTCTCGTAGTCGGTCGTCCTCCTCGCCCATGAGGCCCATGAGGGCGGCGGTTTCGACGGTCCGGCGTTCCGGGGCGGTCAGCACGCGGGACGCCTGTAGGCGGCCGGTGGCCGACACCGCCCGGCGACCGGCCTCGGTGAGCGGTTCGTCGACGGGGAATCGTGCTTTGCGCATTGCCTCTGTCATCCCGTGACTAACGAGATCGAGTCTTAGCACCTTCTGCACGGTTGGAAGACTACGCGCGGCCGCTACGGGCGTATCTCGATTGCCCGACCTTCGCTCGGGCTCGTGACCCTGGCGCAGCTGAGCCAGCGCGCAGGCCGCTCGCCTCGCACCGGCGCGCTGCTCGCGCACCGGTGGCGCAAGTTCGCCGTCATGATCTTGTACGCCGCTGCGGGATAACCTCGCGCACCGGGGGATATCCGGTGCGCGGCGGTTCGCGGCGGCGGCGGGTGACCGCCGCTGTCGGTGGCCGGGTGCAGACTGGGGCCATGGATCGGTTCTCCCCCGCTACCCGGCAGTGGTTCGACGGTGCGTTCCCGGCGCCGACGGCCGCGCAGCTGGGGGCCTGGGAGGCCATTGCGGCCGGAGAGCACACGCTGGTCATCGCGCCGACCGGGTCGGGCAAGACGCTGTCGGCATTCCTGTGGGCCATCGACCGGCTGGCCACCCGGGAGTCCGTGGAGAAGCGGCGCAAGACCTCGGTGCTCTACATCTCGCCGTTGAAGGCGCTCGCGGTGGATGTGGAGCGGAATCTGCGGGCGCCGCTGGTCGGGGTGACGCAGACGGCCAAGCGGCTGGGGCTGCCGGCGCCGGAGATCAGCGTGGGCGTGCGGTCGGGCGATACCAGCGCGGCCGATCGGCGGCTGCTGCAGCGCACGCCGCCGGACATTCTGATCACCACGCCGGAATCGCTGTTCCTCATGCTCACCTCGGCGGCGCGGGAATCGCTGAGCGAGGTGCACACGGTGATCGTGGACGAGGTGCATGCCATCGCCGGGTCCAAACGCGGTGCGCACCTGGCGCTTTCCCTGGCCCGGCTGGACGCCGTGACGGAGGCGGCGGGCGGGCGGCCCGCTCAGCGCATCGGTTTGTCGGCGACGGTGCGGCCGCCGGAGCAGGTGGGGCGGTTCCTGGTCGGGAACGCGCCGATCACCATCGTGTCGCCGCCCGCGCCCAAGACCTTCGACCTGTCGGTGCGGGTGCCGGTGGCGGACATGACCGAACCCGATGCGGGCAACGAGGATTCCGATCAGCCCGGATCCATCTGGCCGCATGTGGACGAGGCCATCGTGGATCTGGTGCTCGAGCACCGGTCCTCCATTGTGTTCGCGAATTCGCGGCGGCTGGCCGAACGGCTCACCGCGCGCTTGAACGAGGCGTACGCGTCCCGGACCGGCGCGGCGGTGGAGACCGAGCACGCCCCGCCCGCCCTGCTCGGCGCGTCCACCGAGGTGATCCACGGCGCCGCCCCGCTGCTGGCCCGCGCCCACCACGGGTCGGTGAGCAAGGAGCAGCGCGCCATTATCGAGGACGATCTCAAGAGCGGCCGCCTGCGCTGCGTGGTGGCCACCAGCAGCCTCGAACTCGGCATCGATATGGGCGCGGTCGAATTGGTCGTCCAGGTGGAGGCCCCGCCGTCGGTGGCCAGCGGGCTACAGCGCGTCGGCCGCGCCGGGCACCAGGTCGGCGAGATCTCGCGCGGCGTCATCTTCCCCAAGCACCGCACCGATGTCATCCACTGCGCGGTCGCCTCCCAGCGCATGACCGCCGGGCAGATCGAGGAACTGAAGATCCCGGCCCACCCCCTCGACATCCTGGCGCAGCAGACCGTCGCCGCCTGCGCCCTGGAACCCATCGACGCCGAGTCCTGGTTCGACACCGTCCGCCGCACCGGAAGCTATGCGGCCCTGCCCCGTTCGGCCTACGACTCCGTCCTGGACCTGCTCTCCGGACGCTACCCCTCCGACGAATTCGCCGAACTCCGCCCGCGCATCGTCTGGGACCGCGACGCCGGAACCCTGACCGGGCGGCCGGGCGCGCAACGCCTGGCGGTGACCTCGGGCGGCGCTATCCCCGACCGCGGCCTGTTCCCCGTCTTCATGGTCGGCGAGAAAGCCTCCCGCGTAGGCGAACTCGACGAGGAGATGGTCTACGAGTCCCGCGTGGGCGATGTCTTCGCCCTGGGCGCGACCAGCTGGCGCATCGAGGAGATCACCTTCGACCGCGTCCTGGTCACCCCCGCCTTCGGACTGCCGGGCCGCCTGCCGTTCTGGCACGGTGACGGGCTGGGCCGCCCCGCCGAATTGGGCGCGGCCCTGGGCGAATTCGTGCGCATCGCCGGAAAGGCGGTGGAGCAGAGTCCGAGCGTCCGGACGGCGGTGGCCGGAGGCGGGAATGGCAGCGCGCCGGTGGATCTGGCGACGGCGCTGAGTGAATTTCTGCGTGGCTCCGAGCAGACGCCTGGGACGGACAGTGCCACAGCGCCTTCCACGGAGACGGGTGCCGGCACGCCACCGGAGGGCCGTACGACGACGAGCGCGAAGGGGGAGCGCACGAGTCGTGGGAGCGGCGGTAAGAAGTCCGCAGGCCGGACCGGTGCCGAGCCGGAGCTGGACGAGCTGGGTCGCGTCGCCGCCGCGGCCGGGCTGGACTCCAATGCGACGGCGAATCTGGTGTCGCTGCTGGAGGAGCAGCGGCAGGCGACGGGTCAGTTGCCCACGGACCGGACGCTTTTGGTGGAGCGGTTCCGGGATGAGCTCGGGGACTGGCGGCTGGTATTGCACTCCCCATACGGGTTGCCGGTGCATGCGCCGTGGGCCTTGGCGGTGGCGGCGCGCCTGCGGGAGCGGTTCGGGGTGGACGCCGCGCCGACGCCGTCGGATGACGGGATCGTGGTGCGGCTGCCCGACACCACGGATGATCCGCCGGGGGCGGAATTGTTCGTGTTCGAGCCGGATGAGATCGATGATCTGGTGACCGAACAGGTCGGCGGGTCGGCGCTTTTCGCGTCCCGGTTCCGGGAGTGCGCGGCGCGGGCACTGCTGTTGCCGCGGCGGGATCCCGGAAAACGCGCGCCGCTGTGGCAGCAGCGGCAGCGGTCGGCGCAGCTGCTGGATGTGGCGCGGAAGTTCCCGGAGTTCCCGATTCTGCTGGAGACCGTGCGCGAGTGCCTGCAGGACGTGTACGACCTGCCCTCGCTGCGCGACATTCTGGGGCGGGTGGCGCGCCGGCAGCTGCGGCTGGTGGAGGTGGAGACGGCCACGCCGTCGCCGTTCGCGAATTCGCTGCTGTTCGACTACATCGGGCAGTTCATGTACGAAGGCGACAGCCCGCTCGCCGAACGACGCGCCGCCGCACTGTCTTTGGACTCCAGCCTGCTGGCGGAGCTGCTCGGCCGGGTCGAGCTGCGCGAGCTGCTCGATGCCGCGGTGCTGGAGCAGACCGAACGGGAATTGCAGCGGCTGACTCCGGAGCGGCGGGCGCGGGATATGGAGGGACTGGCCGATCTGCTGCGCCTGCTCGGACCGATCACGGCCGAGGAAGCCGCCCTGCGCTGCGTGGACGATCCCCGTCAATGGTTCGCCGAACTGGTGAAATCCCATCGTGCCCTGGAAGTCTCGTTCGCGGGCTCGCGGTGGTGGGTGGCGATCGAGGATGCCTCCCGGCTCCGTGACGCCCTGGGCGTCCCACTCCCCATCGGCGTCCCCGCCGCCTTCATCGAACCGGTCGCCGACCCGCTCGGCGACCTCATCGCCCGCTACGCCCGCACCCACGGCCCCTTCACCCTCGACGCCGCGGCCGCCCGCTTCGGCCTCGGATCCGCCGTGGCCGCCACCGCCCTGCACCGCCTCGCCCTCGAAAAACGCGTGGTGGAAGGCGAATTCACCCCCGGCGCGGCCGGCGCCGAATGGTGCGACAACGAAGTGCTCCGCCGCCTCCGCCGCCGCTCCCTGGCCGCCGCCCGCAAGGAAGTCGAGCCGGTCGCCACCAGCGCGCTGGGCCGCTTCCTCCCCGCCTGGCAGCACATCGGCACCGGCGAACTCCGCGGCGTGGACGGCGTCGCCGCTGTCGTGGAACAGCTCGCGGGCGTGCCGATTCCGGCCTCCGCCTGGGAATCGCTCATCCTGCCCTCCCGGGTCCGCGACTACTCCCCCGCCATTCTCGACGAGCTCATGGCCACCGGCGAGGTCCTCTGGTCCGGCCACGGCTCCATTACCGCCAAAGACGGCTGGATCGCCCTGCACCCCGCCGAGCAAGCACCGCTGACTCTCACCCCGCCCGCCCACATCGACTTCACCGAAGCACAAATCAGCCTGCTCACGGCGATGGGCGCGACGGTGATCGGCGGCCCGGTGCGTCCACGCCCCGCCCTCGATTCCGACACCTCCAGCCTGCGCGGTGCAGTGGACGAGGCGCGCGATATCGCGGGCCGAGATAACGAGAACGGCTCCGGTGCAGCACTCGAAGGTGGCCTATCGGCGACCTCGCAGGCCCCGGACCGACGCGGGGACGGCCCGGCATACCAAGTGGTACCGAGTTCGGGTGGGGCCTACTTCTTCCGGCAATTGCTGGAGGCCGCCGGGGGCGACAACGAATCCGGTGTGCTCGCGGAGCTGTGGGAGCTGGTCTGGGCCGGGTATGTGGCCGGAGATACCTTCGCTCCGGTGCGGGCGCTGCTCTCCGGGACCACGCGCACCACTACGGCGCATCGCACGCCGCGCCGGGCTCCGCGCGGGCGGATGTATCTGCCCGGGGGCGGGGCTCCGGTGCGGACGAGTCCGCCGTCGGCCGCCGGGCGTTGGTCTTTGCTTCCGGAGCGGGTGGCGGACAATACGATTCGGGCGCATGCGACGGCTGATGTGCTGCTGGAGCGGTATGGGGTGCTGACCAGGGGGTCGGTGCAGAGTGAGGGGGTGCCGGGTGGGTTCGCGCTGATGTACCGGGTGCTCACCGAATTCGAGGATCGCGGCCGCTGCCGGCGCGGGTATTTCGTGGATTCGCTGGGCGGGGCGCAGTTCTCGACCACGGATGTGGTCGATCGACTACGGTCCTTCGACGTCGATCCATCCCGCGCGGGTGGGGGCCCTGACGGCTCCGGAGCAGGGTCCGGCCCCGTGCACCGCGGTCGGGTGCCGGGCGACAGTACCGCGCTGGCCTTGGCCGCCTGTGACCCCGCGAATCCCTATGGGGCCGCGCTACCTTGGCCGAAGGCCGCCGCCGAAGGGGCCGGGCATCGGCCGGGGCGCAAGGCGGGGGCGCTGGTGGTGCTGATGGAGGGTGAGCTGGCGTTGTATCTGGAGCGGGGTGGGAAGACGCTGCTGACGTTCACCGAGGATCCGGGGGTGCGGACGGCCGCGGCGACGGCGCTGGCAGGGCTGGTGCACGAGCGGCGGGTGGATTCGCTGGTGATCGATCGGGTGAACGGGGAATCGGTGCACGGCAATACTTTCGCCACCTTCCTCAGCGAGGCCGGCTTCGCCGCGACACCCAAGGGCTTCCGGCTGCGGGGCCGCCCGTGAGCCGCCGAGCGCCCGCGCGACCCGGCTCGTCCGGGGGATGCCGTGCCCGAGGGTGACACGGTATTTCTCGCCGCGGCCCGGCTGCGTGCCGCGCTGGCTGGGAAAGAGCTGGTGCGCAGTGACTTCCGGGTGCCGAAGTACGCGACGCTCGATCTGCGGGGCGAGCCGGTGGAGAGTGTCGGCAGCTATGGCAAGCATCTGTTCGTCCGTACCCCGGAGCTCAGCATTCACACCCACCTGAAGATGGAGGGCGAGTGGCGGGTCTACCAGCCGGGACAGCGGTGGACCAAGCCGGGATTCACCGCGCGGCTGGTGCTCGCCACCGCGGAGGCCGAGGCCGTGGGCTTCTCGCTCGGCACGGTGGAGGTGCTGCGTCGCGCGGACGAGCACCAGGCCACCGATCACCTCGGCCCGGACCTGCTCGGCCCGAATTGGGATGCGGCCGAAGCGGTCCGGCGACTGAGCGAGAAACCCGATCTGCCCATCGCATTGGCTCTGCTCGATCAGCGGAACCTGGCGGGGATCGGCAATATCTACCGCAGTGAGGTCTGCTATCTGCGACGCATCCACCCCGCGACTCCTGTGGGCGAAATCGCCGACCTGCCCGGCCTGGTCGACGAGGCGCATCGCGTCCTCACCCAGGCCGCGCACAAACCGCCCTGGCGGGCCCTGGCTTACGGGCGGCAGCGCCGGCCGTGTCAGCGCTGCGGCACCATCATCGTCGTCCATCTGATCGGCGATCCACAGACCTATCCAGCCCGCGCGGACCGCGGCATCTACTTCTGCCCCCGCTGCCAGCCGGCGCCGATCTCCCGCTGACCCGACTCGGTGGAATAGTTCCTGGACCAGCGAATACGGCGCGTCGTATGCCAGACTGGCCTAAGGTTCGTACGCGCGAAGAGAGGCAGCGGTGAATGTCGTGTCCTGGCCCGACCGTCTGTTGACCCTGAACGACTGGATCGCACTCCCGGAGGACAACAGCCGCTGGTACGAGCTTGTCGAGGGGGTCCTGGTCGTGTCTCCGCGGCCGGTTTCCAAGCACCAGCGCGCGGTGTGGCGGCTGGCCGCACAGCTCGAACCACAACTCCCAGCATCGCAAGGCGTACTCACCGAAGTCGAGCTCGTCATCGAGCCGGGAAGCCCGCCGACCGTCCGGGTGCCCGACGTGTTGGTGGGATCGGCCTCGGGTATCGAAGCGAATCTGCCGCGCTGGAAGCCGGCGGACGTGTCGCTCGTCGTCGAAATTCTCTCCGACGGCACCAAACGCACCGACCGCGTGACAAAGTTCGCCGAGTACGCCGAGGTCGGTATCGAACACTATTGGCTCATCGATTTGGATGAGCCGGTCAGCCTCACAGCTTTCCAGCTCGTCGATGAGCACTACGAGAGCGCCGGCGAGCACGCTGGACGGGCGGCCCTGACCCTGAGCGACAGTCGTGTCGTCCTCGACCTCCCGTCGCTGACCAGCGCGCGACCGGATCCAGGTGGGGATGCCTGACCTGTGCGCTGACTATTTGTCGATGGGCAGGTCCTCGCGGACCAGCACCTTGGCGCGGGCTTCCGGGGCTTCCAGGCGCAGCGCTTCGGCGGAGGCGTCGTCGGGCTGGGTCTGGGATTCGATCTCGGCCTTGACGCGGGCCTTGTAGGTGTCGACCTCGCGATCGACATCGGACTTGCTCCAGCCGAGCACGGGGGCAACGAGTTTGGCGACCTCGTCGGCGCAATCCACACCGCGGTGGGCGTATTCGATGGAGATGCGGGTGCGGCGGGCGAGGATGTCGTCGAGGTGCAGGGCGGCCTCGGCGGCGGCCGCATACACGACCTCCACGCGCAGATAGCCGGGTGAAGCCGTGATCGGTTCCAGCAGTTCGGGTTTGCCGTCGGCGAGACCGAGGACCTCATCGATGAGCGAGCCGTACCGGTTGAGCAGGTGCTGGATCCGGTACGGGTGGATGCCGTATTTCTCGGCCAGGTGCGGGGTCTGGTTCATGAGCGCGTAGTAGCCGTCCGCGCCGAGCAGCGGCACCTTCTCGGTGATCGTCGGCGAGACGCGACGCGGAATGTCCTGTGCCGCTTCGTCGACGGCGTCGTAGGCCATCACCCGGTAGGTGGTGTACTTGCCGCCGGCGATGGCGACCAGGCCGGGCGCGATGCGGGCCACGGCGTGCTCGCGCGAGAGCTTCGAGGTCTGATCGCTCTCCCCCGCCAGCAGCGGCCGCAGGCCCGCGTAGACGCCGGTGATGTCGGCGTGCGTGAGCGGGGTGACCAGCACCTTGTTGACGTGGTCGAGGATGTAGTCGATATCGGATTTGGTCGCCGCCGGATGGGCGAGGTCCAGATTCCAGTCGGTGTCGGTGGTGCCGATGATCCAGTGGTCGGTGCCCCACGAGATGACGAACAGCACGCTCTTCTCGGTGCGCAGAATGATCGAGGTATCGCTGGCGATGCGGTCGCGCGGCACCACAATGTGCACGCCCTTGGATGCTCGCACATGGAATCGCCCACGCTGTTTGGCCAGGGCTTGCAGCTCGTCGGTCCAGACGCCGGTGGCATTGATGACCACGCTGGCCCGGACCTCGGTGGTGCGGCCGTCCTCGCTGTCGTGCACCTTCACGCCGACCACACGGTCCGCCTCGCGCAGGAAGCCGATCACCTGGGTGGAGGTGCGGATGACCGCGCCGTAGTGGGCGGCGGTGCGGGCCACGGTCATGGTGTGGCGGGCGTCGTCGACCACGGTGTCGTAGTAGGTGAGGCCGCCGGTGAGCGCGTCGCGCTTCAGTCCGGGCGCCAGCCGCAGGGCCGCGGACCTGGTCAGATGATGCTGTCCGGGAACGGATTTGGCGCCGCCCATGGTGTCGTACATGAGCAGGCCGGTGGCCACGTAGGGCCGTTCCCAGCCGTAGTGGCTGAGCGGGTACAGGAAGCGCAGCGGCTTGACCAGATGCGGCGCCAGCGTGGACAGCGCCAGTTCGCGCTCCTTGAGGGCCTCGCGGACCAGCCCGAATTCCATCATCTCCAGGTAGCGCAGGCCGCCGTGGAACATCTTCGACGAGCGGCTGGAGGTGCCCGAGGCCAGGTCGCGGGCCTCCACCAGGGCGACTTCCAGGCCGCGGGTGGCCGCGTCGAGCGCGATGCCGGCGCCGACCACGCCGCCGCCGATCACCACCACGTCATAGTGCTCGCCGCCGAGCCTCTCCCAGGCAGCTTCGCGCTGCTCGGGGCCGAGAAACTGCGATCGCGGTTGCTGCTTCGTCATGCCCGACTCCTCCAGCCTTCGCCGCGGAGACGACGCGGCGTTCGTAATGATGACGCTCTGGTCGAAGCTCTCGTACTCGCAAGTAACCGTATCCGAGAGTAATCGCTCGCCGTGCGATGCGACGCGGGTGGTGTCATGGCGTCGTGCACGGGCCGCTGTCGAGTAGCGTGCTGAGAATGCGTCGCTATGTGGCCGCCATCGATCAGGGCACGACGTCGAGTCGGTGCATCATCTTCGATCAGCAGGGGTTGATAGTCGGAGTCGCGCAACGCGAGCACGAGCAGATCTTCCCGCAGCCCGGCTGGGTGGAGCACGATGCCGAAACCATCTGGCGCAATACCGAATCCGTGATCGCGGAGGTCTTGGACAAGCTCGGCATCGGCGCGGGCGACATCGCCGCCGCCGGCGTCACCAATCAGCGCGAGACCACGGTGGTGTGGGAACGCGCCACCGGCAAGCCGATTCACAATGCCATCGTCTGGCAGGACACCCGCACCGCCGATCTCACCGTCGAACTCGGCGGCTCCGAGGGCGCCACCCGCTATGCCGATCGCACCGGCCTGCCGCTGTCCACCTACTTCGCGGGTCCCAAGCTGCGCTGGATCCTGGACCGCGTCCCCGGCGCGCGGGAACGCGCCCTGGCCGGTGAGCTGTGCTTCGGCACCATCGACAGCTGGATCCTGTGGAATCTCACCGGCCAGCACCTCACCGACGTCACCAATGCCTCCCGCACCATGCTCATGGATCTGCGCTCCCTGCAATGGGATCCGCAGATCTGCGCCGATTTCGGCGTCCCCATGGCCATGCTCCCCACCATCCGCAGCTCGTCGGAGGTCTACGGCGAGATCACCACCACCGCCCTGGCGGGCGTGCCCATCGCCGGGATTCTCGGCGACCAGCAGGCGGCCACCTTCGGCCAGGCCTGCCTGTCACCCGGTGACACCAAGAACACTTACGGCACCGGCAATTTCATGCTCATGAACACCGGCACCACCCCGGTCTTCAGCGAGCACGGCCTGCTCACCACCGTCTGCTACCGCCTGGGCGACCAGCCCGCCGTCTACGCCCTCGAGGGTTCCATCGCGGTGACCGGCTCCCTCGTCCAATGGCTGCGCGACAACCTCGGCATGATCTCCTCCGCCGACGACATCGAACCTCTCGCCGATACCGTCCCCGACAACGGCGGCTGCTACATCGTCCCCGCCTTCTCCGGCCTGTTCGCCCCCCGCTGGCGCCCCGACGCCCGCGGCGTCTTCGCGGGCCTCACCCGCTTCGTCAACCGCGGCCACATAGCCCGAGCTGTCTTGGAAGCCACCGCATTCCAGACCCGAGAGGTCATCGACGCCATGCGCGCCGACTCCGCCGCTCAACAGCTCGACGTGGAAAAGGTGACCTTGAAGGTCGACGGCGGCATGGTCGTCAACGAGCTCCTCATGCAATTCCAGTCCGACATCCTCGACGCCCCCGTGGTCCGCCCGGTGGTCACCGAAACCACCGCCCTCGGCGCGGCCTACGCGGCGGGCCTGGCCGTCGGCTACTGGGCCTCCCCCGACGACATCCGCGCCAACTGGGCCGAGGACAAACGCTGGACGCCCACCATGTCCCCCACCGATCGCGACACCCTCATGCACGAGTGGAACAAGGCCGTCGAGCGCACCTACAACTGGGTCTAGCCGAGCAGGTCAGGCGTGCGCCGGGGCGGCGGCGTGGGCCTTGGCCAGGCGGTCGACGGCTTCGGCCAAGGTGGCTTCGTCGGAGGTGGTGAAGCACAGGCGCATGGAGTGGGTGTAGTCGGTGGAGACGGCGAAGGCGGAGCCGGGGACATAGGCGACGCCGGAGTCGAGGGCTTGCGGGAGTAGGGCTTTGGTGTCGGTGCCGTCGGTGAAGTCGACCCAGACGAACATGCCGCCGGCGGCATTGGTGCTGGTGACGCTGTCGCCGAAGCGGTCGCGGACGGCGGCGACCAGGGCGCGGGCGCGGGCGCCGTAGGCGGTGCGGACCGAATCGATATGGCTCGCTAGCCAGGTGGAGTCGGACAGCAGGTCGGCGGCGATCTGCTGGGTGAGGGCGGAACCGCAGAGGTCGGCGCCCTGCTTGAGCAGCTCGACGGCGCGACAGACTCGAGTGGGGGCGATCATCCAGCCGACGCGGAGGGTGGGCGCGAGGGTTTTGGAGGCGCTGGAGAGGCGAATCACGTTGGGCGAGTAGGTTGCGACCGGGAACGGGGACGGACGGTCGAACCAGAGTTCGCCGTAGGGGTCGTCCTCGATGACCCAGAAGCCGAATTCCTCTGCCAGCGCGGCCAATTCCTGACGGCGCGGGGGGCTCATGGTGACGCCGCCGGGGTTGTGGAAGTTGCTCACGGTGTGGACGACGGCGGGGCGTTCGCCCGCGGCCAGGAGTTCGCGCAGGGCGTCGGTGCGCATGCCCTCGGAATCCAGTGGGACGGCGATGATTCGGGCGCCGGCGGCGCGGAAGACCTGGAGGGCGCCGACATACGCCGGATCCTCCACGACGACCAGGGCGCCCGGGTCGAGCAGGACCTCCGATAGCAGGGACAGGGCCTGCTGGGAGCCGTGGGTGATGAAGACCTCGTCGACGGGGATGGCGCGGCCCATGCGGCCGGATTCGCGCTTGGCGACGACCTCGCGCAGGGGACCCCAGCCGGGCGACTCGGTGTACTGCAGCCGGGAGCGGTCGGCGAGTGCGGCCTCGGCGGCCTGCGCGATGCGATCGCGGGGCATGAGCTCGGCGTCGGGGAGGCCACCGGCCAGGCTGATGATGTCCGCGCGCGCGGTGAGCTTGAGCAGGTCGCGGATGGCGGAGCTCTGCAGGCCGTCGAGCCGTGAGGACAGCGGCGGGGTGAGCGCGGACATCAAAACACCTCCGTGGGAACGCCGGGGTATGCGAAAACCCAGCCTGTCACAATCCGACCAGAATATGAAATTCCTTTCTCACATTCTGGGAAGGCATGGGTTCAAGGCCGGGCCCCCGAACCCCGACCGGCCGCGACGCGACGGCGTCTAGTCGATGGCGAAGATCAGGTTCTTGCCGTCGCGGTTCACGGTGGTGATGTGCTGGCGGTACACCGTGGTGGTGCCGTCGGGGCGATGCTCGGTGAGGTCGGCGTCGTAGATCGCCGGGGCGACCTCGACAATGCGCAGGCAGTAGGTGGTGCCCACCGGGATCACGTCATTGATGGCCTGCTGGATGACCTCGGCCGGGGAGACGTTCGCGGCGTCGGGCGCGACGAAGGACCGCGCCTTCTCGCCATTGCGGTCGGCGTAGAAGGCGTGCTGGAACCCCAGAATGGCGTCGGCGCCGGACGCCGTGCTGCCCTCGCCGTTGCCGATGGTCAGATTGCCCTCGCGCTTGGTCGGGCAGCTCAGGGCCGCGGCGGTGGGCGCGGTGGTGGTCACGGACTTGCCGGTGGTGGTCGCCACCGCCTGCGCCGGCTCGTCGTCACCGCCGCCGCGGGTGACGGCCACGATCACCGCGCCGAGGATGGCGAGCACCACGACCACCGCCGCCCCGCCGATGGCAATGCGGCCCCACGGCGGTTTGGCCGACGGCTCGCGTTCGGGCGGAGCGGATTTCGGGGCCAGCCGCTTGGCGATCGGATCATCGGCCCACGACAGCGATTCCCCTTGCGTCGTCACGGGTTCCGGCGGCGGGGTGGGCGGGAACCCCGCCTCGGTGGTCCGCCACCAGGAGGCCGGTGCGCCATTGCGCGCGCCCTCGGATGCGGCCGCCGTACTGGACGGTGCGTTATTCACGGCTGATTGCGACGCTGACGGGTCAGCTGGCGTCTTCCGGGCCGAAGTCGGCGTCGCTGCGCTCGACGGCGCAGCGGGCGGCACAGCCGCGCTACCGGTTCCGGTATAGCGGGTCGTCTGATCGGGATCCCCGAAAACGCCTGCGCCCGGGGCATACCCGGACGGGGCGTAGCGGGTCGTCTCCTCCGGACCGCCGAAAACCCCCGGCCCCGCAGCGTATCCGGACGCACCCGCGGCGGCGGCCCCGGTGACGCGGGTCGTTTCGTCGGCGTCGCCGAAAACTCCTGGCCCCGAGGCATATCCGGACGCGTCAGCATCGGCCGCCCCGGTGGTGCGCGCGGTCTGGTCGGCGTCGCCGAAAACTCCCGGCCCGGGCTCATATCCGGACGCGCTCGCCGCGGAAGGCGCGGCGGCCGAAGGCTTTCCGGCCCCGTCGGCGGCCGGTTCGCCCGCCGGACCGCTCTGCACCGGGAACTGCCCGGTCGCCGGCGGAGTCCACGATTCCGGCACCGGGTACTGCCCGGTCGGCGGTCCGGCGTCCGCGGGCCGCCAGGCGAGGTCGGGGCTCGCGGGCGGCGGTGCGGGCGACCAGCCGGGACCGTTCTCGGGCGTGGGCCCGAAATCGTTCAGCGACGGACCGAAGTCATTGAGGGACGGGCCGAACTCCGAGTCGGGCGCGGCGGCCGGCGGGGTGGATGCGGTGAGCGGCGGACCGAACTCACCGGCCGCGGATTCCGGTTCCGGTCGCGCGGGATCGTCCTTTCCGGAAACCATCACCCGTCCTTTCGCCACACACTCGTGGGGCGGTCGCTCCCGACCGCCCCACGCGACGACTCAACTCCTGCCGGCACCGTATTCGGGCCGTGCTCGTCAGTACTGGACCGAACCGCCCACCTGCGTGGTCACCCCGCCGAGGTCGACCGTCTGCGCGGGGTGTTCGCCCGCCGGAAGCCTACCAATCTGCGCGGCCGCCTCCAGGATGGTGGCGCCGCCGGGCAGCAGGCGGATGAAGTTCTCGGTGTCCGCCTTGACCGCGTTCACCACGGCGGTGTCGAGCACGAACTCCAGCTGCCGGTCGTCACCCTCGCCGACGCGGGTGTAGGCGGTCACCTTGATCTGGTTGATCGTGGTGAAGTCCAGCGCCATACCGGCCTCGCCGATACCGCCCGGGGTGGTGTAGCCGATGGTGCCGACGTACCCGTCCAGGTTGCTGAAGTGGTGGGTGTTGGCCGCGACGCCGGGCAGCAGGGTGCCGCCGTCGAGGCTGGCGCCGATCTCGGTGTGCGGGCCGGTCATCTCGACCACGGGCGCGGCGGGGGCGGTCTCGATGACCGGGGCCTGCCAGCGCGGCTGGGTCTCGACGGTCTGGTCGTCGGTCAGCGTGTTGATGACCGCGTCCGGCTCCTCCGGCTTGGTCTGATCGTCGACCGTGGTTCCGGGAGTGGTGGTCTCCGGCTTCGGCACGCTCGGCTGGGTGGTGCCCGGCTGCTGCGGCTTGTTCTCGGTCTCCCCCGCGGGCACGGCCTCGCCCGGGGTGGTCTGCCCCGGCACGGTCTGGCCCGGCACCGGCAGCGGCGCGACGCGCGGCACGCTCACACCCGGCTGCGAAGGCTTGGCGTCCGGTCCGACACCGGCCGGCTGCACCTGCTCCTCCTCCGGCACGGCGGGATCCTCGCCGGCGGGCTGGGTGGTGTCCGGCTTGGGCGAGCCCGGAGTGGTGACGCCGGGCTGGCTCGGCTGCGGCTTGACCTGCTCCGGCTTGCCGTTGCCGGTGGAACCGGCCTGCTCCGGCGCCGGATTGTCGTCGGTGGTGCCGGGCTGCTGTTCGGGGGCAGCCGGCACGGCGCCCGGATCGGCGGGAGCGGCGTTCGCGGGGGTGGCCAGCAGGCTCACCGCGACGACCGCGGTGGCCAGCGGCAGGGAGGTACTCGCCTTGATCCGACTCGGCTTGCGGTGCTTCACTTTTCGCTCAATTCCTTCGTCCCTCATCAGGCACGATCGAACTGTAGGCGAGCGAGGGGTTTCGAGGGACCGGAATCGACTCCCCCGCTACGTCACTCGCGATCGCCCGACCGATCGCTTCCGCGCCGAAGTGAATCACAAGGTTCGCGAACCAGCAAGGCGAGCCGGATCACATCACGTCAAACGGTATGGCTATCAGTCGAGATCGTCGTGCCGCATGAGCTGACGGGCCGCCTCGGTGACCGATCCGGTGAGCGACGGATACACCGAGAAGGTCTGCGCCAGATCGTTCACGGTCAGATTGTTCTGCACCGCAAGGGCGATCGGCAGGATCAGCTCGGAAGCGATGGGCGCCACCACGACTCCGCCGACCACCACACCGGTGGCGGGGCGGCAGAAGATCTTCACGAAACCGCGGCGCAGGCCCGACATCTTGGCCCGCGGATTGGTGTTCAGCGGCAGCATGACCGTGCGGGCCGGGACCTCGCCATTGTCGATGGCGGTCTGGCTGACGCCGACGGTGGCGATCTCCGGGCGCGTGAACACGGCGGAGGCAACGGTTTTCAGGCGAATCGGCTGCACGCCCTGGCCGAGCGCGTGATACATGGCGATGCGGCCCTGCATGGCGGCCACCGAGGCCAGCGGCAGCAGGCCGGTGCAGTCGCCCGCGGCGTACACGCCGGGCGCGGTGGTGCGCGAGACGCGGTCCACGCGCAGGTAGCCGCCCTTGTCGAGTTCGATGCCCAGCCGCTCCAAGCCCAGCTTGTCGGTGTTGGGAATCGAGCCGACCGTCATGAGGGCGTGCGTGCCGGTCACATTGCGGCCGTCGGACAGCTTCACCACGATGCCGTCGGCGGTGCGCTCCACCGCATCGGCGCGCGCGTGCTTGACCAGTTCCACGCCGCGCTCGGCGAGGGCCTCCTCGAGCACCAGCGCGGCGTCGGCGTCCTCGCCCGGCAGCACCCGGTCGCGGCTGGAGACGAGCTTCACCTTCACGCCCATCTCGGTATAAGCGGAGACGAATTCGGCGCCGGTCACACCGGAACCGACCACCACCAGGGTCTCGGGCAGTTCCTTGAGGTCGTAGAGCTGGCGCCAGTTGAGAATGCGGTCGCCGTCCGGTTCGGCGCCGGGCAGCACGCGCGGGCTGGCGCCGGTGGCGATGAGCACCACCTCGGCCTCGATGAGCCGCTGCTGGCCGTCGGCCAGGGTCGCCTTCACCAGGTGCGTGGCCAGGCCGGGCGCCTGGTCGATGAGCTCGCCGTACCCGGCCAGCACCTCGACGCCGGCCTGCTGCAGCTTCACCTTGATATCCGAGGACTGCGCCTGCGCGAGCGCCTTCACGCGCGAGTTCACCTCGGCCAGCCGCACCTGCGCCTGCGACGGATGCACCGTGATGCCCAGGTCCCGGGCTCGCCGCAGATCCGTGCGCACGCCCGTGGAGGCGATGAATGTCTTCGACGGCACGCAATCCCACAGCACGCACGCGCCGCCGATGCCGTCACTGTCGATCAGCGTGACCGGTGCGCCGTGCTGTGCCGCCACCAGCGCGGCCTCATATCCGGCGGGCCCGCCACCGATGATCGCAATGCGGGTCATTGTCCCTCCGCTTCTGCCTCGGCACGCGGGATCTCCGGTGCCGCTCTACTACGTTATCCGTCGGCGTCCGCACAGCTACGACCGCATGCGTAGCCTGCTTCGTCACAATTCGAGCGCATGCGAGTGCGCCTCGCGTCACACCGAATCCGGCACTCCGGGCCCACGGGAGGTTACGAACCGCCCGGAGATCGGGTTCAGGGACGGTTGTCAGGGATTGTTCGATAGGCTCTTACAGTGCCGATTTACGCCGCCTACGGGTCCAACATGGATCCCGAGCAGATGCTCAAGCGCTGTCCGCACTCCCCCGTGTACGGAACCGGCTGGCTGGAAGGGTGGCGCCTGACCTTCGCCGGAGACGACATCGGCTGGGAGGGACCGCTCGCCACGGTGGTCGAGGAGCCTGGCTCACGCGTGTTCGTCGTCCTGTACGACGTGCCCGACGATGACGAGGTCAGCCTGGACCGCTGGGAAGGTTCGGATTTCGGCATTCACAAGAAGATTCGGCTGCGCGTGACCCCGAACCAGGGCCCCGCCACCGAGCCGGTGCTGGCCTGGCTGTACGTGCTGGACGCCTACGAGGGCGGCCTCCCGTCGGCCCGCTACCTCGGGGTGATCGCCGACGCCGCCGAAAAGGCAGGCGCGCCAAGCGACTACGTCCACGCCCTACGCACCCGCAATAGCAAGAATGTGGGCCCGGGCACCTTCGGCCTCTGATAGACGACGCAGGGGCCGCATCCTTGGAGGATGCGGCCCCTGCTCGGAACGGGACAACTGATTTCGCGAGGTCCGGGTAACTCACCGGGCACGACCAAAATCGGATCGGCTCCCAGCCGCTGGCACGCGTGCGCAACGGCTGACGGCTCTCAGCCGGGCGCTAAAGTCGCGGGGAGGCGGGGGAGCTCAAGACCAGGCTGGTCATGACCTGCACGCCCACGGCGAGGGCGCGCTCGTCGATATCGAAGGTCGGCTGGTGCAGGTCGAGTTGCTCGCCCTTGCCCGACCAGACGCCGAGCCGGGCCATGGCGCCGGGGACTTCCTCCAGGTACCAGGAGAAGTCTTCGCCGCCGCCGGATTGCTGGGTGTCGGCGAGGGCGTCCGGGCCGATTTCGCGAATGGCGTCCTCGAACATGCGCACGGCCAGTTCGTCGTTCACCACCGGCGGCACGCCGCGCTTGTAGTTGAGCTGGTAGCGCACGCCGGTCGGGGCGAGCAGGCCCTCGACGATCTCGCGGACCATGGGCTCGAGCAGCGACCAGGTGGCGTGATCGCCGGTGCGGACAGTGCCGGTGAGCATGCCGGTCTGCGGAATGGCATTGGGCGCCTTGCCCGCCGACACCGCGCCCCACACCATGACGGTGCTGGTGCGCGGGTCGATGCGGCGGCTGAGCAGACCCGGCAGGCCGGTGATGACGGTGCCGATGGCGTACACCAGATCGCTGGTCAGATGCGGGCGCGAGGTGTGCCCGCCCGGGGAGTCCAGCACGAGTTCGACGGTGTCGGCGGCGGAGGTGATGGCGCCGACTCTGATGCCGACCCGGCCGACCTCCAGCCGCGGATCGCAGTGCAGCGCGAACATGCGCGAGACGTCTTCCATGGCGCCCGCGGCGACCATGTCGATGGCGCCGCCGGGCATGACCTCCTCGGCGTGCTGGAAGACCAGTCGCACGCCGACCGGCAGGTTCGGAACTTCGGCGAGCGCCAGCGCGGTGCCCAGCAGGATGGTGGTGTGCGCATCGTGCCCGCAGGCGTGCGACACACCCGGCACGGTCGAGGCGAAGGGCAGGCCGGTGTACTCCTGCAGCGGCAGCGCGTCCATATCGGCGCGCAGGCCGATGCGCGGGCCGTCGGCCGGGCCGATATCACAGATGAGCCCCGTGCCGCTGGGCAGCTTGCGCGGCTCCAGACCGGCCTTGACCAGCCAGGATTCCACGAACTCGGTGGTACCGAACTCGGTGCGGGACAGCTCGGGGTTGGCGTGGATGTGCCGCCGCCACGAAACCAGGTCGTCGGCGTGCTCGTCCAGCCACGCGTCCACCACGTCTCGACCGCTCACCATATCCATGTCAACACCCACCGTGCCCATTTCAAAGCCCATGTCGACCCCCACCGAGCTGCCGTTCACGCCGCTCGCCGTCCCCTGCGAGACGCACGGGGCCGCCACTGGTCCCGAAGCTCGCGCCGCGGACCGGCCGGTTGTGCTCACCGAATGTCCTCCTGTCGCTGAAACTGCCGTTGACTGACTCGTTCCGACAACCTGTCCCTGTGTAATTGATCGCCTGAAAGTTGTATCGCGGTGCGAGCCAAAGCCGTAGCACCGTCGATGACAGCCTCGTCGGCGGAGGCGTTCACGGCCGCGGCCGCGAACGCGGGCTGGTGGGTCACCGCGCCACCGGCATCGATCCCGATCACCGGGTGGATGCCTGGGATGACATTGGTGACATTGCCCATATCCGTGCTGCCCAGCGGCCGTTGCGCCTCGAGTTCCGGGGCAATGGGCTCGCGACCGAGTTCGACGATCTGCTCGCGATAGGCACACAGTAGTGCGCTGTCGGGAGTGAGCTCGGTATATGTCGGCGCGAGCTTCCGGATTTCATGTGTGCATCCGGTCGCCAGGGCACCTGCCTCGAAACAGGCCGATGCGCGTCGCATCAGATCTTCGAGGTCCGCGGAGTTCACTGCTCGTAGGTAATACAGCAGTTCCGCGTGTCCGGGCACGATATTGGGGGCCACGCCGCCCGACCCGACTATACCGTGCAGTTGCTGTCCGGGAAGTAGATGTTGGCGTAGCAAACCCAAAGCAACTTGTGCGATGGTGAGCGCATCAAGAGCATTTCGCCCGTATTCCGGCGCGGCGCTGGCATGGGATTCGCGGCCGTGAAAAACAACGGACAAATCAGCCAGGGCCAGAGAATGCGCGCCGGCGATATCCTCCGGGCCCGGATGCACCATCATGGCCATGGCGCAATCATCGAAGACGCCGCGCTCCAGCATGAGGACCTTACCGCCGCCGCTCTCCTCGGCGGGCGTGCCGAGCACCTTCACCGTGATCCCGCAGGCATCGGCCACCGCGGCCAGCCCCAGCGCCGCACCCACCGCGGACGCGGCGATGATGTTGTGCCCGCAGGCGTGCCCGATTTCGGGCAGCGCGTCGTATTCGGCGCAGAGGCCGACGACGAGATCACCGTGGCCGTATTCGGCGGTGAAGGCGGTCGGCAGCTCGGCGACGCCCTTCTCGATGCGGAAGCCGTGTTCGCGCAGCGGCTCCATGGTCTTCTCGACGCTGCGGAATTCCTCGAAGGCGAGTTCGGGTTCGGCGTGAATCGAATGCGAGAGCGCGATCAGCCGATCGCGGGCGGCGGCGATGGCGGAATCGGCGGCGGTGAACACGGACCGGTCATCGCCGCTGCGCGATGGTGGCATGGCCACCAGTCTTACACTCCACGACCCCGGTGTCGCAGCGGGCGAGCCGGAAATCTCACGGTATGGCGCGCTCGCACCGAATAATTAGGGGCTCCGGGGGTGTTGGCCCGAAGCCCCTCGGCTTCCGGCTCAGGCCGGGTTGAAGCCCAGGTTCTCCGGGGTGGTCTCCACGGCCAGCCCGGCGAGCGCCTTCTGGTGCAGCGCCTTCTTGATTTGCTGGAGGTTGGGCTTGCGGTTGCCCTTGAGCACGTCGGCCTGGGCGACCGCCGCGGCGAGCAACGCCTCGGCATCCGCCTTGCCGTCCACAATGCCCTTGGCGATGGCGTCATCGGCGGCATAGCGGCGGCCGGTGGTCATGGCCTCCACGCACACCTGATTGGTGAGGCGCTCGGTCAGCAGCGCGTTCATGGCGACCGTGAACGGCATGCCCAGGTGCACCTCGGGCAGGCACCAGAAACCGCGGTCCGCGCGCATGAGGCGGAAATCGCAGGAGGTGGCCAGCATGGCGCCGGCGCCGAAGGCGTGCCCGTTCACCGCGGCGACGGTCGGCATCGGGAAGGCCAGCAGGCGCGAGTACAGCGAGTGCACCTGGTCCAGGTACCAGCAGTTCTTGTCGAAATTGCCGAACAGCCAATCGGTGTCGAGGCCATTGGAGAAGAACTTGCCGTTGGCGGTGACCACCAGCGCGGCCGGCCCCTCGGACGCCTCGGCCTCGTCGAGCAGCGCATGGACTTCGGTGATCCAGTCCGGGTGGAAGCGATTCTCGCTGTCGATGTTCTGGCCCTCGGTCCCGAGGTTCAGGACGAACACGTCCCCATCACGCTTCAAATACGGCATGTGTGCAGGGTAATAGGGCCGCACCCACTAGCTACTCGCGGGTAGCCTGCTCGTACTCCAGACCGAAGGCGGCGCAGATCTCCCGCAGCAGGTCCTCGAACAGCGGGGCGAGGTCGTCGAAGACGAATTCGACCTGACGCAGCACCTCCATGCACAGCAGGCCGTAGAGGCGAATCCAGCATTTCAGGAAGACGTAGGCGGCCGCGGGCGGGAGCTGCCCGCCGATGCCGTTCGAATAGCCGGTCAGCTGCCGCCGCAGGGACGGATCCAGGGCGTCCGGGTCCGGCACCGCGAAGGGTTTCGCCGCCCACCGTGCGGCCACCTCGTCGCGGAAGGCCGCCTCGAAATCCAGCGCCGGTTCGTGACTGAGCGATTCGGCCGCGAGGGTGCTCGACGGAGCGGCGAACATCCAGCCGAATTCGGCCGGGTGGGTGATAGCCCACTCGCGCATGGCGCGGCACATGCTCAGCAGCCGAACGGATTCCGACGCGTCGGCATGCGTGGCGCGAGCGGCCGTAACGGCCCGGGTGAGCTCCTCGTAGCAGTCGGCGGTCACGGCCTGCACCAGGATCTCGTGACTCGCGTAGTAGCGGTACAGCGCGGGGCCGCTCATCCCCATGGCGCGGGCGACGGCATTCACCGTCACCGCCTGTGCGCCCTGCTCGATCAGCAATCGCCTTGCGGTGGAACGGATCTCCGCCATAGTGGTCTGCCGGAGCCGGTCGCGCCGGGTGGTATCGGTCGTCACGTTAGGGATTCTAACTCGAGTTAGAGTCTCTAACGAATCCTCGAGAAGGGACCGACATGACCGATACGGCAATCATCATCGGCGCGGGCATCGGCGGGCTGGCCACCGCGAAAGCACTGCGGCGCAACGGCTGGCACGTGGAGATTCACGAAAGATCCACCGACTTCGGCGGACTCGGCTCCGGCCTGAGCATCGCCCCCAATGCGATGCACGCACTGCGCCACCTCGCACTGGACAGCGCGGTGTCCGATATCGCCCGGCGCCTGGACGGCCTCGAAGCCCTGCTGCCCACCGGCAAACCCGCCATGCGCCTCGACTCCGCCACCCTCACAACCAAATACGGCGACGCCGTCTACGCGGTCCACCGCGGCGACCTGCACCGCCTACTGCTCGAATCCCTCGACGACATCCCGCTGCATCGAGGTCACCGCGTCCTCGGCGTCGCGCCGGACAGCTCGACCGCCGCAGTAGTGACCATCGCAGGACCCGACGGCACGCACGCGCTGACGGCCGATCTGGTCGTCGCCGCCGACGGTGTGCACAGCCGTGTGCGCGCGGCGCTGTTCCCCGGCCATCCGGGAGCGCGCTACGCCGGATATGCCGCGTGGCGCGGCATCGTGCCCGCCGCTGCGGCGGCGCACTTGGATGTGCGGCCCGTCTTGGCGGAGACCTGGGGTGCGGGCATTCGGATCGGCGTCATGCCGCTGCGCGACGGGCGGGTCTACTGGTACGCCTTCGACACCGCGCCCGAAACCGACCAGCCCGCACCGGAAGTGGGCGCACTCGCCGCACGATGCGCGGCGTGGCCGCGGCCCATCCCCCAACTGCTGGCCGCAACCCCCGCCGACGCGGTGCTGGTCCGCCCGGTCCACTACCTCGACCGCGCCCTGCCGAGTTTCGTGCGCGGTCCGATCGCCCTGCTCGGCGACGCCGCCCACGCCGTCACCCCCGATGTCGGGCAGGGCGCGTGCCTGGCCCTCGAAGACGCGGTCGTCCTGGCCGCCACGGTCACCGAGCAGGGTGTCAGCGCGGGCCTGCGCGCCTACGACAGCGCCCGCCGTCCCCGCACCCAGCGCATCGCCCAGACCTCCGGCCGCATGGGCCGCGCCCTGCAAGGCAACCACCCGGCATCCGCCCGCCTCCGCGACCTCACCGCCCGCCTCACCCCCACCGCCCTGAACACCCGTTTCGCCGACTCCCTCTACGCCTGGACCCCGCCCTCTTCTCCTGCGGAAATCACGCATCCCACTCGCTGATTCGCCATACGCACCTCCGGCCGATTCGCCATACGCACCTCCGAGAGGGGTGTCACCCGGGATACGCACCCCCGCGAGGCGGTGGTCGTCCGGGGCCCGATTCCCCCCGCCGTCATCGACCGGGAACTGGTGGCGGGCCGCTCTCGCGTTTCGCCGTCACCAGTTCCCGGTGATCGCGCGTCCAACTCGATTTCCGGGCGAAATCCCGGCAATTGGTGCACGTCGCAGTTGCGCAACTGCGCGCGAGATCGCCGGGGACTAGGGTGGGCGACATGCAAGCCGAGCTGGCCGCGAAGGCGATCGCCGAACGAACTGGAGTGCCGAGTCACCGGGTCGCGGTGATTCTCGGGTCGGGGTGGCAGGAGGCGGCCGCGGAGGTCGGCGATCCGGCCACATCCATTCCCATGGGCGAGGTCCCGGGGTTCGGATCGCCCACCGCCCAGGGGCATCAGGGCACGATTCACTCGGTGCCGGTCAACGATGAGCACGTGCTGCTGCTCATGGGCCGTCAGCACCTCTATGAAGGCCACGAACCCGCCCAGGTCGTGCACAATGTCCGCACCGCCATCGCCACGGGCGCGGAGATCATCCTGCTTACCAATGCCGCGGGCGGTATCCGCCGCGACCTGACCGTCGGTGAACCGGTCCTGATCAGCGATCACATCAACTTCACCGGCCGCACGCCGATCGCCGGGGCGAATTTCGTGGATCTGGTGGACGCCTGGGATCCCGAACTGCGCGCTCTCGCAAAGGAAATCGACCCCACGCTGACCGAGGGCGTCTACGCCGGTCTCACCGGCCCGCAATACGAGACCCCGGCCGAGATCCGCATGCTGCGCACCCTCGGCGCGGATCTCGTCGGCATGTCCACGGTGCTGGAAGCCATCGCCTGCCGCGAGGGCGGAGCCAAGGTACTCGGCATCTCCCTGGTCACCAACCTCGCCGCCGGGGTCACCGGAGCGCATCTCTCGCACGCCGAAGTACTGGCCGAAGGCCACGCAGCCGCTGCGCGATTGGGCAAACTGCTGCGCGGAGTCCTCGAGCGCCTGTAGGTCCGCCGCGAGTATCGATCGCTCCGGCCCGCCACCGCCGCAGCACCAAATATCCCCCCACCAGGGTGAAAACCACTGACAACGCTCCCTCGATGAGGAGTTCCACCGCCTCGTCGGTGGAACGCATCACCTTGGGCCCGCCCCACGGCAACACCCGCAATCGGACGTCGATGGTCGCGCCGGGTTCGATTCGTTTGCTGGCCAGGGAAATCGAGTGTCGCTCACCCGACTCGTCGACGTAGAAACCCTCGACATAGCGGACCTTGTCATCGCCCGTGGTCCGCCAATAGGCCCGCTCGATGGTGAGGGACTCCGCTCGCCCCGCTCCCTGCAAGTATCCGCCGCCGTTGACGAGATAGGCGATGCCGGAGAACAAGCTGATCGCGAACGACAGTATGCATAACGACGGCACGAGCCACGGGCGCATGGCACGCCAAATTCTTTTACCCCCCATGAATCCACGCTACGGAAGCCGGTTCGGGCTGTCATTCGAGATTCAGCCCGGCCGACCCGGGTAACACGGGTCCGTGGCGTAATCGCGCCGGGTGGCGTGGCCCGCTCCGCGTTCGGCGGCGGGACGGCATGATCGTGTGCGGTACGCCGGAACTAGACGAGGAGGCGCGCATGCTGCGGTTCGGGACGGCCGGGTTGCGGGGTCCGTTGCAGGACGGGCCGGACGGCATGAATGTGGAGACGGTCGCGCGAGCCAGCGCGGGGGTGGCGGAATGGCTGCGCGGGCGGTGCCTGGGTGGCGGGTTGGTGATCGTCGGGCGGGATGCGCGGCACGGGTCAGCGGAATTCGCCGCGGCGACGGCGGAAGTGTTTGCGGCGGCGGGGTTTTCGGTGCTGGAGTTGCCGCGGCCGCTGCCCACGCCGGTGGTGGCCTATGCCGTGCGCGATGTGGGGGCGGTCGCCGGGGTACAGATCACGGCGTCACACAATCCCGCGACGGACAACGGGTACAAGCTGTATCTGGATGGCGGATCACAACTGGTCCCGCCTGCTGACGCCGAGATCGAACGGTGCATCGACGCGGTGCGCGAGCCCATCCCGCGCGCCGATCCGGCGACCGCCGTGCCCGCCGCGAGCGTCTTTGCCGCGCTCGGCGTTGCCGACGACTCGTCCGGTGGTGGTGCGGGTCAGGGCGGCGGCGAGCCTGCGGTGGACAGGGCGGCGGTGATCGAGCCCGGCAGCCCGCCCGGCACGTTCGCCGTGGCCGCCGACACCGGAGCGGTGGAGTCGCAGGCAGCCGATTCCGCCACGGTGACGGCGCGTTCCACCGACGCGCTCGGCGAGGAGTTGGTGCGGCGGTATCTGGCGCGGGTTTCGGCGCTGCCCAGTGTGATCGGGGGGCCGGGGGCGCGGGCCGCGATTCGGATTGCGTTGACGGCCATGCACGGGGTGGGCGGGCAGGTGGCGCTGAGTGCGCTGCGGGATGCCGGGTTCACCGATGTGCATGTGGTGGAAGAGCAGTTCGCGCCGGATCCGGATTTCCCGACGGTGGCGTTTCCGAATCCGGAGGAGCCGGGGGCGGCCGATCTGCTGCTGAAACTGGCGGAGCGGGTGGATGCGGATATTGCGATCGCGCTGGATCCGGATGCGGATCGGTGTGCGGTGGGGGTGGCGGGGCCGGACGGGTGGCAGATGCTGCGGGGGGATGAAACCGGGGTGCTGCTGGGTGATTTCGTCCTGCGGACGGCCGCGCCGGACTCGCTGGTGGCCACCACCATTGTGTCGTCGCGGCTGTTGAGCAAGCTGGCTCCGGCGCGGGGAGCCCGGTATGCGGAGACGCTCACCGGGTTCAAGTGGCTGGCGCGGGCGGGGGACGGCTTGGTCTACGCGTACGAGGAGGCCATCGGGCATTGCGTGGATCCGGCCGCGGTGCGGGACAAGGACGGGATTTCGGCGGCGGTGCTGGCGGCCGATCTGGTCGCGCAGGCGAAGGCGGCCGGGCGCACGCTGTTCGACCTGCTCGACGACTACGCGGTCGAGTTCGGGGTGCACGCGGGCGATCAGGTGTCGCTGCGGCTGGCCGATGCCGACGAGGCCGCCGCGGTGGTGGCGCGATTGCGGGAGACGCCGCCGACCGAGATCGCCGGAATCCGGGTGACGTGCACCGATCTGGCGCAGGTGCGCGGGCGGATGCGCACCGACGCGCTCGTGTTCGAAGGCGAGTCGATGCGCATGGTGGTGCGCCCGTCCGGCACCGAACCGAAGCTCAAGTGCTACCTGGAGGCATTCGAACCGGTCGTTTCGCGTACCGCATTAGCCCACGCGAAAGCCTCCGCCGCCCTTACCCTCTCAAATATCAGGGAGTTCTGCGAGAAGCTGTGAGGTGGCCGTGAGCGAACAGCACTGCACGCACTGCGGAGGCTTCGACCTCGAACAGGGGTTCCTCGACGACGCGGGCGATTCCGCACCCGGCTACACCCGCTGGATTCCCGGCCCGCTGGAGCTGGAGCCGTTCGGCGGCGCGAAGCGAATCGGTAAGCCCCGCTTCGCCGTTCATGCCCACCGCTGCCGCTCCTGCTCGCATCTGGAGCTGTTCGCGCCACGCAAGTAACCCGCTCGCGGAACGTCGGCCGGACATACCGGGCCTTGCCGCCCGGTCCGGCCGGGGCTAGCGTGTCCAGAGCTAGTCAGCTCCGCGAAAGGAACGCCCGCACATGCGTAAATCCCTGTGGCTCACCGGATTCGGCTTCGCAGCCGCAGCGCTGCTGAGCACGGCCGGACCGGCCGCGGCCGCCGCCTCCGTCATGGAGCACGACGGCCCGTACCAGGTGAACACGGAGATCTCGGCGGGCTACTACACCACCCACACCGCCGCCCCCGGCTGCGAGTGGGCGCGCTTCACCGCCGGCGGCGACATCATCGAGCAGGGCCGCGGCGGCAATGGCGTGGTGACCGTGCGCATCCCCGCCACCGATGCGGTGTTCTCCACCAGCGGCTGCGGCACCTGGACGATCGAGGGCGGCCAGCGGCAGCCGACCGGACCGAGCACCGGCTCGTTCGGATCGTCCTAGCGAATCGCCTCAGCGCGGGCCGAATTGGCGATCCCCGGCGTCTCCCAGGCCGGGGACGATGAAGGCGTCGGAGTTGAGGCCGCGGTCGATCGAGGCGGTCACCAGGCGCACGGGGTGGCCGGACTTCTCCAGTGCGGCAATGCCTTCCGGGGCGGCGACGACGCAGATGACGGTGATGTCGCGGGCATGCCGGGTGGCCAGCAGGTCCAGCGTGTAGACCATGGAACCGCCGGTGGCGAGCATGGGATCGAGCACGATGACCGGGGTGTCGGCGAGATCCTCCGGCAGTGACTCCATGTACGGGGTCGGCTCGTGCGTCTCCTCGTCGCGGGCCAGGCCGACGAAGCCGATGCGGGCATCCGGGATGAGGTTCTCGGCGGTCTCCACCATGCCGAGCCCGGCGCGCAGCACCGGAACCAGCAACGGCGGCGCCGCCAGCCGGGTGCCTTCGGCCGCGGCGACCGGGGTGGCGATCGGGAAGGTGGCGACCGGCGCGTCCCGCATGGCCTCGTAGACCAGCAGGCCGGTGAGGTCGCGCAGCGCTGCCCGGAATGTCGGGTTTGTGGTGCGCGCATCTCTCATGGTGGTCAGCAAAGCGGCAGCGAGCGGATGGTCCACGATGTCAGTGCGCATAGGAAAACGATAGGTCAGCCAGGCAAATTGAGGTCCGGGCCGGTCGACTTTCCGCCCCCGGGAACCACTCCGCCCCCGTCACACGTCCAATCCCACGTTGGACGTA
The DNA here is from genome assembly GCF_042672265.1 of Nocardia sp. NPDC127526. Classification (NCBI taxonomy): domain Bacteria; kingdom Bacillati; phylum Actinomycetota; class Actinomycetes; order Mycobacteriales; family Nocardiaceae; genus Nocardia; species Nocardia sp. NPDC127526. The sequence goes on along the minus strand of NZ_JBHXVO010000017.1, from coordinate 11,186 downwards.
ATCCGCCAGCGACCAGTTCACCGGGGGCCTCCATGCACCACCTCACCATCCATCCCGCCGACCTCACCGCCTACGCGACCACCGCCGCCGCCATGGCCGCCGACCTCACCACCGCCACCACCCTCGCCGCCACCGCCACCCCCGCCCTACTCACCCCCACTCTCGGCCTCATAGGCGCCGACTTCATCTGCGCCTACACCGCAGCCCACACCACCCACCTCACCACCCTCACCGCCTTATCGGCCGTCCTCACCTCCCTCGGCGCAGCGGGCACGGGCGCTGCCGTCTCCTACACCGGCACCGACACGGCCTATGGCAGCGCCCTGCGCGCGATCGACGCGGTGGTCACCATATGAACGCCCTCGGCAACGCCCGGTCCACACACGCAGCCGACGCGATCGGACCGGAAACAAATCGGCGCGAGACAGCGAGGGCGTGCGGATGAGCGCGGAACTCGATGTCTCCGGCTTGGCGGGACCGCTCGTCGAGCTGCTCGCGGGGTTCGGAGCAGGCGGGGTGGGCGGATCGGCGGGCGAGGCGTTGCGGCAGGTCTCTGTGATCGTGGATGGGGTGCATGCGGCGGGGCGCGCCGGGATCGATCAGGTGTATGACGCGTGGCGGGGACCGGCCGGGGATGCGGCGCTGGGCAAGGCCATGCAGGTGCAGACGGCGGCGGCGACGGTGTCGGATCGGGGGAATGCCATGGCGGAGATCGTGGATCGGGCCGCCGGGGAGGTCGCCGCTGGACAGCGGGAGGTGGAGGAGATTCTGCGGTCGTTCTTGTGCACGGTGCAATCGATTGGACCGGGTGGGTTCGGTCCTGCCGGGCTCGCGGTGATCGTCGGCGTGGCGCTCGATCACATCGGGAGGGCATTGCGGGTGGTGGAGCGGGTGCGGGTGGAGTTGGCGGCGGATACGGCCGCGATGGGTGAGCTGGTCGAGCCGCCGCCGGTACCGGCCCCCGCCGGCGTGCCGGACATCGGAACCGGTGCGGCGGACGTGCCGGACAGCGGGGGCGGCGCGACGGTCGTTCCGGCGGCCGTGGGCTCGCCCGGCGGGGTGCAGCAGATCGGTTCGGCTGCTGTGTCGATGGGCGGGCGGGCGTTGGAGACCGGCACGTCGCTGGTGAGCGAGGTGCTCACGGTGCCGTCGTCGGTTGGTGAGGCGGTGCCGCAGACCGGCGGGAGCGGGGGCGGGACGTGGTCGTCGCCGACCGGGGTGATGGTGACGCTTCCGGATGGCAGTACCGTGGAGGCGCCCAATCAGCAGGCTGCCGAGGCGGTGCGGAATGCGCTCGGGGCGGTGGGTACGCCGTATGTGTGGGGTGGCAATACGCCGGGTGTCGGGTTGGATTGCAGTGGGTTGACGCAGTGGGCGTATGCGGAGGCCGGGGTTTCGCTGCCGCGGCTGGCGCAGGAGCAGGGTTACGGGCATCAACAGGTGGGTCCAGGGGACTTGATGCCCGGTGATCTCGTGGTGTGGGACGGGCATGTGGCCATGGTCATCGGGAACGGGCAGTTGGTGGAGGCGGGGGATCCCGTCCAGGTCGGACCGATACGAACGGAGAACGTTGGGATGCGGTTTCTCGGGTTCTACAGGCCTACGGCATGAGCGCGCCGCGGGTCCCGAATGTCACGGTGGCCGCGAGCAGCAATCGCGCGGGCACGGTCACGGTGCGCGCCACCGATCAGGGCATGCCGGTGGAGATCCGGTTCGAGCGCGGCGAATACCGGTACGGCGCACAGGCTCTCGCGGACGAGATCCTGCGACTGACCAACCGGTCGGCCATTGCCGCCAAGTCCCGGCGACGCGAATTGCTGGCCGAGGCCGGGGTGCCGGAGGAGGTACTGGACCGGCTGGGCCTGCCGACGCGGCAGGCCGCGGTCGACGAATTGGATCGCCTCGACGATGCCGACACCGGGCCGGCGAGCTGGACGGGGCGAGCGTGAGCGGCCACCCCAACAGGAAGGACGCGGTATGAGCGCGGAGATGGACGCGCTGGTCAAAGGCGTCGGCGACAAGTTGGAGGCGCTGGAATCGGCGCTGGCAGGGCTGCGGGAGGTGCGCGGCCGATTCAGCAGCGAGGACGGCTCGGTGACCGCCGAGGTCGACGGCGACGGCGCGCTGACCGGCCTGTGGCTGGCCGAATCGGTGACCTCCCGCCCGCCCGCGGAGGTGTCGCAGTTGATCCTCTGGGCCTGCCGGGAAGCGGCCGCGGCGGCGACCGCGCAGCGCTCCGAAATCGTTGCCCGATTGAACGAGTCCATGGTGGCGGGAAATGTTGGGGGCGGCCCGGATAGTGCCTGAGGCGACCACTAGATAGGCTTCCGGTCATGGCTTCTGGAGACATCGTCCCGATCGCGCTCGGCCTGACCAAAGGCGATCTCGTCACCCTGTGGGCACCGCGCTGGCGAGACGGTGACGATGAGTGGCAGGCATTCCTCGGACACGAGGAAGACCTCTACGGCTTCGAGTCGGTAGCGGAGCTGGCGGCGTTCATTCGCACCAACTCCGATAACGATCTCGTCGACCATCCGGCCTGGAAGATAATCGCCGGGCTGTCCGCGGCCGAACTGGAGCCGGAGGAGCAGTACGTCTTCGATCTGGTCGGCGTGCCGGAGCTGGCGGCCGACGATCCGGACCCGGAGATCGTCTCCGAGCTCGAGGAGACCCTCGATATCGTCCGCAATATCGGCGATGTCTGCGAGCTCGACACCGTCACCAAGTTCTTCGGCTCGCATCCGGTGGTGGGCGCGCTCGCCGGCGGCGTGAGCACCTTCTTCGGCAAAGAGGGCGAAGAGCTGTGGGACCAGATCGGCGCGGCCATCAGCAAGGACTGGGACGCCGTCCTGGACGCCATCGACACCGTGGTGACCATTCCGGATGTGGACGCCGACGCGGTGGCGGTCGCCGAGGCGGAACTGCTTGCGGCCGAGGAGAACATCGTCGACGCCGAGGATGCGGCCGACAGCGATGAGGAGAGCGAGTTCGAGACCGTCGACCTCGACGAGGAGGACGACGACGAGGACGAGGACCTCTCCTTCTGGCACGAGGTCGGCATCGACCCGGTGCAGATCATCTCCTCCGAGGGCACCTTCTTCACGCTGCGCTGCTACGTCGACGACGACCCGATCTTCCTCGGCACCGACGGCGTCATCACCGTCTTCCCGTCCGAGCGCGCCCTGGCCCGCTACCTGGCCGACGATCACGACCACGATCTCGCCCACGTCAGCACCTACGGCGAGGTCCAGACCGCCGCGGTCGACGGCTCCCTCGAGGTCGTGGTGGACGAGGAGAACGTCTACGTCCTGCCCGGCATTGCCGACGACCTCGCCGCCGGTCCCCAGTCCGTGGACACCGACCAGCTCGACCTGGCCGTCGAATTGTTCACCGACGCAGCCGATTACGCGGACGACGACTCGGTGGAAACCGCCCTCGCCGTGTCCACTCCGCTCGGCTGGTACGTCTCCTACCTGCTGAACCCCGACCCCACCCGCATGGCCCCGAACCCGCCGTTCAATGCCGAGGCCGAGCAGTGGCGGGCCCTGGAAGTGGCTTTCGAAGGCCGTCTCCGCAAGGCCTGACGCTCCGATAGCCGACTTGGGCCGCACCTGCGATCAGGTGCGGCCCAAGTCATTTCGGCACTGGATTCGATCAGGACAGTCCGAGCCGAATCCACACCTGCTCGGAGCGGCACAGCAGTCGTCCGTCCTCGCCGTACACCGCGGTCGCCGTGAAACCCTTGCGCCCCTGCTCTTCCCGCAGCGCGCCGACCACGACGCACTGCTCGCCGAGCGCCGGCAGATCCAGCACGGATCCCGTCATGGAGCCGAGAACCGCCGGTCGCTCGAACATTTCGGGCAGGGACCACCCGCCCGGACAGTCCATCGCGGCCCACAGCAGCGGCGCCCCGATCGGCACCGTCCCATCGGGCGTCCACGGCGCCGCCACCATTCCGTCGCCCACGGCCCCGGCCTCGATCCCCAGCCCGTCGTCGCGCCGCGTACCGCACACGAAGCACTGACCGAACAGCTCATTGCCTTGATACTCACTGCGCGCGGCGGCCGCGGCGGCATACGAAACGGCCGCCGGCGCATCCGTATCGAACTGCCCCGCAACGGAATCCACCACCAGAGCGTCCCCGTCGTAGAGCCCTCCGTCGCGCACTCGCAACGGCACGTCCAACGGCGGCGGCCCCCGCAGGATCACCTTCACCACGGGCTCGTCCCGCTGTTCGGCCAGCAGCCCCGCCACATAGCCGCCGTTCCCGGTTCCGGGCGGTCCATTGAATCTGGCGGGAATCTGCAAGCTCGTCATACTTCGCTACGGTAACGACTCGCTCTTCCCGCCAGAAATGGCGCATCGATCAGCCGATGAGCACGGCGTAGCCGGGCTTGATGACCTCGTCGATCAGGCGGAGCCGGTCCGGGAAGGGGATGAAGGCGGACTTCATGGCATTGATGGTGAAGCGCTCCAGATCGCTCCAGCCGTAGCCGAAGGTCTCGGAGAGCTTGAACATCTCCTTGCTCATGGAGGTGTCGCTCATGAGGCGGTTATCGGTATTGACGGTCACGCGGAAGCGCAGCCGGGCCAGCAGATCGAAGGGGTGCTTGTCGAGTGAGGGCACCGCGCCGGTCTGCACATTGGAGGACGGACACAGCTCGAGCGGAATTCGCTTGTCGCGCACGTAATTCGCGACCAGGCCGAGCCGCGGACCGCCGGGCGCGTCGGTGATGTCGTCGGTGATGCGGACGCCGTGCCCGAGGCGGTCGCAGCCGCAGAAGGCGAGGGCCTCGTGAATCGAGGGCAGCCCGAAGGCCTCACCCGCGTGGATCGTGAAGTGTGCGCTGTTCGCCCGCATGTATTCGAAGGCATCGAGGTGGCGGGTGGGAGGGTAGCCCGCCTCCGCGCCCGCGATATCGAAGCCGCCGACGCCGCGGTCGCGCCAGCGGACGGTGAGTTCGGCGATCTCGAGCGAGCGGGCCGCGTGCCGCATGGCGGTGAGCAGGCAGACCATTCGAATGGGCGTCCCCGCGGCGGCGGCCAGGGCCTCGCCCTCGCGGAAGCCGGCGAGGGTGTGCTCCACGACCTCGTCGAGGGTGAGACCCGCCTCCAGGTGCTGTTCGGGCGCGAACCGCACCTCGGCGTACACGACGCCGTCGGCGGCCAGGTCCTCGGCGCATTCGCGGGCGACCCGGCGCAAGCCTTCGGGCGTCTGCATGACGGCGACGGTGTGCGCGAAGGTTTCCAGGTACAGCTCGAGCGAGCCGCTGTCGGCCGCGTCGCGGAACCAGGCGCCCAGGGCTTCGGCATTGTCGGCCGGTAGCTGGTCGTATCCGCAGTCGCGGGCCAACTCCAGGACGGTGGCCGGGCGCAGCCCGCCGTCGAGGTGATCGTGCAGGACCGCCTTCGGAGCCTGGCGGATCGAAGCGAGTGTGAGGGGCGTCGGTCCAGTCATGTAGAAACGGTAGCCGCATTCGCGTTCCGCGGCACCACAGTTGATCTTTGTCCCTACGTATTTCGGCAATTCGTTGCCCGCACGTAGCTGACGGTCGTGCGGGCGTCACCGGCTATTCGCGGCGGGAGGTCAAGACGCCGTGATGCGATCGAGGAGCAGGGGCATGCGAGCGAACACCGGCGACGGGTGCGAGCTCGACCTCGGGTCCACGGCGGCGGGGTCCACGATGTCGAAAGCGTTCCGCAGTGCCTCGAAGGCGGCGGGGAAGGCCTCGGGGGTATCGGTGTGCAGCGTCAGCAGCGGCTCCCCCGCCTTGACGGAATCGCCTGGCTTGGCGTGGATTCGGATGCCCGCGCCGGCTTGCACCGGATCACCCTGCCGCGCGCGGCCCGCGCCGAGCCGCCACGCGGCCAGCCCGACATCGAGGGCGTCGAGGCGGGTGAGCGTCCCGGTCGCGGGCGCCTCGAGGGTTTCGGTGTGGTGGGCGACCGGCAGCGGCGCATCGGGATCGCCGCCCTGCGCGGCGATCATCGCGCGCCAATGGTCCATTGCCCGACCGTCCGCCAGGGCATCCGCGGGATCGATGCCGTCGATTCCGGCCTGGGCCAGCATTTCCCGCGCCAGCGTCACGGTCAGCTCGACGATATCGGCCGGACCGCCACCGGCCAGCACCTCGAGGGATTCGGCGACTTCGAGCGCATTGCCCGCGGTATTGCCGAGCGGGGTGTCCATGGCTGTGAGCAGCGCCACCGTGCGCACCCCGGCATCGGTGCCGAGTTCGACCATGGCGGCGGCCAATTCACGCGCCTGTTCCAGTTCTTTGAGGAACGCCCCGCGCCCGACCTTCACGTCCAGCACCAGCGCACCGGTCCCCTCGGCGATCTTCTTGCTCATGATGGAGCTGGCGATGAGGGGTATGGATTCCACCGTCCCGGTCACATCGCGCAGCGCGTAGAGCCGCTTGTCGGCGGGCGCGAGGTCGGCTCCGGCCGCGCAGATCACCGCGCCGATGGCGGGATCGGCGAGGATCTCCCGCATTCGCTCCACCGGAATGTCGGCCTGCCAGCCCGGAATCGACTCCAGCTTGTCGAGCGTGCCGCCGGTGTGGCCCAGCCCGCGCCCGGACAGCTGCGGCACCGACGCTCCGCAGGCCGCGACCAGCGGCGACAGCGGCAAGGTGATCTTGTCGCCCACGCCGCCCGTGGAATGCTTGTCGACCGTGGGCCGCGGCAGGTCCGAGAAGTCCAGGCGCTTCCCGGAGTTGATCATGGCGGCGGTCCAGCGCGCGGTCTCGCGGCGCGTCATGCCGCGCCACACGATGGCCATGGCCAGCGCCGACATCTGCTCGTCGGCCACCTGCCCGCGGGTGAACGCGTCGACCACCCAATCGATCTGCGCGTCGGTCAGCTCTCCCCCGTCGCGTTTGGCCCGGATCACGTCTACAGCCGAGTGCACACTCACGCCCTCAACCCTGGCACGAGTGCGCGGAATTCGCGGGCTACTGGGGGCTACTGCTGTCCGGCGGCGAGATCGTCGGGCCCGAAGGCATCGGGGAGCAGCGTGCTCAGCGGGACCGGACCGCGGGGATGATCGATCAGGACGTCATTGCCGCCGTGCTCGAACAGGATCTGCCGGCAGCGTCCGCAGGGCATCAGGGTTTCGCCGCGCGAGTCGCACACCGATACCGCCCGCAACCGCCCCCCGCCCGCGGAAATCAAGTTACCCACCAGTACGCATTCGGCACACAGGCCCAAACCGTATGAGATATTTTCCACATTGCAGCCGCTCACAATTCGCCCGTCCGAGGTGAGAGCCGCGGCCCCGACGGGGAATCGGGAGTAGGGCGCGTACGCGCTTTTCATGGCTTCAAAAGCCTTGTCGCGCAAGGTTTCCCAGGCAATTTCCGGCATATCGGACCATCCTGTCATGAGCGTGACCGTACCCACACGAAAGCGCTTCCGCACCCCTTCGAAAATCAGGAAAGGCAAACCTAACTCACAACAAAACGGGCCAACGAGCGGCACGCCGAATTAGTTCCCCCAACACCCGAGGATTAGAGTTCACGACAGATCGGTTCAGGTTCCCGACAACGGGCCTGCAGCACTGCCACCGGACTGTGATTCCGGCTGTGAGCTGGTGTTATCGACAGTCCTTAGGCTCCGCGCCGGATCTGACCGGGTCCATCGACGACGTTGGAGGCACCGCACTCTATGACCACGCTAGAAGCTCCGGCCAAGCCGAAGCGGACTCTTTACCGTGGCGACCCGGGCATGTGGTCCTGGGCCCTGCACCGCATCACCGGCGTGACGATCTTCTTCTTCTTGTTCGTCCACGTTCTGGATACCGCGTTGGTGCGTGTCAGCCCGGACACCTACGACCGGACCATCGATACCTACAAGACGCCGCTGGTCGCCTTGATGGAGATGGCCCTCGTGGTCTGCGTGCTGTTCCACGCGTTCAACGGCATCCGGGTCATCCTGGTCGACTTCTGGGAGAAGGGCCCGCGCTACCAGCGCCAGATGCTGTGGATCGTGCTCGCGCTCTGGATCCTCATCGCCGGCGCCGGCGTCGGCCGCCAGTTCTTCTACCTGCTGACGGAGCACTGACACCATGACCGCACCCATCCTGGGCACGTCCTACGACCGCCCCGCCAGCCTCGACGCCCCCCGCGCGCCCCGCCGCAGCTCCGGCAACAACTTCGAGAAGTACGCGTGGCTGTTCATGCGCTTCTCCGGAATCCTGCTGGTGTTCCTGGTCATCGGCCACATGTTCATCATGCTGATGATCGACGGCGGCGTGCAGCGCCTGAACTTCGCGTTCGTCGCGGGCCGCTGGGCCTCCCCGTTCTGGCAGATCTGGGACCTGTCCATGCTGTGGCTGGCCCAGCTGCACGGCGGCAACGGCCTGCGCACGGTCATCGACGACTACGCCCGCAAGGACTCCACCCGCTTCTGGCTGAAGACCCTGCTGGTGATCTCGATGATCCTGGTCTGCGTGACCGGCACCTACGTCATCTTCACCTTCGACCCCAACATCAGTTAGGAACGGCCAACTCGATGAGCGAATCTCGACCGATTCAGGAGCACCGCTACGACGTCGTCATCGTCGGTGCCGGTGGTGCGGGTATGCGCGCCGCGATCGAGGCCGGTCCCCGGGTCCGCACGGCGGTGCTGACCAAGCTCTACCCGACCCGCAGCCACACCGGCGCGGCGCAGGGCGGCATGTGCGCCGCGCTGGCGAACGTGGAAGAGGACAACTGGGAGTGGCACACCTTCGACACCGTCAAGGGTGGTGACTACATCGTCGATCAGGACGCCGCGGAGATCATGGCCAAGGAGGCCATCGACGCCGTGCTCGACCTGGAGAAGATGGGTCTGCCGTTCAACCGGACCCCGGAAGGCAAGATCGACCAGCGGCGCTTCGGCGGTCACACCCGTGACCACGGCAAGGCCCCGGTCCGTCGCGCCTGCTACGCGGCCGACCGCACCGGCCACATGATCCTGCAGACGCTGTACCAGAACTGCGTCAAGCACGACGTGGAGTTCTACAACGAGTTCTACGTGCTGGACCTGATTCTCACCGACACCGAGCGCGGCCCGGTCGCGACCGGCGTGGTGGCCTATGAGCTGGCCACCGGCGATCTGCACGTGTTCCACGCGAAGTCGATCATCTTCGCGACCGGTGGTTCGGGTCGTATGTACAAGACCACCTCGAACGCGCACACGCTGACCGGTGACGGCATGGCGATCGTGTTCCGCAAGGGACTTCCCCTCGAGGACATGGAGTTCCACCAGTTCCATCCGACAGGTCTCGCGGGCCTGGGCATTCTGATCTCCGAGGCCGTGCGCGGCGAGGGCGGCATTCTGCGTAATGCCTCCGGTGAGCGCTTCATGGAGCGCTACGCGCCGACCATCAAGGACCTGGCGCCGCGTGACATCGTGGCGCGCTCCATGGTCCAGGAGGTCCGCGAGGGCCGCGGCGCGGGTCCGAACAAGGATTACGTGCTCATCGATGTGACCCACCTCGGCGAGGACGTCCTGGAGGAGAAGCTGCCCGACATCACCGAGTTCTCCCGCACCTACCTGGGCGTGGACCCGGTGAAGGAGCCGGTGCCGGTCATGCCGACCTGCCACTACGTGATGGGCGGCATCCCGACCCGCATCCGCGGCGAGGTGCTGCGCAACAACACCGATATCGTTCCCGGCCTGTACGCCGCGGGCGAGTGCGCGTGCGTGTCCGTGCACGGCGCGAACCGGCTGGGCACCAACTCGCTGCTGGACATCAATGTGTTCGGCCGCCGCGCCGGCATTGCCGCCGCCGAGTACGCGCAGCGCGCGGAGTTCGTGGAGATGCCGGAGAACCCGGCGCAGATGGTGCAGGACTGGCTGGCGCTGATCCTGTCCGATCACGGCAACGAGCGCGTCGCCGACATCCGCACCGAGCTGCAGAACGCCATGGATGACAAGGCCGGTGTGTACCGGACCGAGGACAGCCTCAAGGAGATGCTGACCATCATCCACGCGCTCAAGGAGCGCTACACCCGGATCACCGTGCAGGACAAGGGCCGTCGCTACAACAGCGATCTGCTCGAGGCCGTCGAGCTGGGCTTCCTGCTGGAGCTGGCCGAGGTCACCGTGGCGGGTGCGCTGAACCGCAAGGAATCGCGCGGCGGCCACGCCCGCGAGGACTACCCGGACCGCGACGACGTCAACTTCATGCGCCACACCATGGCGTACAAGCAGAGCCCGGAGCTCATCTCCGAGATCCGCTTGGACTACAAGCCGGTCGTGCAGACCCGTTACGAGCCGATGGAGCGTAAGTACTGATGACTGCCACACTCGAGAAGGGTGCTGCCCAGGCGCCGGCGCCGGTGCCGGACGGCTCGACGATCATCACCGTCAAGATCGCCCGGTTCAATCCGGAGGACGGCCAGGGCAATCACTGGGACGAGTTCAAGGTCCCGGTGCTCCCCACCGACCGCTTCCTGAACGTGCTCATCTACATCAAGTCCTACCTGGACGGCACGCTCACCTTCCGGCGTTCCTGCGCCCACGGCGTCTGCGGTTCGGATGCCATGCGCATCAACGGCGTCAACCGGCTGGCCTGCAAGCTCCTCATGAAGGACATGCTGCCCAAGAACGGCAAGGACATCACCGTCACCGTCGAGCCCATCCGCGGCCTCCCCGTGGAGAAGGACCTCGTGGTGAACATGGAGCCGTTCTTCGACGCCTTCAAGGCCGTCAAGCCCTACCTCATCACCACGGGCAACGAGCCGACCCGCGAGCGCATCCAGTCCCAGCACGACCGCGCCCGCTTCGACGACACCACCAAGTGCATCCTGTGCGCCTGCTGCACCACCTCCTGCCCCGTGTACTGGAGCGACGGCAGCTACTTCGGCCCGGCCGCGATCGTGAACGCCCACCGCTTCATCTTCGACAGCCGCGACGAAGCCGCCCGCGAACGCCTCGACATCCTCAACGACGTCGAGGGAGTCTGGCGCTGCCGCACCACCTTCAACTGCACCGACGCCTGCCCCCGCGGCATCGAGGTCACCAAGGCCATCCAGGAAGTCAAGCGCGCCCTGCTCTTCGCGCGATAACCCCTGGCACAAGCCGAACAACGAAGGCCGCCCGCATCATTCGATGCGGGCGGCCGTGGTTGTTTAGCGGGTGCGGCACAAAGGGGTCCGGTGCTGATAAATTCGGGGGTGGCGGGTTCCACAGGAAAA
>NZ_JBHXVO010000016.1:90373-165942 GCF_042672265.1 Nocardia sp. NPDC127526 | reverse complement strand
CCCGCACCCCCACAAGGGGCTCCGCCCCTTGACCCCGAAGACTGTCGGGCGGATGACAGTCAGGCGGATGGCCGTGGGGCGGATGACAGTCAGGCGGATGACAGTCAGGCGGATGACTGTCGAGCGGATGGCCGTGGGGCGGACGACTGGGGGTGGATGGCTGATGGGGTGACGACTGAGGGGGATGACTGGGGGGACTGGGGGTGGACTACTCGGCGTCGGCCAGCAGGGTGATGGTGCCGGCTGCGCCGTCTACGCGGACGCGTTGGCCGTCGGTGAGGCTGGTGCTGGCGGATTTGGTGTCCACTACGCAGGGGACGCCGAATTCGCGGGCGACGATGGCGGCGTGGGAGGCGGCGCCGCCGATGTCGGTGACCACTGCGCCGGCGTAGCCGAACATGGCGGTGTGGCCGGTGTCGGTGACGGCGGCTACGAGAATGTCGCCGGGTTCGATGTCGTCGTCGAGGGACAGGATGCGTTTGACGGTGCCTTCGACCACGCCTGGGCTGACGCCTAGGCCGGAGAGGGTGCCGCCGACCGGTAGCGCGCCGGAGATTTCCTCCGGTTCCCAGGTGCCGTTGATGACGTCGGGCATGCGGATGGATTGGTATTTGGTGCGCTCGGCGCGGCGGCGGGTCACGCGGTCTTTCAGATCGGCGGGGGCCCAGAGGATTTCGTCCAGGTTCAGGAAGGCGAAGTCCTCGATCTGGGTGAGCTTGCCGGCTTTCACCAGGCGCGCGGCGCGCTCCCGGGTGGCCAGGCGCAGGCAGTTGGTGATGCGCACGACCGCGTCGCGGGCGCGCTCGCGGTAGACGGTGGCGCCGACGGCCATCCTGGCGGTGCGGCTCGTCGGCTCGGGGACCGGATCGCGTTGGGGGGCGGGCATTTCCGCGGCGCGGCCGGCGGCGGTCACCAGGAGTTCGGGGCGGTCGCCGAAGGTGGCGTTGCTGAGTTCGCATTCGCCGGGGCCGCGGTGGCCGACCTTGGCGAGTTCCTCGTCGAGGGCCCTGGCGAACTCCGGTGACTTCTCCCGGGCGGCCGCCACATCGCCGCTCTTGGCGACCTCCTGGAGGCCGGCGTCCTTGCGGCACAGGGCTGCCAGGCGTTCCACGGCCAGCATGGTCTTGGCCGACTCCAGGCGATTCAGGTCGATCTTGACTTCGCCTTTGTGCGCCGCGGAGGCCGCGCCGGTCATCATGACGCCGATGGAGGCCGCTTGCCAGGCCTGGTTCAGGCGGTCGCGCCAGAGCAGGGCGCGGGCGTGCAGCTGTTCGTCGGTGAGGTCGGAGATCTGTTCGCGGGTCAGCGCTTCCGCGTGAGAGGCGGCGTTGATCAGTTCGGCGGTCCTGCTGTAGCTCATGGCGGTGCGGGCGACGCGGCCCATGGCCTTGAAGGTGCCCAGCCGCCCGGCGAGTCCGGTCGGCATGGGCGGGCGGCCCTTGGGGTGCAGTTCGACATCGCCGATGGCGCCGTAGACGTCGCGGCGCACGCTCTCCTCGTCCCAGCCGGGCATGTTCTGCGCGGAGAACACGCCGATGGACGGGTTGATGTACATGTGGTGGCCGAGTACGCCGGTGACGCGGGAAACCCAGTGTTCCAAGGCGATTCCCTCAATGGCGATCATGCGGCCCATGGCTTCGTTGCCCAGGCGGATCGCGCCTGCTTGCAGATCGATGGTCAGCGGGGTGAGCGGGCCGGGCAGCGCCTCGGAGGTGTTGGTGGCGGTGAAGACGGGGATGCGGTCGTCGACCAGATCGTCGAACTCGCCCTGAAGGCCCTCCGGCGCACCGGATTTCAGCTGGTAGCCATCGGAGGTGGGTGCGTTCTGCGGGACCACGTGCGAGGGCAGGGGGATGGCGCCGGTGCGGTCGCGGAAGCCGGAGCCGTTGGCCTTGCGGCCGGGCAGGCCGCGCGCCACATCGGCGACCACTTCGCGGGCGGTCCAGCCATAGCGGAAACCCCACTCCTCGCGGGCGGCGGCGGCATCGACGCGCGCGGGCCGCGCGGTCGAACGCGGCAGCCACGCAGCGTATTTGACGCCCGCGTCCTTGAAGATGCGGCGCACCTCGTCACCGGACACCTCACCGGGGGCGGCCAGGCCGACCGTACCGCTGCGCTGTGAGATCGCGGCCAGCACCAAGAAGCGCTCGAGGTCGTCGTAGTGCAGTACCTGTGAGCCGTTGTCACCGCGCCCGCCCACAAGGGATTCCAGAGTGCGCCAGCTGCTTTGGTCGATGCGACGGCCGGTCACCAGCGGGGTTCGCACAATGAGGACGTCCGCGCCGCTGCCGGTGGCGGCGCTCTCCACGGCCGAATCCGATCCGGCGGCAACGGAAACCACCAGGCGCGCACCGGCTTCCCGGGCCGCGGTGGCAATGGCCGCGACCGCGCGGCCCGCCAGATGCACCACGGCATCCGCGCCGGTCACGGCTCGCGCGCAGGTCTGGGCATCGGACAGGTCGCCGACGGTCACCTGGACCCGCGGGTCGACATATCGATGCCGCTGCCGGTCCAGGCCGGTGACCTCGTGACCCGCCGCCAGCAGCATCCGTGCCACGGCCCGGCCGCTCGGCTCGGTGACCCCGGTGACCAGAATCCGCATTGACTCTCCTCCTCGTGAGGCGCCCCCAACCGACGTGACGCCGTTCACACACCATCCCCACTGGTCAGCCGGGCAAAGGCGGACAGTCCCGGTCATCGGGATCCGAGAATCGTTGAGCAAGATGGGACGCTAGGGCCGGGCGGGTGCGGAGGGCACCGTCGAGGACATGACAGTGCGGAATTCCGTCACGCCGCGGGCGGCGGGCGAAGTGGGCCGGTACGACATCGAGACCGATGTGCTGGTCGTCGGCTACGGGGCCGCGGGCGCCTGCGCCGCGTACGAGGCGGCGCTGGCGGGGGCGCGGGTGCTGGTGGTGGATCGCGCGGGTGGGGGCGGGGGCGCGTCGGCCATGTCGGGCGGGGAGATCTATCTCGGGGGCGGGACGCCGCTGCAGGTGGCGTGCGGGTTCGAGGACACGCCCGAGGAGATGGCGGCCTTCTTGAAAGCGGCCATGGGTGCGGGGGCCGATGCGGCCAAGGTCGACGAGTACTGCGCGGGGAGCGTGGAGCATTTCCAGTGGCTGGTGGACCGGGGGGTGCCGTTCAAGCCGACCATGTGGGATGCGCCGACCTGGGTGCCGCCGACCGATGACGGGCTCATGTGGCTGGGCGAGAACAGTTGGCCCTTCACCGAAGTGGCGGTGCCCGCGCCGCGCGGGCATCGGCCGACCGCCAATGACTTCGGCGGCAGGCTGCTCATGGAATGCCTGGCGGCGGCGGCCGAATCCGCCGGCGCCACAACACTGTTCGATACCCAGGTCACGAATCTGATCGTCGCCGAGGACGGGACGGTCGCCGGAGCGGTCGCCCGGCGGTACGGCAAGGAACTCGCCATCCGGGCCCTGCGCGGGGTGGTGCTCACCACCGGCGGCTTCGTCGACAACGACGACATGCTCCTCGCGCACGCCCCGGAACTGCTCGGCCACACCAAAGTCAGCGCGGGCACCGACGACGGCAGCGGCATTCGCATGGCGCAGGCGCTGGGCGCGGCCGTTCGGCACATGTCCTCGGGGCAGGTGGGGATGTCCCTCATCCCCGGGCTGGCCGCCCGCGGCATGGTCGTGAATGCCCAGGGGCGCAGGTTCATCAACGAGGACACCTATCCCGGCCGCATCGGCCAGTCCGCGCTCTACCGCCAGAACATGGGCGGCAGCTGGGCCGGAAACGACTCCGCCGTCTGGGTGATCGTGGACGAGGAAGGCTTCGAGGACGTTCCCGAACCCCAGCGCTGGGGTGTGCGCCCCACTCACGTCGCCGAAACCCCGGCGGAGCTCGAGGAACTGACCGGCCTCCCCGCCGGATCCCTGGCCGAAACCATCGGCCGCTACAACGAATTCGCCGCCCGCGGTGCGGATCCCGACCACCGCAAGGCCGCCCGCTGGCTGCGACCGCTCACCCCGCCGCTGGCCGCCATCGACGTCAAAGCCGGTGTGCGCCCGCCCGCCGAATCCGGTGACCGCCGCGGCACCGGGGCGTCCGTCTTCACCCTCGGCGGCCTGCACACCGACCTGGACAGCCGTGTCCTCGACCTCGACGGCAACCCGATCCCGGGCCTGTACGCCGCGGGCCGAGCCGCCAACGGCCTGCACGGCTTCGGCTACATCTCCGGAACGTCCCTCGGCGACGCCACCTTCTTCGGCCGCCGCGCGGGCACCGCCGCCGCCCGCACCTACTGACCGCTATCGGTGTGCGGCACCGTTTTTCGTACTCAGCCCAGCAGACCGGGCTGATCGATCACCCACAGCCAGCTGCCGTCCGGCTGCCGGCGGGCCACCTCCACGGTGACCCCGCCGTCGGCCAGCCGCGTCGCGGTCATGGCCAGATCGCCGTTGCGAACAGTGGGCAGCACATGGCCGGGTAGGAATGTTGGCTTGTCCGCGACGAGATCCGCATAAGCGTCCCGAATCTCCGCACTCCCGGTAGCCACCCGCCCACCGGGCAACGCCAGCACCGCGTCCGCCTCGTACAGCGCCACCAGCCCGTCGACATCCGCCGCATTCAGCCGATCCACCACGAACCGACTCAAATCCTCCGGCCGCAGCGCTTTCTCATGTCCCATGTCCGGACTATGCCAGCCCCCACCGACAAACACGCCCGCCCTGCCGAGACCCCGGATTCCGTTGACCGGGACTTTTCCGGAGCAGGTCCACTCACGAGCCATACCGTCGAGATCAAGGGGTTCAAGGGCTTACCCCCGAGACCCGGAAATCTCCGGTCTGGGGTTCAGCGGTTGCCTCTGAGGTCCGGAATTCCCCGGTCTGGGGTTTCAGGGGCTTGCCCCTGAGGTCGGGAAGTCCCCGGTCTGGGGTTTCAGGGGCTTGCCCCTGAGAGTTACGAGAGTTGTCAGGAGGACACACCCGCATGACGAACAAGGTGCTCGATCGGGTTCGGGATCTGCTGCCCGCGATCCGGGAACGGGCGGTGGCGGCCGAGGAGCAGCGGCGGGTGCCCGACGCCAGCATTGCCGAGCTGACCGAGGCCGGGGTGTTCCGGATGCTGCAGCCCGCGCGGTACAGCGGCGCCGAGGAGTCGCCGGTGGACTTCTACGCGGTGGTCCGCGCCATCGCCACGGCATGCCCGTCCACGGCGTGGGTGGCCTCGGTGCTGGGTGCGCATCCGTGGCAGCTGGCGCTGTTCGACGACCGCGCGCAGCAGGACGTGTGGGGCGAGAACCCGGACACGCTGGTGTCGTCCTCGTACGCGCCGACCGGCAAGCTGACCGCCGTCGAGGGCGGCTACGAGATCTCCGGGCGCTGGAGCTTCTCCTCCGGCTGCGATCACGCGCAGTGGGTGTTCCTGGGCGCGCTGGTGCCCTCGGAGCAGGGCATGGACTACTACACGGTCCTGGTGCCGCGCACCGACTATCGCATCGAGGACGTGTGGAACGTGTCGGGGTTGTCCGGCACCGGTTCCAACGACATCGTCATCGACAAGGCGTTCGTCCCCGGCTACCGCGCCTACAGCGCCGCGGATCAGGCCAACCTGGTGGGCCCCGGCCAGACGGTGAACACCGCTCCGCTGTACAAGATTTCGTTCGGCAGCGTCTTCTCCAACACCATTACCGCGCCCATCATCGGCGCGGCCGAAGGCGCCTACGAAGCGCATATCGCCAAGCAGCGGGAGCGGGTGCGGCTGTCCTACGGCGGCCAGAAGGTCTCCGAGGATCCCTTCGCCCACGTGCGAATCGCCCGTGCCGCCAGCGAGATCGACGCCGCCATCCTGCAGATGGAACGCAATACCGCCGAACAGCTCCGTTATGCCGAAGCGGGCGAGGAGATCCCGTTCGACCTGCGGCTGCGCACCCGCCGCGATCAGGTGCGCGGCACCGAACGCGCCCTGGAGGCCATCGACCTGCTGTTCAAGAACTCCGGCGGGCATTCCATCCGCCGCCCGAACCCGATCGAAAGGCATTGGCGCGACGCGCATGCCGGCAGCGTGCACGCCATCAATGACGTCGAGCGCGCCCTGGCCATGTTCGGCAAGGGCGCCATGGGTCTCGAAGTCACCGATCGGATGCTCTGATGACCCTCACCGTCGAGAACACCACCCGCTGGGTCACCGTCGACGGCCACAAACTCCGCTACCACGAGGCGGGTTCGGGCGCCCCGCTGGTGCTGCTGCACGGCTCCGGCGCGGGCGTCTCCGGCTGGGCCAACTTCGGCGCGAACCTGCCCGTGCTGGCCCGCCACTTCCGCTGCCTGATCCTGGATCAGCCCGGTTTCGGCGCGAGCGGCCGCCCGGAAGTCTACGAGCGCAACTACCTTCGCATCGCCACCGACGCGGTGCTGGGCCTGCTCGACGAGCTGGGCATCGAAAAAGCCCACCTGCTCGGCAATTCCATGGGCGGCGGCGTGGCCACCATGACCGCCCTCGACCACCCCGGCCGCGTGGACCGCCTCGTCCTCATGGCTCCCGGCGGCGTCGGCGTCAACGTCCTCGGACCCGAACCCTCCGAAGGCATCCGCCGCCTCATGGAATACACCATGAACCCCACCGACGACCGCGCCATGGGCTTCCTGCGCGCCATGGTCTTCAACGAGGCCACCCTCACCGAAGACCTCATCGCCAACCGCCTGAAAGCCGCGGCCGACCCCCGCGCCCAAGCCGCCCTCCGCGACGCCTACGCCACCTTCTACAACCCGAAAATGGCCGAGCCCCTACCCCTTTGGGCTCGTCTGAAGGGTTTGCAGCACGAAGTCCTCATGCTGTGGGGCCGCGACGACCGCGTCACCCCGGTCGAGGGTTCCCTCTTCCCGGCCCGCCAACTCCCGAACGCGGACCTGCGCATCTTCTCCCGCTGCGGCCACTGGGTCCAGGTGGAACGCAAGGCCGCTTTCGAACGCTCCGTCATCGATTTCCTGAATAACGGGCTCTGAGCCCGGCGCTTCGCACCCGTTCGCCTCCTGCCCTGTCCGCGCGAACGGGTGCGAAGTCGTCTCCGAACCGCTATTCCACCCAGAGGCTTTCGAGAGTCAATCCCAACGCCTCGCCGAGCGCCAGCGCCTGAGCGGGCGTCGCGAGCACGTACACCGCGTCGTCCGTGGCCGGGTCGTGGTCGGGCCACCCCACCTGGTGAATCTCTCGATCGCCGTCCACCGGCAAGCTGGTGATTATCTCGAACATCGTCAAGGTGTTCAGAACACGATCGGACATGTGCTCGGTGTGCCAGGAGTTCGGCTGACCGTTCCACACCCAATGCAGTTCGTCATCGATCACCCGGACATCGCTGATCTCGACCGTGCCCGGGAACCAGCGTGCGATCTTCTCGAAGAAGCCCGCATAACCCTCGTCGAGGCTATCGCCGGCGTCGTAGTTCGTAATGACGGCTACCCCCAGTTCCTCGAGCGCCTCGACGAGGTCCTCGGGTGTCATCTCCTCCGGCTCGTCATCGTCGAGCCAGGTGAGCGCTCGCAGTCGTTCCCCCGCTTGTTCCTCCGTGAGCATGTCCACGTCAACCAGCAACTGCGCCACAGCGCCATACGTCTCATACACCCGGGCCATCGTGCCGGATGCGGGACGTGGCCGCATCCCGTGCGGCCCGCCCGGTGAGCGGGACCCCACCTCGTTGTTCCGCGCCTTTCATATTTCGATTAGAAATAGGAGGTGGTCGATGATGACCGGTGAACTCGACTCGATCGCAACCGCGGTGGCCGCGATCGCGGGCGGCGGGATGGTGCTCGTGGTGGATGATGAGAATCGCGAGAACGAAGGCGATCTGGTGCTCGCGGCCGAGAAGGCGACGCGGGAGAACATCGCGTTCATGGTTCGCCATACCAGCGGTGTGGTCTGTGTGCCGATGGCCGGTGAGGATCTCGATCGGCTGTTGCTGCCGCCGATGACCGCGGTCAATCAGGATCCGAAGGGCACCGCCTACACCGTGTCGGTGGATGCGATTTCCGGTGTGAGCACCGGTATTTCGGCCGCCGATCGGGCGCACACCATGCGCCTGCTGGCCGATCCGCGGACCACTCCGGACCAGCTCTCGCGGCCCGGTCACGTCTTCCCGCTTCGCGCGCATCCGCGTGGTGTGCTGGGCCGTGACGGTCACACCGAGGCGTCGGTCGATCTGGCCCGCCTGGCCGGATTGCGGCCCGCCGCGGTCATCGCCGAGGTCGTCAACGAGGACGGCTCCATGGCTCGGCTCCCCGAACTTCTGATCATGGCCCGCGAGCACGACCTGCCCATCGTCTCCATCGCCGACCTGATCGAGTATCGGAAGTCCTTGGAGCACGGCATCTCCCGCGTGGTCGAGACCCGGCTGCCCACGCGATTCGGGGACTTCCGCGTCCTCGGCTACGCCGACGAGCACTCCGGTGCGGAGCATCTGGCCCTGGTTTACGGCGACCCCGCCGGTACCGACGTCCTGGCCCGCGTCCACTCCGAATGCCTCACCGGCGACGCCTTCGGTTCCCTGCGCTGCGACTGCGGCGAGCAGCTCGACGTAGCCATGGAAGCCGTTGCCGCGGAAGGGAATGGCGTCATCGTCTACCTCCGGGGGCAGGAGGGCCGCGGCATCGGCCTGTTGAACAAGCTGCGCGCCTACGAACTTCAGGACGACGGCGCCGACACCGTGGACGCCAATGTCAGACTCGGCCTGCCCATCGACGCCCGCAGCTATACCGCCGCCGCCCAGATCCTCGCGGACCTCGGCGTCACCTCGGTCCGGCTGCTCAGCAACAATCCGGCCAAGCAAGCCGGTCTGGAAGCCCACGGCATCGGTGTGGTCTCACGAATCCCGTTGCAGACCAAGCCCACCGAGCACAATGTCCGCTACCTGCGCACCAAGCGCGACCGCATGCGCCATCAGCTCACCGGGATCGAGGCGCCGGCGGCGGCGGGAGGGCTCTGAGCAGGGTTTCGGTGAGGGCGTCGAGGTATCCGGGCTCGAGCGCGGCGCCGCGCACCGACAGCCGCCAGTAGAGGGGCGCGGCCAGCAGGTCCAGCGCCAGTTCGATATCGACGTCGGGGGCGAGTTCGCCGCGGTCGACGGCGCGCCGCAGCAGTTCGGCCCCGAGTGCCCGCCGCGGGTTGCCGATGGCGGATTCGACGGCGGCGCGCAGGACCGGATTGCGGACGGCCTCGGCGGTCAGATCGGGCAGGATGCGCGAAAAGCGCGGGTGGGTAAGCCAATCCACGAGACCGGCGAGGGCCTCGCGGAGGTCTTCGCGCAGTGAGCCGGTATCGGCGATGACGGCGTGATCCAGGCTGAATTCGGAGATGACGGCGATGACCATGTCCTGTTTGGCGGGCCACCGGCGGTACAGCGCGCTCTTGCCGACGCCCGCGCGCTTGGCGACGGCCTCCATGGACAGGCGCGCGTAGCCCTGCTCGGCCAGCTCGTCGAGGACGGCTTCGGTAATGGACCTGGTGACCTCGGGCTGGAGGACGGCGGCTCCGGTGGGTGCGCGTCGTGTCATGCGGCGAGTATAGCGAGTGGACGAGACGGTATCGTCCCGTCTAATCTTGCGTCGGGACGGGACCGTCTCGTCCGATTGCAGGAGGACTTCCGTTGAACCCTCGCGAACTGGTCGACCACGCTCTGACACTGCTACTCGAGAAGGACATGGCAGGTTTCGCCGGACTGTGGGCCGAGGACGGCGAACTGGAGTTTCCATTCGCGGCGGCCGGCTATCCGGAGCGGATCCGGGGCCGGGCCGCCATCGCCGACTATCTGCGGGACTACCCGAACATTCTGGATGTCCGCGAGATTCCGGAAAAGGCGGTACACGAGACCGCCGATCCGGAGGTGATCATCCTCGAATTCGCGGCGGCGGGCCTGGTTGTCGCCACCGCGCGGCCGTACCGGATGCGGTACATCGCCGTGATCACCGCGCGCGACGGCGCGATCCGGAACTATCGCGATTACTGGAGCCCGCTCGCGGCAGCCGGGATCATGGGCGGCGCGGACGCGCTGACGGCGGCGTTCACCGGAGGCCGCGATGCGTGAGGTGCTGGTCCTCGGCTCGTCCGGCACGACCGGCAGCCGGGTCGCGAATCAACTTCGGTGGCAAGGGGTCCCGATCCGGCTCGCGACGCGGTCGCCGGCCGCCGATCCGTCCCGGGTCCGGTTCGACTGGCTCGACAGCGACAGCTACGACCGTGCGCTGCATTCGGTTTCGGCCGTCTACCTGGTCGCGCCGGTCGGCGTGCACGATCCGGTTCCGCTGGTCGAGCCGTTCCTGCGGGCGGCGCTGCGGCACGGCGTACGGCGAGTGGTCGCACTCGGATCCTCGGCGGTGCCGGAGGCGGACAGCGGAATGGGCGGGATCTATCGGCTGGTGCGGGAACTCGTGCCCGAGTGGGCGGTGCTGCGACCGTCCTGGTTCATGCAGAACGTCACCGGCGAACACGCGCTCGCCGCGGGGGTCCGCGGGGGTGAGCTGGTGACCGCGACCGGCGACGGCAGGGTCGCCTTCATCGATGCGGCCGATATCGCCGCGGTCGCGGTCCGCGCCCTGATCGATGAGAACGCCCACAACACCGAACATCTCCTCACCGGGCCGCGCGCGATCAGCTATGCGGAGGCGGCCGCGATCATTACCGGAAGCAGCGGGCGAGCAGTGGTCCACCGCCCCATCAGCGCTGCCGAACTCACCGCCCACTGGATCGAGCACGGACTGCCCGCCGATTTCGCGGCCCTGCTCGCCGGGCTCGACGAGGGGATCGCTGCCGGCGCGGAAGACCGCGTCACCGATACCGTCGAGCGGCTCACCGGCCGGCCGCCGCGCGACTTCGCCGAGTTCGTGGCCGAGGAGTTGCGCGACCGTTGATCGGTTCGCTCCGTGCGGCCGGAATCCGGCAGTAGGGTCGAGATCGTGCCGAGCCTTGTCAGCCGCATCGTTCCCGGTTATCTGCGGCTCG
The DNA here is from genome assembly GCF_042672265.1 of Nocardia sp. NPDC127526. Classification (NCBI taxonomy): domain Bacteria; kingdom Bacillati; phylum Actinomycetota; class Actinomycetes; order Mycobacteriales; family Nocardiaceae; genus Nocardia; species Nocardia sp. NPDC127526. Next base: position 154,980 of record NZ_JBHXVO010000016.1, on the reverse strand, counting down.
CCCGCGCCAATCGGGCCTTCATCAGCGCAGAGAACGCGCGGAAGCATGTGCGGGAGCGCACGCTTCGGCCGCGACCGTACGGGCCGCCGCGGCGGCTGCGCGCGGATGTGGCGATCTCCGTCAGCCGCGATCAGGGATGGCCGGTGTACACGGTGGTGCCGCGCACGGGGCGGGTGCAGGGCAATCTGATCTATGCGCACGGCGGCGGTTGGGTCAATGAGATCGCCCCGCAGCATTGGGCGCTGGCCGCGGAGATCGCGGCGCGGGCGGGCACGACGGTGACGGTGCCGATCTATCCGCTGGTGCCGTTCGGGACCGCGGAAGAGGTCATCGCGGGCATGGCGGATCTGGTGCTGGCCAACCGGTCTCGCTACGGGACGGTATGCCTCGGCGGGGATTCCGCGGGCGGGCAGATCGCCTTGTCGACCGCCGTGGTGTTGCGGGACGAGCAGCAGGTGACGGTGCCGCGCACGATACTCATCTCGCCCGCGCTCGATCTGTCGCTGAGCAATCCGGAGATGGATGCGGTGCAGCCGTCGGATCCGTGGCTCGGCAAGGCGGGGACGCGGGTGTTCATCGAGCTGTGGCGGGGGAAGCTGCCGCTGTCGGATCCGCGGGTGAGCCCGCTCGCGGCCGACATGCGCGGGCTCGGACCCTTGACCGTGTTCTACGGGACGCGCGATATCGGATATCCGGACGGGCTGCTGCTGGCCGAGAAGGCGCGGGCGGCGGGTGTCGAGGTCGACTTCCACGAGGGGGACGGGCTGGTGCACGTGTACCCGCTGACGCCCGCACCCGAGGGACGCGTCGCGCGCGGGGTGGTTGTCGAACGACTACGTGCGGCTCTGGCCGAACCGTAGTTGGCGGCCCGGATCGCGTCCCATAATCGGAATATGAACGATCGCAAAGGTTTTCTCCAGGGAGGACCCAGCGGGCTCACCGAACGGGTCGTTTCGATATCGGCGTCGGCCGCGGAGCTCAAGATTCCCTTCCGCGGCGGGTACGAACACTTCAAAGCCACTGAGCGGCATCAGATCACGGCGGAAGGCAAGCTGCCGGTGTACGAGTGGACCGGGCGCACGGCGGTCGCCGAATAGGCGGTCCCTCAGGTGGGATGCTCCGCGAGCCAGCGGCGGGCCCGGGTGGCCGAGGCGCGGCACAGCCATGCGTCCTGCACGACCTCGGTGAGTTCGGCCAGGGTGAGCTCGGGCAGGCGGGGGGCGCGCACGAGGACCGACAGGTGCCCGTCGAAGTGCGGGGTGGTGAAGAAGGGGGAATCCGGGTCCTGGATCAGGGCCAGCTTGTCCGATTCCGAGGGCACCCAGAAGACGATGACGTCCCGATAGCGTTCGCCGGTCTCGGGATCGAAGGCGTCCGGGCGCGGGGTGCGGAAGAAGACGAACGACTTGCGGCCCACCTGGTAGACGGGATTGCCGGCCGCCGGACCGTACTCGACGGTGACGTGCGGCATGGCCTTGGCCAGCTCGTGCACGTCCTCGACGCGGGCTCTGCGCCTTCCGCTCGGCACGGGATCGAGTGTATTCCGCCGCCCGCCGAGTCATATCCGAAGCGCATGACTCGTACGGCCGATGCGGTGCCGGAACCGGGCTTACCAGACACCCTTCGAGCTGGATTTATGAGCCGGGCGCTGGCCCGCTCCGGGCGCGATCGCATAGGTTGGTGCCCATGGCGCGGCGTGTCCCAGGCAACCTTCCGGAGGAGGTCACCAGTTTCGTCGGCCGCCGTGAGGACCTGGCCACCGCCAAGCGGCTGCTGCCGACCACCCGGGTGCTGACGCTGCTGGGACCGGGCGGAATGGGCAAGACACGACTGTCCCGGCAGATCGGGCAACTCGTGGCGCGGGCCTTCCCGGATGGGGTCTGGCTGGTCGAGCTCGCCGAACTGCACGATCCGGAACTGGTGACGCTCACCGTCGCCGAAGCGCTGAACCTGCGCGACGAGACCACCGCGCCGCTGCCGCGGCTCACCGAATTCCTGGAGAACAAACGGCTGCTGCTGATCCTGGACAACTGCGAGCACCTGGTCGAGGCGTGCGCGGCGCTGGTCGGGCGGATCATCGCCACCACCCCGGATGTGCGGGTGCTGGCCACCAGCCGCGAGGTGCTCGGCATACCCGGCGAGCAGGTGATGCCGGTGCCGCCGCTGGCGGTGCCCGAGCCCGATACCGCCGCCGACAGCGATGCGCTGCAACTGTTCATCGAACGCGCCACGGCCGCCAATCCCGGTTTCCGGGCGACCCCCGCCAATCTCCCTGTGCTCGCCGAGATCTGCCGCCGGCTCGAAGGCATGCCGCTGGCCCTCGAACTGGCGGCGCTGCGGCTGCGCATGTTCACCCCGGAACAGATCGTCGACCGTCTCGACGACACCATGGGCCTGCTCAAGGCCGGGCCGCGCACCGCGCCGCAGCGGCAGCAGACCATCGAGGGCGCCATCCGCTGGAGCTACGACCTGTGCATGCCCGCGGAACAGCGGCTGTGGGAGCAGCTTTCGGTCTTCGCGGGCGGCTTCGACATCGACGCCGCGGAATCGGTGTGCGAGCTGGGCGGCGGATCGCTCATCGACGCGCTCACCGGCCTGGTGGACAAATCGGTGGTCATGCTGCGCTATGACGGTGACGCGGCACGATATTCGATGCTGGAGCCGATCCGCCAGTTCGCGGCGGACCGGCTCACCGAACGCGGTGCGGACAAGGAGGCGCGGGCCCGGCATCGCGCTCACTATCGGCGGCTCGCCATGCGCGGTCAGACCGCGTACTGGACCGCTGATGACGTGGTCTGGTTCCGGGATCTGAGCCGTGAGCACGCGAATCTCCGTGCGGCCCTGCGCTCGGGGCTCGATGACGAGCCGCTGGCGACCATGGAGACGGTGAGTGTGCTGCGGCCGTTCTGGGAGCACCACCGGTTCCTGTCCGAGGGGTTCCGCTGGCTGTCCGAGGCATTGACCCGCAATCCGGAGCCGAGCCTGGCTCGGGCCCGCGGCCTGTCCTCGGCCGCGTCGCTGTCGGCGCTGCTGGGTGATTGGGAAGCGGCGGCGATCCTGGTGTCCGAATGCCTGGAAATGATTGCCACGCTGGACATTACCGACATCCTCCCGGAAGTGGCGCTGGATCAGTCGCTGCTGGCCTTCTCCCAGGGCGACCGGGAGCGTTCGCTCGAGCTGGCGCGCATGGGCATCGACCTGGCCGCCGCCCACCGGCAGCCGGCCATTGAAATGGACAGCCACGCCTTCGCTTTCATGTGCGCCATGGTGCTCGGCGCACCCGGGCGCACCGAGCTGGCGGAGCGTTTCCTGGAGCTCACCACGGCCAGCGGTTCACACCTGTTGGGCGGTTTGGCGTTGTGGACGGTCGGCATCGATCACTGGCGGCGCGGCAACCTGGACGAGGCGGCCGAATTCCACAGCCACGCAATAGAACAGCTCGCCCTGTTCGAGCGCTGCATCTGGCTGTCCTCCGCCTTCGAGGGCCTGGCCTGGACGGTGTCCGCCCGCGGCGACCACGAACGCGCCGCCCGCCTGCTCGGCGCGGCGGAAACCCTGCAGCGCAGCACCATCCGCCTGGCGCACACCATCACCACCGCCATCGGCGACAAGGAACGGCTCGAGGTCCGGGAAGCCCTGGGCGACGAGGGATTCCGCGCCGCCTTCGGCGCGGGCGCCAATATGCGCCTGGAGGAAGCCATCGACTACGCGCTGGGCCGCACCGCCACCCAGCTCCTACCCGAGCCGGAACCCTCCGCTCCGAAACGCCCCGCCCGCAAATCCCCTGCCGCAGCAGCCGAAACCAATGTCCTCACCCGCCGCGAAAAGGATGTGGCCCGTCTGGTCGCCTCGGGCCACAGCAATAAACGCATAGCCGCCGACCTGGTGATCTCGGTGCGCACCGCGGAAACCCACGTCGAGCACATCCTCACCAAACTCGGCTTCACCTCCCGCACCCAGATCGCCGCCTGGGTGCACCAGCACGAGCTGTGACGCTCAGTCCGGCAGCTTGCCGAGCAGCCAGCTGCCCACGCCCTGCGGGTCTTCGTCGAAGTAGTAGTCGTGGATCGCTTGTAGTAGCTCCTCGACGGTGATGCGGCCGTCGCCGTTCGCGTCGAGGCGGGTGAAGATTTCGACGGCGTCGGGGGCGGGCTGGTTCATGAGGGCGCCCGTCCAGCGGATGTGCTCGCTCATATCGAGGGCGCCGTCGCCATCGGTGTCGGCGATATCCATGATGGCTTGCAGGAAGGGGCGGTAGCCCTGTTCGAAGGACTCCTCGGTGACGAGCAGGCCGTCGGCGAAGGCGCGCTGGTATTCGGCCAGGGAGATGGAGCCGTCGCGGTCGGCGTCGGCGGCTTCGGCCAGGTGGTCCCAGAGGCCGAGGCTCAGCTCCAGGAGTTGTTTGCGGGCGGGCGAGTCGGGCCCGTGGCCGAATTCATCGGCCAAGCGGGCGGCGGAGGACTCGAAGTCCGAGCGTTCGATGCGGCCATTGCCGTCGAAGTCGAAGGTCTGGAAACGACGAGCTAGCTTGCGGCGTAGAAAGTCACTGATTTCCATGACCTCAGTGTGGGCCGATTCTGCTGCGACACAATCGTTTCGCGAAACATACCGCTACAGCCGAACCGACCGGTGCGATCAATTCCCGGTGGCGCCGTCGATGCGTTCGCGGAGGAAGTCGGCGTGGCCGCAGTGGCGGGCGTACTCCTCGATCATGTGCAGGTAGACCCAGCGCAGGGAGATGGTCTTGCCGGTGCGGGGGTGGACGAAGGTGTGGTCGAGCGGAAGGGCGGCGGCGGCCTTGTCACACAGGGCGATCTCGTCGCGGTACCGGGCGAGTTCGAATTCGGCGTCCTCGGGCACCAGATCGTCGAAATCGGTGTCCGGGTTCGTTTTCGAGATGTGAATCCACGGGATGTCCTCGCCGGCGGCGCGCTTGCGGAACCAGCCGCGTTCGACGTCGGTCATGTGCCGGATCAGGCCGAGCAGCGATAGTGAGGACGGCTCGACGCTGCGGTTCGCGAGCTGAACACCGGTGAGTCCCTGGCATTTCCGGAGCAGGATGGCCCGGTAGTCGTCGAGGAACGATTGCAGCATGGGTCGCTCGTCGCCGACGTACAGCAGTGGGGTGCGGTCGATTTCGGGTGCGGTCCAGGTCATTACCGGAGGTTACCGCCGGTTCCGCCGCAAGGACGTGCGAACGGCCCGGGGACGAGCGTCCCCGGGCCGTTGCTGGCTGTTCGGTTGTGGCTCAGTGCGCCGTGCCGCCGGTGGCGGGGGTGCGGCCGTGCTTCATGAGCACCGCGCCGATCAGCGCCACGACCGCCGCGGCCGCGACGAAGTAGAAGCTGATCTCGTAGCCCTTGTCGGTGTAGAGCAGGGGCACGTCCTTGGTGACCGTGGGTGCGCCGGAGACCGAGACGTCCACCTTCACCGGATTGGCGTTGAGGAAGGCTGTGGCTACTGCCAATCCGATGGCCACGCCCATGGCTTGCATGACGCCGAGCATGCCGGCACTGATGCCCTGCTGTTCGGCGGGGACCGCCTCGACTATGAGGTTGGGCGTCGCCGCGTAGTAGAGACCGAAGGCTATGCCGAAGACCGCGCTGATCAGGGCCAGCGTCAGCCAGGTGTGCGAGGTCAGGGCGTAGACGATGGAGGAGGCGATGAAGATGACCAGGGCCAGGATCAAGGGGGCGCGGGCGCCGGAGCGGCGGATCCAGAGGCCGCCGAGGAAGCCGAGAATCATGGCGATGACGGCCTGGGCGAGGGCGATGTGGGTGGCGAACTTCAGCAGGCTGAAGCCGTCACCGTAGCTGTAGCCCGGATTCAGTTCCGCGCGAACCATATCCGGCGGCAGCTGGGCGTAGACCATCTCCTCGGGGACCACCACCGCGCCCGGTGGCAGTTCGACGCCCGGCGGTAGCGCCGCCTTGGCCTGCGCCTCGGCTTGGGCCTGGGCCGCTTGCAGGGCTCCGGCCTTCACCTCGGTCCAGGTGGCGGCCTCGACCTCGGCGACCACCGTGGCGGCCGGCGGCGACTGCGACCAGTAGCCGATGGCATAGGACTGGAAGCCGATGGTGAACGAGGCCAGCAGCGCGATGAACAGCACCACGCTCACCCGCGGCGTGATCAGCAGCTTCATATCCATGATCGGTTCGCGCACACGCATTTCCACGATCGGGAACAGCGCCAGCAGGATGACGCCGCCAATGAGCCACGCCAGCGTGGCGGGCTCGGTCCAACCCCAGTGCTGGCCGTTGTCCAAGTAGACCAGGGTGAGGACCAGGCCGGTGCCGAGCAGCGCCGCGCCGATCAGATCGAGCCGCTGCGGCACGCGCAGTGTGGATTCCGGCACGATCAGCACCACCAGCGGGATCATGGCCACGGTGAACGCCGCCAGCGCCCAGAAGATGGCGCGCCAGCTGTAATGCTCCACGATGAAGCCGCCCAGCAGCGGACCCGCGAGCGCGGACACGCCCAGGCCGGTGGCCGCAATGCCCAGGCCGACCGGAACCAGCCGCCGCGGCATCAGGTCTCGGATGAGGCCGTAGGAGATGACCGCGGTCGCGATGGCCGTCGCCTGCAGACCGCGGCCCACCAGGAACAGCAGCCAATTGCTGGTGACCGCACAGATGACGCAGCCGATCAGGAACAGTGCGCCGCAGGTGAGGAACATCTTCTTCTTGCCCCAGATATCGCTCAGCTTGCCGATGAGCGGGGAGGTGGCGGCGCCGACGACGCCGAAGATGATGATGGCCCAGTTGATGTTCGCGCCCTGGCTGGGGAAGGTGGGCGCGATCTGCCGGAGGGCGGCCGACACCATGACGTACTGCATGGGCGCGACTTCGGTGAAGAGGACGATCACCGCCAGGACGGAGAAGATCCGAAGCTTCGACGCTCCATCGAGGCGGCCGGTGTCGTCGGCGGCGTCCGGGGGCGCAGCGGTTTCGACGGAGGTGGACATGAGGCGTCCTCCAGGTGGGTAGGTAACACGTAGATGTGAAACGTGTCACGGCGATCACCCGCCGCCTATCATCAAGTCCGTTCAGTTGTCACGCGCGTCCGTTCAGTGGGACTCTTCGGAATTCTGCTTCCCCGTACCTTTTCGGCGGTTACGCTTCCTCGCCAGTTTGTCGAGGTCAGCCAGCAGATCCTCGGCGAATTCCCGCTCCGCCTCGTAATGCTTGACGCACCAGCGCAATACCGCGCTCGGATACGCCCATTCCGGATTGGCGTCCGCGCCGTCGGCATCGGCCTGGGCACGGCGGCGCATGGTTTCCGCGTAATCGATATGCTGATGCAATATTTCGCGCATGCGCTCGGGCTGCGCGAGATGGCCGAGCCAGGCCCGCAGCATCACGCTGTGCTTGAGCACGGGCGCTTCGACGGGGGAGTGGTTCACCCAGTACGCCGCGGCTTCCCGCCCGCTCTCGGTAATGGCGTACATGCGTTTTCCGCGCATGCCGTCCTCGGAGACCACCGTCCGTGAGGTCGCGAAGCCGTGCTTCTCCAATCGCTTCAGCTCGGCGTAGATCTGGCTGAACGACGGCGACCAGTAGAAGAACTGCAGACTCCAGTCCGCCCACTTCTTCAGGTCGTATCCGGAGAGTTCCTCTGCGTGCGAGAGCATTCCGAGCACGGCCCACGCGGTGGTGGGCAGTTCCGGAATCGCCGGCTCTTCCTCGCCGGGGTCGGTCATTGTCGAACTGTATCGCCCCCGCACGGGCCCGCCTTCCCTGTCCTGGTCCGGTTCAGCGCCAGTGAGCCCGGCGCGGGAACAGTGTGCGACCGGCCTCGTGCGCCACTTCCAGCACCACGCGGGCCAGCCGATCGAAGCTCATGCCGTCGGCGCGGCCGGACAGCGACAGCGCGGCCGGCGCGGTGCCGCGGCCCCGCAGCGGCGCTGCGACACAGGCGATTCCGACCACGGCCTCCTCCCGGTCGATGGCCACGCCCTGGCGCATGCGGATCTGCTGGAGCTCGCGGGCCAGCGCCTCGGGCTCGCAGATGGTGCGCGGGGTCAGCCGCGGCAGCCGGGTGCGCAGCGCGGCCTCGGCGATATTGGGCTCCAGACAGGCGAGCATGGCCTTGCCGACACCCGTTGCGTGCGCGGGCATCCGGCCGCCGAGGCGGGTGGGCAGGCTGGCGGCGAAGCGGCCGCCGGCCTTGTCCAGGTAGACCACATCGCGCCCGTCGAGCACCGCGAGGTGGCCGACCATGCCGGTGCGCTGGCTCAGCTCGTGCAGCAGCGGGCTGACGGCATCGCGAATCTCATTGTGATCGGCGGTGAGTCCGCCGAGTTCGAGGGCGCGCATGCCCAGGCGGTAGCCGCCGGAGGTGTGCGCCAGCCAGCGCAGCTTGATCATCTGATCGAGGATCCGGTGCACGGTGGAGCGCGGCAGCCCGGTGCGCTCGACCAGGCCGAGCAGGGTGAGGGTGGGAGTGGAGGCGTCGAAGGCGTCCAGGATCAGCGTCATGCGCTCGATCATCGAGACCGGGACTTCGGCGCTGGGGCGAGAATCCTTGGCGCGCATGGGGTTGTGAGTGACTCGAGCTTCCGCGGAAGGCATCAGGGCGACGGACATTGGTACCTCCGTTGGTCGGCGTCCAGTCTAGGAGTATTCCGATTAGGCATGTGCCGGTTTCGGACCTTGTGCTACCCATCACAGTGCCCTGGGCCACATCCGTAGGAATCGGGAGAACTACGTATAAATCACGTATCCGCGTCTCGGTGACCGAACCACGATATTGACGCCTCCCCGCGCCGACCTGCTGTCATGACTGACAGCTATATTTCGAACCGAAATAAAGGAGGCGCCGTGGAACCGGTGCTGACGTCCCCGGGGATCGATCCGGCCGCCTTCAAGGCGGTGCTCGGACGATTCGCTTCCGGAGTCACCGTGATCACCGCCCTGGACCGGGGAGAACCGGTCGGATTCGCCTGCCAGTCCTTCGCCTCGCTGTCTATCGAACCGCCGCTGGTGAGCTTCTTCCCGGCCCGGACCTCGACGACTTGGCCGCGCATACGTCATGCCGGTGAGTTCTGCGTGAACATCCTGGCCGACCACCAGACCGATATCTGCCGCCGCCTCGGCCGCCCCGGGCCGGACAAGTTCGCGGGCATCGACTGGACCGCGTCGGAGAACGGCTCACCGCTGCTGACCGGGGCCCTCGCCTCCATCGACTGCGCCCTGCACGACGAGGTCGACGGCGGCGACCACACCATCGTCATCGCCCGCGTGACCGGACTGAACGAGCATTCCGAGGCGAATCCGCTGCTCTTCTACCGGGCCGCGTTCGGCCGTCTCGCACACCAGTAGCTACCTCCCGGCCAGTGGGACAGCCGTTGTCGAAGGCGTCACCCGGGCCGCAACCATCGAAGTACCGGCAAGGGAGAGGAACACACATGACCACCACGGACAGTGACGTGCGCGTGATCGACGCGGGCGCCCCGCCCACGCGATTCGCGCGCGGCTGGCACTGCCTGGGCCTGGCCGACTCCTTCCGCGACGGAAAGCCGCACGCCATCAAGGCCTTCGGCACCGAGATCGTGGTGTTCGCGACGGAGGACGGCGCCCTCAATGTGCTCAATGCCTACTGCCCGCACATGGGCGGCAACCTCGCCGACGGCACCGTCAAGGGCGATTCGCTGGCCTGCCCGTTCCACGACTGGCGCTGGAACGGCAACGGCAAGTGCACCGGAATCCCTTATGCGCGACGGGTTCCGCCGCTGGCGCGCACCAAGGCCTGGCCCACCATGGAGCAGAACAAGCAGCTGTTCGTATGGAACGACCCGGAGGGCCGCCCGCCCGCACCCGAGGTCGCCATTCCGCGCATCGACGGCGCGTTCAGCGACGAGTGGACCGACTGGACCTGGAACACCATGATCGTGGACGCCAACTGCCGCGAGGTCATCGACAATGTGGTGGACATGGCGCACTTCTTCTACGTGCACTACGGATTCCCGACCTTCTTCAAGAACGTCTTCGAGGGCCATGTCGCCAGCCAGTACATGACCTCGGTGTCCCGCGACGACATGATGGGCGAGACCGCGAAAGCCTTGGGCGGCAAGAACGTCCTGCATTCGGAGGCGTCCTACTACGGCCCCTCCTACATGATCGACTACCTGCGCAGCGAGAGCGCCGGGCTGACGGTCGAGGGCTATCTGATCAACTGCCACTACCCGATCTCCGAGAACCAGTTCATGCTGCAGTACGGCGCGATCGTGAAGAAGCCGACCACGGTGTCGCCCGACGAGGCGGTCGGCATTGCCGACAAGTTCGCCAATGGCCTGGGCAAGGGCTTCGAGCAGGACGCGAACATCTGGAAGCGCAAGTCCCGCATCAACAATCCGCTGCTGTGCGAGGAAGACGGCCCCGTCTACCAGCTGCGCCGCTGGTACGAGCAGTTCTACACCGATGCCGCCGCGGTCTCCGAAGAGATGACCGCCCGCTTCGAATTCGAGGTCGACACCACCCGCGCCGTCACCGCCTGGGAGGCCGAGGTCGCCGAGAACGTGGCCGCCGGCCGCGCCCCGGCCTTCTGAAAGCCCCTGCCATGAACAAGGTTTCGTGCCACACCTGCGGAACATGCGTACTGGCGGAGAAGTTCGGCCCGCACCACACCAGCGTGCAATGGAACACCGCCGCCCGCACCGCCTGCACCGAACTCGGCCACACCGGCCCGCCCTCCCACACCTGCCACGCCCTGCGCGCCAGCATCGACGCCGCGGTGGAAGCGGGCGAGTTGACGGTCAGTACCCGCGAAACGGACGTTCGCACCCGTGGACGGACCTTGGCATGAGCACCCGCCTTCGTCCTCACCACGGTGCGTGCGCCTACCCGCGTCCTCACCCCGGTGCGTGCGCCTACCCGCGTCCTCACCCCGGTGCGTGCGCCTACCCGCGTCCTCACCCCGGTGCGTGCGCCCATTCTCGTCATCCCGGCGCGTTTCTTGGCCGGGATCCACGGCAGCGAGCGACTGCTGACCATTGTGGGGCTCGGCGAAAAGCACGCCGGAATGGCGGGGCCGGAGCACGACGCTCATGGAAATCGACAGCACGGGAACAGAACTGGTGGAGCGAATGACGGTGGCGGAGATCGACCCGGACATGGCGCAGCTGGAGGCGAATGCCGTGCTGGAGCGGGACCAGCTGGAGGCGGACGTCGCGCTCGATACGGTGCGGCAGGCGGGCGCGTTCGCCTCGGTTCGGGTCGTGCGCGTGGTGCGGGAGACCGAGGACGCGGTGTCGCTGGAGCTGGCTCCGGAGGCGGGGCACGCCGGGATGTTCGGGTACAAGCCGGGGCAGTTCCTCACGTTGCGGATTCCGAGTGAGCTGACCGGGTCGGTGAGCCGGTGCTACTCGCTGTCCAGTGCGCCGCACGAGGGCGGGTCGCTCAAGGTGACCGTTAAGCGGACGGTCTCGGGGTATGGCTCGAACTGGTTGTGCGACAACGCGGTCGAGGGCATGGCGCTGGATGTGCTGCCGCCCGCCGGGTTGTTCACGCCTGGCTCGCTGGACAGCGATCTGTTGCTGTTCGCCGGTGGCAGCGGCATCACGCCGGTGCTGTCGATTCTGAAGTCGGTGCTGGCGGAGGGGGCCGGGCACTGCACGCTGATCTACGCCAACCAGCACGAGAACTCGGTCATCTTCGCGGCGGAACTGGCGGAGCTGGCGGCGGCGCATCCGGATCGGCTGCTGGTATTGCACTGGCTCCAGTCGGTGCAGGGCCTGCCCAGCGTCGAACAGCTTGCCGCGCTGGCGAAGCCGTGGGCCGGGCGCGAGGCGTTCGTCTGCGGTCCCGGCCCGTTCATGGACGCCGTCAGCGCCGCCATGGCCGCGCTGGGCGCGGACCGCAAGCGGGTGCACGTCGAGAAGTTCGTGTCGCTGTCGGGCAATCCCTTCGAAACCGACTCCGCCACAGTCGATATCGACGCTGCCGATGATGCGGGCGACAATGCCACCGCGCGGGTCGAGCTCGACGGTGAGAACCACGAGGTCACCTGGCCGCGCAGCCAGACGCTGCTCGACGTGCTGCTCGCCGGGGGCATCGAAGCGCCCTACTCGTGCAGGGAGGGCGCGTGCAGCGCCTGCGTCTGCCGCGTCGTCTCCGGCGAGGTGTCCATGCGCCGCAATGAAGTACTCGAAGACGCCGACCTGGCAGACGGCTATGTGCTGGCCTGCCAGTCGGTTCCGGTGACCGACGACGTTTCCGTCACCTATTCCTGATCGTAAGAGGAGTGATCATGGCTGCCTTCAGCTCCCTCGGCTATGTGCGAACCCGCATTGCCGATGTCGACGCCTGGCGCGAATTCGCCTTCGACACCATCGGTTTCGCCGAGGGGTCCGGCCCCAACCCGGCTTCCGTCTATCTGCGCACCGATGAGCACACCTACCGCTTGGAGCTGGTGCCCGGCGAGCGCGACGAGGTCCTCGCCGTCGGCTGGCAGGTCGCCGACAGCAGATCGCTCGCCCTGGTGCGCGAGACCCTGGAGAAGGCCGGTGTCGCCGTGACCGCCCTGTCGGTGGCCGAGGCCGCGGCCCGGCACGTCGAGGAGGCCATCAGCTTCACCGATCCGTCCGGCTTCACCATCGAGGTCTTCCACGGCCCGCTGCTCGACCACAGCCCGGTGCTCACCAAATACGGCGCCCGCTTCGTCAACGGCGATCTCGGCTTGGGGCACGTGGTGCTGCCGGTCCCCGATATCGAGGCCGCGCGCCGGTTCTACACCGAGGTCCTGGATTTCGCCTCCCGCGGCTCCTTCCGGGTCGGCCCGCCCGTGCATCCGATCTGGATCCGCTTCATGGGCGTCAACCCGCGCCACCACAGCCTCGCCCTCATTCCCGGCAGCCGCCCCGACGGCCCGGGCATCGTGCACATCATGGTCGAGGTCGACGCCCTCGACGATGTGGGCCGGGCCCTGGACCGCGTCACCAAGGCCGGCTACCACCTGTCCTCCACCCTGGGCCGGCACACCAACGACAAGATGATCTCCTTCTACGTCCGCACCCCCGGCGGCTGGGATCTCGAATTCGGCTGCGAGGGAATGCTGGTCGGCGACGACTACGTCGCCGAGGAGATGACCGCCGACAGCTACTGGGGCCACGAATGGGCCCGCGGCTGACGCGGTGAGACCGGCCCGCCGTCACCCGCGACGGCCGGCCGCCGCTTCTCCGCCAGAGCCCCGGCGGATCCAGCGGCATGTTCGGAGCACAACTGAATATCCCGCAAAGGAGCGACCGAAAATTGACTCAGCCCATCGCATCCGGACCCACCCGCTTCGGATTCTTCATCGCGCCTTATCACCCGCTGACCGGCAATCCCACCCTGCAGATCCAGCGTGATCTGCGCCTGGTGGAACTCGCCGACGAACTCGGCTATGCCGAGGCATGGGTCGGCGAACACCATTCCGCCGGTCTCGAAATCATCGCCGCGCCAGAGGTTTTCCTGGCCGCCGTCGCCGAACGCACCCGGCGGATCCGGCTGGGCACCGGCGTGAACTCGCTGCCCTACCACCAGCCCATGATGCTGGCCGACCGGCTGTGCCTGCTCGACCATCTCACCAAGGGCCGCGTCATGATGGGCATCGGCCCGGGCCAGCTCGCCTCGGACGCCTCCATGATGGGCGTACCCCAGCCGCGCCAGCGCGACATGATGCACGAATCCATGGATGTGCTCACCCAGCTGCTGCGCGGTGAGGCGGTGACCGCCAAGACGGACTGGTTCGAGCTCAACGAGGCGCGCCTGCAACTGCTGCCGTATCAGCGGGGCGGGCTGGAAATGGCTGTCGCATCGACCATTTCACCCTCCGGCGCGGTACTGGCCGGACGTCACGGCGCGGGCCTGCTGTCCCTCGCCGCCTCCGATCCGAGCGGGTACGAGGCGCTGCTGCCCAACTTCAAGGTCTACGAGAAGACCATGACCGACAACGGCCACACGGTTGACCGCGACAAGTGGCGGCTGGTCGCCCCCATGCACTTGGCCGAGACCCGCGAGCAGGCCCGCCGCGAAGCCGAATGGGGCATCGGGCATCTCGTCGACTACATCAAGCAGCTCAGCGGCATGGACGTCCCCTGGGGCGATACCGCCGCCGAAGCCGTCGAGCAGTGGGTCGGCCCCGGCTTCCCGGCCTTCGGCCGCGCCACCATCGGCACGCCCGACGACGCCATCGCCACCATCGAGGCCCTCGCCGCACAGTCCGGCGGCTTCGGCACCTTTCTGGTGCTGGCCCTCAATGTCGCGGACTGGGACGCCACCCAGCGCTCGGTGCGCCTGTTCGCCGAACACGTCATCCCGCACTTCACCGGCGCGAACCGCAATCGCCTCGCATCCCTGGACTGGGCTCATGCCAATAGCGAGCGCCTCATGTCCGGTATGCGCGCGGGCGTGGAAGCCGCCTTCGAACGCCACGGCCAGGCTCTGGCGGCCGCCCTCCAGCCCGAGGAAGGACAGTGACATGCGCGCGGTAGTCATGCGCAACCGCAAGCTCGTCGTCGACGAGTTCCCGGACCCGGTGCCGGGACCGGGCCAGGTGCTGGTCGAGACCATCGCCTGCGGCATCTGCGGCTCCGACAAGGCGGCCCTGGACTACACCGACGAGTTCCTCCAGGCCTCGCGCGACAGCGGCGTCCCCACCTTCCTGTTCGACCCGCACAAGGACATGGTCATGGGCCATGAACTGTCCGCCCGGGTGATCGGCGCGGGACCGGATACGCCATTCGTGGCGGGGCAGAATGTCGTCGCCCTGCCCTGGGCACTGGATGCGGCGGGCGGCATCCACGGCGTCGGCTACTCCAATGTGTTCCCGGGTGGCTTCGGCGAACGCATGGTCCTGCAGGCCATGGCCCTCGAACCCATCCCCGAGCACGTGCCGCCGCACGTCGCCGCCATGACCGAACCTCTCGCGGTCGGCTTCGGCAATGTGGCCAGAACCGGCATCGGCCCGGAGGGCACCGGCATCGTCATCGGTTGCGGCCCGGTCGGTTTGGGCGCGGTCGCGGCCCTGGCCGAGCGAGGCGTCGCCCCCATCGTGGCGTCCGATCCGTCCACGCTGCGCCGGGAGGCGGCCCTGCGGCTCGGCGCACACCGAGTGGTCGATCCGAACGCCGAAGAGCCCGTGGAGATCTGGCAGGAACTGGCCTCGCCCGGCCAGCAACTGCACGTCTTCGTCTGCGCCGGAGTCCCCGGCCTCCTCAACGACCTCATGTACAAGGTCCCCCGGGAAACCCGGATCCTGCAGATCGGCTCGGTCATGTCCGACGACGTGATCCGCCCGATCGTCGGCATCTACAAGGACATCTCCCTGCAGATGTGCATGGTCTACCCGCACGCGGAATACGCGAAGACCCTGCACCGCATAGCCGATGGCGTCATCGACGCCGAATCCCTGGTCACCACCCAGGTGGGCTTCGACGGCGTAGCCGACGCCATCGACTCCCTCCGCCACCCCGACGACCACATCCAGATCCTGGTCCGCCCCGACCTGTGAGTGAAACGCTTGCGACCGGGAACTGGTGGCGGCATTTCGCGAGTAGCCCCCGCCACCAGTTCCCGGTCGGCGTCATTTCTGATCTGTGAAGGTGATTCGGACGGTGACGGGGGTGGTTTCCAGGGCGGCGAACATGGAGGTCGCCAGGCCCGCCAGGGCCGGATGCGGCGCGAAGGTGCGGGCGCGGGCGACCACATCGTCGTCGGGGAGGAATTCCGCGGTGCCGGTGCGCCAGCGATTCCCTTGGCGGACACGGATGGTCGGGTCGGCGCTGAGGTTGAGGCCCCAGCCCGAGCGCATGCCGTGCTGGCAGATCGCCCAGGCGCCGCCGCCGTCCGCGTCGAACAGGACGGAGACCGGGACGCGGCGCGGTTGACCGGTCTTGCGGCCGATGGTCTCGATCTCGGTGGCCAGGGCGGTGCGAATGCCGATGCGATCCAGGGCGCGGATCGTGGGATTCATGACGTAACGGCCGATGGCGCGTTCGCGGCGGAACTTGCGAGCCGTGCGATCGGCGGCCTCGGCGGTGGTGGAACGCTTGCTGCGGAAGGCGTCGAAACCATTGCGGCGCACCATGGTCATGGCTGTCCTCCAGGGGGATCGGGCGGGGTCGGGATCCTTGCCCGCCCCGAGCAGATGCAACTGATCGGTGTGCCATTGCAGATCCAGCGCGCCGTCGAAGGACTTCATGGCCCCGTTCGCGGCGAGCCGGGGCGGCAGGCCGAGCGAGATGCTCGGCGGCCGCAGGACATCGGTGCGCTTACCGAGCAGATCGGCTGCGGCCGTGGGTATTACGGCCGCCGGGCGGCCGAGGCCGACGATATCGCAGGTGCCCTCGGCCAGGGCCGCGGACATGGCGGTGCGGGAACGGAAGCCGCCGGTGACCGCGATCGGCACCGCGCCGGCGGCGCGGCGGGCGGATTCGGCGTACTCGAGGAAGTAGGCCTCGCGCGCCCGGGTGCTCGCCGAACCGGTGCGGGGGCGGCCCATCATGGCGGGGGATTCGTAACTGCCGCCGCTGATCTCGATGAGATCCACCTGCTCGGCCGAGAGCCGCTCGATCACCTCGCGCGACTCCTCCTCGGTGAAACCGCCGCGCTGGAAGTCCGCGGAATTCAGCTTGATGCCCAGCCCGAAGCCGGGGCTCACCGCGGCGCGAATGCTGCGGGCGACCTCGAGCACGAACCGGCGGCGGCGTTCGGCGTCGCCGCCCCAGGCGTCGGTGCGCCGATTCGACAGCGGAGACAGGAACTGCGACACCAGATATCCGTGTGCGCCGTGAATCTGCACGCCGTCGAACCCGGCGGCCTCGGCCACCCGGGCGGCGGTGCCGAAGCGGCGAATGATGTCGCGGATCTCGTCCTCGGTGAGCGCGCGCGGCGCGGGCACGCCCGGAATGCCCATGCCGATGGCCGACGGCGCCACCGTCCGGTTCCGGGTGACCAGCGGATTGCCCTGGCGGCCAGGATGATTCAGCTGCACCCAGACCTTGGCCCCGCCGTCCTTGGCAGCCTTGGCCCACCGGGTGAGCGCGGGCAGATGCCGTTCGTCCTCGATGGCCACATTGCCCGGTTCACCGCAGTGCCGGCTGTCCACCATGACATTGCCGGTCACGATCAATCCGTAACCGCCCGCGCTCCAGCGCGCGTACAGTCGTTCCAGGCGTTCGTCGGGGGCATTGTCGGCGGTGCCCAGGCCCTCGCTCAGGGCGGATTTCATCATGCGGTTCGGCAGGACCTGGCCGCTGGCCAGGGGTAGGGGATCGTGCAGGGTCGTCGTCACTGGGGCCCCGATTCATCGTCGAAGAAGTGGCGGCGGTCTACACTCACTGGTAGACCAATCGGTATATCGAACGGTAGTACACCGATCGGTATACGGCAAGGAAGGGGAATCATGGGAGCCCGGGATCGTCTCATCGACAGCGCCGTCGCCCTGATGCGCTGCAAGGGCATTGCCGGGACGGGCATCGCGCAGTTACTCGAGCACAGCGGGATTTCGCGCCGGTCGGTCTACCTGAACTTCCCGGGCGGCAAATCCGAGCTGGTCGCCGAGGCCACGCGCACCGCGGGCGAGGCGTCCAGCGCCATCATGCGCACCGTGACCGCGGGCGCGGACCTGGCGGCCGTCATCGCCGCCTTCCCGGCCATGTGGCGCGACACCCTGGTCTCCAGCGATTACTCCGCGGGCTGCCCCATTGTGGCCGCGGCGCTGGGCCGCTCCGAATCCGCCGAGGCCGCCGATGTGGCGGGGGAGATCTTCACCGAGTGGGAGGGCATTCTCGCCGAGCGGCTGCGCGCCGAACGGGTGGAGACCGAGACCGCGCGCTCCCTGGCGACGACCATCATCGCCGCCATCGAGGGCGCGGTGGTCATGTCGCAGGCGACGCGGTCCACCGCGCCGCTGGAGCGGGTCGGCAAGCAGCTCGCCGAGCTGGTCGCCGGATACACCCGGCGTGATGAGAGCGCCGCCGTCGGGAGTTGAGAATCCGGCCGAAATTTCCATATGCACGTGGCGCCGAGGTCTGGATAGCGTCGAAAGCATGAGGATTCTGGTAACCGGAGCCACGGGAAATATCGGCCGCATGGTGGTCGAGCACCTGCACGAAGCCGGCGCGGAGAATATTCGCGCCCTGTCCAACCACCCCGAACGCACCGACTTCCCCGACGGCGTGGAGGTCGTCAAGGGCTATCTGAAGAAACCGTCGACCCTGCCCGCCGCCTTCGAGGGCGTCGACCGCATGTACCTGGCGCCCGTGCTCGACACCGTCACCGAGGTGGTCGCGCTGGCGCGCGAAGCCGGGATCTCCCAGATCGTCGACCTGTCCGGCGATGAGACCACCGACTGGCAGCCCATCGCGAAGGCGGTGGAGGCGTCCGACGTCGACTGGACGCATCTGTACGCGGGTGAGTTCATGGAGAACACGACCATCTGGGCCGAGCAGGTGCGCACCACCGGCGAAGTGCGCGAACCCTATCCGGCCGCGGCCAATGCGCCGATCGCCATGGACGATATCGCGCGGGTCGCGGCCACTGTCCTGATGGGCGAAGGGCATATCGGCAAGACCTATGAGCTCACCGGGCCGGAATCGATCACCCGGGCGGGGCGGGTGCTGCGCCTGGGCGAGGCCCTCGGCCGGGACCTGAAATTCGTGCAGGTGTCGCGCGAGGAGGCCATTGCCGTCCTCGCGCCGATCATGGGCGAATTCGCCGAGTGGTACGTCGACGGGCTGGCCGCCATGGTCGACCATCCCCAGGTGGCCACCGCTACGGTCGCCGAACTCACCGGTCGCGCAACCATTTTCGAGGAGTGGGTGACCGCGAACGCCGACGAGTTCCGCTGATCGGTTCGCCCGCACGCTGTTTCGGACCCCGGACGGCGACCGGCGCGAGCCGACTCAGGCGATCGCTTCGACCGCGGCGATCGCCTGCGGGGTGACCTGGTCGACCAGATCGTCGAAGTCGTGGTGCTTTTCGAGGTACCCGGCGACGAACGGGCAGATGGGCACGATGCGCAGGCCGGCCGCGCGGGTGTCGGCGAGTGCGGCGGCAATGAGCTTGCTCGCCAGTCCGCGTCCGGCGAAGCGGTCGCCGATCTCGGTGTGGAAGAAGATGCGCTGCCCATCCTGGTCGAGGTAGGCGGTGAGGCCCGCGCGCTCGCCGTCGACGTGGATCGCGTAGTGCTGGGGCTGGGCGTCGGTCACCCGGGTCACGGTCGGTTCCGCGTGGGGTGCACCGTTGTTCGCGTCGGTCATCGTTACTCGCTTTCCAACAAGTTGTGGATACGGCAACCAACCTAACCGCGGGACTGCGTCGGGTATTCCGTGCGCCCCGGCTCCAGCGGCGGCGCGCCGACCGGGCAGTTCACCCGGCACTGCGGTTCGGCCTCCGGGGGAGCGACCTGCAAGGCGTCGTCGCGCACGGTGACGAAGGCCAGGGCGGCGGCCGCGACCATGAGCACCGCGCAGACCAGCACGGCAATGCGGAAACCGTGCTCGAAGGTGGACGGGTTCATATATGCCGCGCCGGTGAGCCCGGCCAGCGGCGGAATGGCGGCGACGGCGAGCAGGCCGGCCGCGCGGGCGACCGCATTGTTGACACCGCTGGCCACACCCGCATGGCGCTCGTCGGCCGTCGCCAGCACGGTGGCCGTCAACGGCGCCACGGCCAGTGTCAGGCCGATGCCGAAAACGATTGCGGCGGGCAGCACTACGGTCAGATACGAGGCGTGCTCGGTAATGCGGGTCATGAGCAGCATCCCGGCGGCGGAGAGCAGGACGCCGAGGGTGATCGGCCAGCGCGGGCCGATGCGCTGCGCCAGCGCGCCGGAGCGGGCCGAGAACAACAGCATGAGAATCGTGGCGGGCAGCAGGGCGGTGCCCGAGGCGATCGGGCTGAAACCCGACACGACTTGCAGGGTGAGCACCAGCAGGAAGAACACCACGCTCATGGCGCCGTACATGACGAAGGTGACCGCATTGATGGCGGTGAACTGCTTGGAGGCGAACACATCCAGGGGCACCATCGGCTGCGGGCCGTCCGGGTCGGCCGAGCGCCGCCGCTCCACGAGAATGAAAGCGACGCCGCACAATACGCCGAGCACGGCACTGCCGATGACCAGTAGCCGGTTGGCGCTCGCCTCGGGCGCCTCGGTGAGCGCATAGGTGATTCCGGCCAGGCACAGCGCCGCCAGCGTCGCCCCGAGGACGTCGAACTTGCCGTGCGCCCGTGGGTCATAGGTCTCCGGCACATGCCGGATGGTCACCGCGATCACCACCGCGGCCAGCGGGATATTGAGCAGGAAAACCCAGCGCCAGCCCACGGATTCGACCAGCCAGCCGCCCAGGAACGGCCCGATCGCGCCCGCCACGCCGCCCAGTCCGGACCAGGCCCCGACCGCGCGCGCCCGGTCCTCCGGCTGGAACGACGCCTGAATGATGGCCAGCGAGCCGGGCGTCAGCAGCGCACCGCCGATGCCCTGCAGGGCGCGGGCCGCGATGAGCATCGAAGTGTCCTGCGCCGCACCGCACAATGCCGAGGCGATGGCGAACCACACCACGCCGATCAAGAAGATCTTGCGCCGCCCGAAGCGGTCGCCCAGCGCGCCGCCCAGCAGGATGAGCCCGGCCAGGGTCAGCGTGTAGGCATTGACCGTCCACTGCAATCCGGCCATCGAGGCATCGAATTCATCGCCGATTCGGGGCAGCGCCACATTCACGACGGTGGCATCCAGCATGGCCATGCCGGAGCCGAGGACGGTGGCCAGCAGAACCCAACGGCCGGTGGCGGAGGACAACCGGATGCTCGCGGTCATCAGCCCACCGTAGCGTGTCCTGCCACACTGTTCCGGGCGTGCGCGACACGGCGAGCCCGTGCCGCTGTATCCGTCATCGAATCGGTCATGCGGGCATATGAACTTGAACCCGAAATAACAAGCCGCGCAAGATTTCTGGTTGTCACAATCGTGCACATTTATTGAGGGCTTGCCGGTCGCTGCGGACCGGAAGCCAGGGGAGAAATTCAGTGAAGATCAAGAAGTTCGCCGTGACCGCGTTCATGGCGATCAGCGCCGTCGCCGTCACCGCGGGGACCGCGCACGGTGCGCCCGAGGCGCCGGCCGCCTCCGCCGTCACCATTGTCACCGCCGAGGAGGGCGTCGACCACGGGGTGGCCTTCAAGTCCGAGATGGGCAGCGACGGCAAGCTCACCACCACCGTCGACGGTGTGTTCGCGGTGACCGCCGATGCCATCAGCCTGGCCGACAAGAACGGCGCGCCGGTGGCTACCATTCCGCTGTCGCACCAGGTCGGCGAGCACAAGCTCACGCTGTCGCCGGTCGTCAGCGATAACGGGCACAAGCTCGAGCTGATCAACCAGTCCGTGCCGACCGGCGCGGACATCAGCTACGCGGCCGACCAGTACCGCCTGCAGAAGGCCGGGCAGTACGCCGGCATCGGCGCGCTCATCGGTCTGCTGCTGGGCATTCCGTTCTTCATCGGCATCATTCCGGGCGCGGCCTTCGGCGCGATCATCGGCGCCATCGTCGGCTACACCTCGCCGGTGCCCGACGAGATCGAGAACGCGGGCCGTCCGCCGGCCTGACAGCCACACTGCGGTAGCGCCCCGGCGCTACCGCAGTGTGCCACCGGACCTGAGCCGCCGGCGGCCGGTGGCCGGTCAGTAGGCTGTAGCCATGACTGCAGGATCTGCCACCGACCTGGACAACGTCCGCGACGTGGTGCACGAGGCGGCGCGCCGGGCCCGGGTGGCGTCGCGCACGCTCGCCCGGCTCACCACCGCGGACAAGGATGCCGCGCTGCACGCCGCGGCCGACGCGCTGCTCGGCGCCAAGGACCGGATTCTCGCCGCCAATGCCGAGGACATCGAGATCGCCAAGGCCGGGGGAACCGCGGAGGCGCAACTGGATCGGCTGCGGCTGACCGAGGCCCGCATCGACGGCATCGCCTCCGGCCTGCGGCAGGTCGCCGGGCTGCCGGATCCGGTGGGCGTGGTGGTGCGCGGTGCCACGCTGCCCAACGGCCTGGAAACCCGGCAGGTGCGGGTGCCGCTGGGCGTGGTCGGCATGGTGTACGAGGCGCGGCCGAATGTCACGGTGGACGCCTTCGGGCTGACCCTGAAGTCCGGCAACGCCGCCCTGCTGCGCGGCTCCTCCTCGGCGGTGCGGTCGAATACCGCGCTGGTCGCGGTGCTGCGGGAAGCACTTGCCGCGCAGGGGATTCCGGAGGATGCGGTGCAGCTGCTGCCCGCCGAGGACCGGTCCAGCGTCACGCATCTGATCCAGGCGCGCGGGCTGGTGGACGTGGTCATTCCGCGCGGCGGCGCGGGCCTGATCAATGCCGTCGTGCGCGATGCGCAGGTGCCGACCATCGAGACCGGGACCGGCAACTGCCATGTGTTCGTGCACAAGGACGCCGATCTCGAGATGGCCGAATCGATTCTGATCAATGCCAAGACGCGGCGGCCGAGTGTCTGCAATACCGCCGAGACGGTGCTCATCGACGCCGCCATCGCCGATGTCGCGGTGCCGCGGCTGATCAAGGCCCTCGAGGACAAGGGCGTCACCATTCACGGTGATCTGCCCGGACTGGTGCCCGCCACCGATACCGACTGGGCCGATGAGTATCTGTCGCTGGATATCGCGCTCGCGGTCGTCGAGGATCTGGACGCCGCGATCGAGCACATCAACCGCTGGGGCACCGGGCACACCGAGGCCATTGTCACCGCGGATCTGAAGGCCGCCCGCGAGTTCACCGGTCGCGTGGACGCCGCCGCCGTCATGGTCAACGCCTCCACCGCCTTCACCGACGGCGAGCAGTTCGGGTTCGGCGCCGAGATCGGCATCTCCACCCAGAAGCTGCACGCGCGCGGGCCGATGGGACTGCCGGAGCTGACCTCCACCAAATGGATTGTCTGGGGCGACGGGCAGATCCGCCCCGTGTAGCACCGCCGCGGAGGTGTCGCCGGTCCCAGTTGCCGGCGACACATTCGCATAAGGCACAGTGGAGCGAGCGGGCCTGAGTTCGGCGGCCCCAGCCCCGAAGGAAGGACAGCACCCGTGGCTCCTACCAGCGCACCGAATCAGGAGCCGATCTTCTCGTCGGTCGACGATGTGATCGAGCGTCTCGCCAAGACCGGCTATCTCGCCGACAAGGGCACCGCCACTTCGGTTTTCCTCGCGGACCGGCTGGGCAAGCCGCTGCTCATCGAGGGTCCCGCCGGTGTCGGCAAGACCGAGCTGTCCAAGGCCGTGGCCGAAGTCGCGGGCGCCGAACTGGTGCGGTTGCAGTGCTACGAGGGCGTGGACGAGGCGCGGGCGCTGTACGAGTGGAATCACGCCAAGCAGATCCTGCGCATCCAGGCCTCCTCGGAGAACGACTGGGCCGAGACCAAGGCCGATGTCTTCACCGAGGAATTCCTGCTGTCGCGGCCGCTGCTGACCGCCATTCGCCGGACCGAGCCGACGGTGCTGCTCATCGACGAGACCGATAAGGCCGATGTCGAGATCGAGGGCCTGCTGCTCGAGGTGCTCAGCGACTTCTCGGTCACCGTGCCGGAACTGGGCACCATCACCGCCGACCGGAAGCCGTTCGTGGTGCTCACCTCCAATGCCACCCGCGAGCTGTCCGAGGCCCTGAAGCGGCGCTGCCTCTACCTGCACATCGACTTCCCGGACGAGGATCTGGAACGCCGCATCCTGGCCAGCCGGGTGCCCGAGCTCAAGCCCGCGGTGGCCGCGCAGCTGGTGCGGATCGTGCACGTGCTGCGCGGGATGCAGCTCAAGAAGCTGCCCTCGGTCGCCGAATCCATCGACTGGGCGCGCACGCTGCTCGCCCTGGGCGCCAAGGATCTCGACGACAAGACCGTGCGCGCCACGCTCGGGGTGGTGCTCAAGCATCAGGCCGATCATGTGCGCGCCCTGTCCGAGCTGAAGCTGGCCTGACATCATGGCCGGCGGTGCAGCGAACACACCCCGCGGGCTGGTCTCCGCGGCCCTGCGCGCCGTGACCGGAGGATCGTCCGCGCCCACCTCCGAGCTGCCGGGATCGACGGCGCAGCACGGGATTTCGGGACATCTCGTCGCATTCGTGGAAGCCCTGCGCGCCAGGGGGATTCCGGTCGGGCCGTCCGAAACCGTCGACGCCGGACAGGTTCTCACCGTCCTGGATCTCATGGACCGCGAGGCGCTGCGCGAGGGCCTGGCCTGCGCGCTGCTGCGGCGCACCACCCAGCGCGCCACCTTCGACGGCATGTTCGACCTGTGGTTCCCGCCCGCACTCGGTGAGCGCATCGGGGCCGAGGAGATCGAAATCCCGCACCGGCCGGACGGTTCCGTCGACATTATCGAACTGCGCAAGATGCTGGCCGAGCTGCTCACTCAGGATCCCTCCGGCGAGCAGGCCCAGCAATTGCAGGCCCTGGCCGCGCAGATGGTCGAGCAGATGGGGCAGTACCAGGCGGCGGGCGGACCGTCGTTCTCCGCGTATCAGACGCTGAAGGACCTCCAGCCCGACATCCTGGTCAGCAAGATCCTCGCCGGGCTGGCCCAGGGCATGGACAACTCCGACTTCGACACCGAGGTCAACCGGCGCGCGGCGCGCCGGCGCATCACGGACTTCCGGCTCACCGTCGAAGCCGAGACCCGCCGCCGGGTGGCCGAGCGCATCGGCCGCGACCGCGTCGCCACCTACGGCGTCGCCCGCCAGGCCGAGGACGCCGACTTCCTGCGCATCTCACAGAACGAACTCGACGAACTGCGCCGCAGCAGCCAGCGCCTGGCCCGAATCCTGGCCTCCCGCTTGGCCTCTCGCCGCCGCCGCGCCCGCCGCGGCGAGATCGACCTGCGCAAGACGCTGCGCAAGTCCATGTCCACCGGCGGCGTCCCGATCAACCTGGTGACCCGCAAACCACGGCCCGGCCGCCCCGATCTGGTGCTGGTGTGCGATATCTCGGGCTCGGTCGCCGGGTTCTCCAGCTTCACCATGGTCCTGGTGAACGCCCTGCGCGAACAATTCTCGCGCGTAAGGATTTTCGCCTTCGTCGACCGCGTGGACGAAGTCACCCACCTGTTCGACGCCACCACCCCCCTGGATCAGATCACCAAGCGAATCTTCACCGAATCCACCGTCGTCGGCATCGAAGGCCACTCCGACTACGGCTCCGCCCTCGAGAGCTTCGCCGAGCACTGGCCCGACGCCGTCACCAGCCGCACCTCCCTGCTCATCCTCGGCGACGCCCGCACCAACTACCGCGACCCGGCCCTGGACACCCTGCAACGGCTCGTCGGAGTCGCCAAACACGCCTACTGGCTCAACCCAGAGGCCGAGAAGATGTGGGGCACCGGCGATTCCGCCGCCAAGAAGTACGCCGACATCATCGAGATGCACGAATGCCGCTCCGCCCGCCAGCTCACCGCGGTGGTCGGCCGCCTGCTACCGGTCTAGGGCAGTCGATCACTCGTTAGCCGGCCATTAGGGAAGCGTTGGCCGGCGGGGTCACCGTGGGCTGGTGAAACGAATCTCCGCTGCTCATGTCCTGCTCGCCTTCGTGTTCGCCGTGCTGACCACGGTGTCGGGGGCCGTCATCGCGCGTGCCGACACCCCGGACCGGCTGCACGGGACCGAATACACCATCAAGGGCTATCAGTACGAGGTGCGGGTGCCGCAGCTCGCCGGTGGCACCGAGACCGAGCGTGCCTCCTTCAACGAGGCCATGCGGCTGTCCGCCGACGAGTACATCGGCTACGTCGACCACGTCACCTCCGTCTACCCGGCGCACAGCGAGGTCGTCTACATCGGCGCGCACGTGGCCAGCGGGAAGCTCGGCGTCGAGATCTACAAGGAGGGCGCGGCGCACGGGTACGAGGAGTTCGTCACGCACAACACCTGGCTGGCGACCGGGCAGCCGGTCTACCTCGCCGATCTGTTCACCGATTTCCAGGGCGCGCTGAACGTGCTCTCCGAGCAGGCCGCGGTGCTGGTGCCGCAGACCGCGGCGGGCGAGAACTACTCTCGCGCCGCCATCGAGCCGTATGCCGCCAATTACGAGAAGTGGGCGGTCACCCGGGACGGTCTGCGCGTCTATTTCGGGGAGATCGGCTCGCACGCCGCGGGCAATATCCACATCACCGTTCCGTGGTCGGCGGTCGAGCACCTGATGCTGCCGGAGATGAAGACCATTGGCGAGGCGTGAGCCACTCGCCGCACAGCGGTGTCCCCTCGCTGCGCAGCCGCGCCGTTCGCCCCCGGTAAGCTCGCTTTTCGTGCATACGACAAGGCGCCGCAAGCTGGGGGTGATGGGCGGCACCTTCGATCCCATCCACCACGGTCACCTGGTGGCGGCCAGTGAGGTCGCGCATCGGTTCGACCTGGATGAAGTGATCTTCGTGCCGACCGGGCAGCCCTGGCAGAAGGCCGATCGGGTGGTGAGCCCGGCCGAGGACCGCTATCTCATGACGGTCATCGCCACCGCCTCCAATCCGCGCTTCACCGTCAGCCGCGCCGACGTCGATCGCGGCAAGGACACCTACACCGTCGACACCCTGCGTGAACTGCGCGAACAGCATCCCGACGCGGATCTGTACTTCATCACCGGAGCCGACGCGCTGGCCAGCATCCTCACCTGGCAGGATTGGTCGGAACTGTTCGCACTGGCGAAATTCGTCGGAGTGACCCGTCCGGGGTACGAATTGAATATCGACCATTTGGCCGACCACCTCCGCGATTATCCGGAGGGCACGGTCACCATGGTCGAGATTCCGGCCCTGGCGATCTCCTCCAGCGAATGCCGGCGGCGGGCGGGCGAAGGCAGACCGGTGTGGTACCTCGTCCCCGACGGGGTCGTGCAATACATATCGAAACGGCACCTGTACGGGCCGGGAAGCAACGGGAAGGTAGCAGCAGGGTGAGCGCATCCGTCGAAGCTTTGAAGATGGCAACGGTGGCCGCATTGGCGGCCGACGAGAAGCTGGCCTCGGATGTGGTGGTGCTGGACGTCTCCGAGCAGCTGGTCATCACCGACTGCTTCGTCATCGCCTCCGCGCCGAACGAGCGCCAGGTCAACGCGATCGTCGACAATGTCGAGGAGAAGCTGCGCGAGGCCGGATACAAGCCGGTGCGCCGCGAGGGCACCCGCGAGGGCCGGTGGGCGCTGCTCGACTACATCGAGATCGTCATCCACATCCAGCACAATGACGAGCGCGACTTCTACGGCCTGGAGCGGCTGTGGAAGGACTGCCCGCAGGTGCCGATCGAGGGGCTCGGCGATCCGGGCGCCAAGACCGCGGCCGGTGCGGACGACGAGGCCGGGGACGAGTAGTGAGCAAGAAGCATCCTGGCGTCCGGCGGCTGATCCTGTTGCGCCACGGGCAGACCGAATGGAATGCCTCGGACCGCATGCAGGGGCAGATCGATGTCGAACTCAACGACGTCGGCCGCAAGCAGGCCAAGGACTGCGCCCGCGAT
This sequence comes from Nocardia sp. NPDC127526, assembly GCF_042672265.1. Taxonomy (NCBI): domain Bacteria; kingdom Bacillati; phylum Actinomycetota; class Actinomycetes; order Mycobacteriales; family Nocardiaceae; genus Nocardia; species Nocardia sp. NPDC127526. The sequence goes on along the minus strand of NZ_JBHXVO010000016.1, from coordinate 127,514 downwards.
ATGGCGTGCGACGATCTCATCCACATCGCCTCCTCGGACCTCAAGCGCGCCCACGAAACCGCGCTCGCCGTCGCCGATCACGCCGCCATGCCGGTCGTCACCGATGTGCGGCTGCGCGAAACCAGCCTCGGCCAGTGGGAGGGCATGAATCACCTCGAGGTGGACGCCCAGTACCCGGGGGCGCGCAAGGCCTGGCGGCTCGACCCCACCTTCACCCCGCCCGGCGGGGAATCCAAGATCGAGGTCGGCCTGCGCGCCCTGCCCGTGGTGCAGGAGCTGCTGGCCGAGCGGGAGGACTGGCCGGGCCGTACCATCATGCTGGTTGCGCACGGCGGGCTCATCGCGGCGCTCACCGCGGCGGTACTCGATCTCCCGCACCAGCATTGGCCTGTCCTCGGCGGGCTCGCCAATACCAGCTGGGTGCAGCTCACCAGCCACGGTCCGAGCATCGAACAGCCCGCCTGGCGGCTCGATGTATGGAATGCGCTGGCGAAAGTAGCACCGGATGTCCTCTGACAGTTCCGCCGATCCCGCGTTGTCCTCCGACAGCGCCGTGGTGGATGCCGTCGATGATTCGGGGGGCAAGCCGGTCCTCTTGGTCATCGCCGACTCGCTGGCCTACTTCGGGCCCAAGGGCGGGCTGCCCGCCGACCATCCGAAGATCTGGCCGAACCTCGTTGCGGCCGAACTGGACTGGGATGTGGAGCTTATCGCCCGCATCGGCTGGACCTGCCGGGACGCCTACTGGGCGCTGATCGGCGACCCGCGCGTATGGGCGGCCGTCCCGCGCGCCGGGGCCGTGGTCTTCGCGACCGCAGGCATGGATTCGCTGCCCTCGCCGCTGCCCACGGCGCTGCGCGAGCTCATCCGCTATGTGCGACCGGCCGGCCTGCGCCGCCGGGTGCGCGACACCTATAACTGGTTGCAGCCCAAGCTTTCCCCGCTCGGGTGGCCGGTGGCGCTGCCGCCGTCGGTGAGCGTCGACTACCTCGAACAGTCGCGAAACGCCCTCGCGCAGTTGCGTCCCGAGCTGCCGGTGGTGGGAGTGCTGCCCTCCGTGCACAAGTGCGACGCCTACGCGAGCGTGCACACCGGCCGCGAGCCCATGGTGCAGGCCGTTTCGAAGTGGGCCGCGGAGCAGTCCGTTCCACTGGTCGATCTCGGTGCAGCCGTGCGCGACAACGTCTTCAACGGCCCCGCCAACCCGGACGGCATCCACTGGGGCTGGGAAGGCCACCAGGAGGTCGCCCGCGCCATGGTCAAGGTGCTCGCCGAAGTCGCGTCCCCCGAGGTCCACACTGCATGAGGCGCCTGCTGATTCGCGCCGGTGGTGTGTGGTGCGGAGAGGACCGCTGACCGATGGCCGTCGTCGTTGTCACGGACTCCTCGGCCAGCCTGCCTGCCGACCTCACCGCCGATCTCGGCATTCACGCGGTGCCCCTGCACGTTCTCGTCGACGACCGCGAGATCCGCGAGGGCGTCGACCCCTGCGATATCGACTACGGCTCGTCGACGGTCACCACCTCCTCCGCCTCGCCGGGTGATCTGCGCGCCGCCTACGAGCGTGCGCTGGAGCTGAGCGATGGCGACGGCGTTGTCGCCGTGCACATCTCGCGCCAGTTGTCCGGCACGTGGGAAGCGGGCCGTCAGGCGGTCCGGGATATGGATGCCGCCGACAAGGTCCGTCTCGTCGATTCGCTGAGCGCCGGTCTCGGCACCGGACTGCCGGTCCTGGCCGCCGCCCGCCGCGCCCGCACCGGCGCTGCCTTGGACGTCGTGTACGACACCGCCGTAGCCGCGGCTACCCGCGGCCGCGCGTTCATCGTCGTCAATCGCACCGAACAGCTCCGCCGTGGCGGCAGGCTCAGTACCGCCGCCGCCTTCTTCGGCACCGAACTGGTCACCAAGCCCATCCTCCAAATCGTCGACGGCCGACTGGAACTCCGCGAAAAGGCCCGCACCCGCTCCAAGGCGTTCACCAAGCTCGTCGCGGCCGCCGTGGATGCCGCCGGTGAGGACGGCGCGGCGGTGGCCGTCCAGCATCTCGGCTCCGAAGAAGCCGCCAACACCATCGCGAGCCAGCTCCGCGACCTCATTCCGGGCATCCGCGAACTCATCGTCGCTGAATTCGGCCCCACCCTGGGCGTCCACCTCGGCATGGGAGCCGTTGGCGCGCTGGTGGTTCCCGGCGGCTGCGGCTAGACCGCCGCTCCGGCTCGCGCGATCGCCTCGCGCACCGCCGGGGCGATCTCCTGACCCCAGCGACCGAGCGACGCGCGGTCCTGCGCGCCGCCGCCGGGGGAGAACAGGATGAAACCCGAAGCGCCATGGTCCAGTACGGCGCCGGTCAATTCCTCGATCCACTGCTCGACGGAACCGCCGATCCACCGCCCGGTTTCGTCACGAGTCGCGGCCAGCGGCCGGTCGGTGATCTTGCCCGGGAAGTTGAAGATGGTGCGGACCGCGCCGGGATCACGGCCCACGGCGGCCGCGGCCTCGTCGATGATCGGGCGCGACATCCGGTAGCGGTCGCTGAGCCAGTCGGCGGCATGGTGGGTGCCGAAGCCGAAGACCACGTCTGGAGTGGACACGATCGTGCCTTTCATCCGAGGAGATTTAGTTCGTGGTACGAACTGTATAGTTCGTACCACGAACTTTCAACCCTTGACTTCCGATTCCATGAATACGGCCGGGGCCTGGTTCTCCTGCACGATCCGGCCCAGCAGCGCGGCCAGGGTGCCGCGCTCGGCGGCGCTGAGCCCGGCCGAGAGCGCCTCGATCCGGCGGCAGGTCTCGGCATAGAACTCCTCGGCGAGCGCACGCCCCTTCGGTGTCAGCGCGACGCGCACCGCACGGGCGTCGCCCGGGTCGGATTCGCGATGTACCAGGCCGTTTCGCTCGGTGCGATCGATCATTCCGGTCAGGCTCGACTTCGCGAGATTCAGCATCGCCCCGAGCTCGCCCATCCCGTACGGCTGAGCCATCAGCACGCAGAGCAGCTGCCCCTGCTGCTGTGTGAGCCCGTATTCGCGCCCCGATTCGACATACACGGCATTCACCAGAAAAGCCGACCGAACCAGCCCGCCGACAACGCCGATCCGGTCTTCATCCTTAGCCATCGGCCCAGCCTACATCCAGTTCGTGACACGAACTATCCGGTTGAACGGCTGGATTTTCACAACCACTCGCGCTATCCACAGACTTTCCGAAACCCCAGGTCGCCGCCCGGGGCCGAGCACGCCCATCGCCCTACCGTCGCCCCATGCCACGAATCGATGAACGCACCCGGGCCCGCCGCAGACTCGACGACCTCACCGACCCGAAACGCGCCTACGGCCCGAGAGAATTCACCCCGAGCCCGCCCCACCCGCCGCGCTGGGACGACGAATCCGTGGATCAGGCCACCTGGCACGAGCGGCTGGTACCGGATCGATTCCGCGGCACCCGCTGGGATCCCGGCCCACGCGGCGCGGTGATCCTCGCTGTCATAGCAGCGCTGGCCGTCCTCCTGACCGCCATCGTCTCCGTGCGGGAAAAGCCGGTGGTGCACGCGGTTCCGCCCATCGCACCGGCCGGCGCGACCACATCGGCGGCTCCGGCTCCCGGCGCAGCCCCGCCCAGCACAACGCCCGATGCCCGTCCATCGGCCACGGGCGAGGTGGTGGTCAGCGTCGTGGGCCTGGTGGAATTCGGCGGCCTCCGCCGCTTCCCGCCCGGCGCCCGCGTAGCCGACGCCGTGAAAGCCGCGGTCCCCCACCCGGAAGCCGACCTGTCCGGCCTCAACCTCGCCCAGCAACTGTGCGACGGCGACCAAATCGTCATAGGCAAGACCGGCCCCCGCCCCCAACAAGTAGGCAGCACCGTAGTCAATGCCGCCCTCACCGCCCCCGCCCAGAAGCCGCCCGGCACTCCCCGCCCCTCCGGTTCGCCGGCCACCAAGGTCAACCTGAACACCGCCACCGAATCCGACCTCGAGGCCCTCCCCGGCGTAGGCCCCGTCACCGCCCGCGCCATAGTCGCCTGGCGCACCAAGAACGGAAAGTTCACCGCCATAGAACAACTCACCGAAATCGAAGGCATCGGCCCCGCCCGCCTCACCCGCCTCCGCGAGGTGGTGACGATATGAACGCCGAGAACGCCGCACCGCGCGATACCGAGACCCGAGCCGCACACCGACGCGCCACGAACGTCCGCCGAATCAAGGAGCACGAAGGCGCCGGCTGGAGACTCTTTGACGCCCGGGAGGTCTTGGGCGCGCCCTTGGTCTTGGTTTCGGCGGCGCGGGCCTGGCTGCGCTGGGCGGTGTGGCGATGAGCGGGGTCGATGGCCGGGGTGGCGATGGCGAGCGTGGGTTGATCGAGTTCGAGGAGGTGTTGGATGCGCGGTTGGTGCCGGCGGCGGTGTGTTGTTGGGGCGCAACGATTGTGGCTGTGGTTGCGGGGTGGCGGGCCGGGGTTTGGGTGGCGGTGGGGTGTGGGGTGGTGGCTATCGGGTTGTGGTGGTGGGGGATTCGGCGGAGCGAGAATCGGCGGGGCGAGAACCGGCGGAGGGGACTGGTTCTCGTGCTGTTGGCGGCGGTGGTGGCCGGTGCGGGGTATGGGGTGGCGGGGGCTTGGCGGGAGTATCGGGTGCAGGCGCATCCGCTGCGGTCGGCGGTGGGGGAGGAGGTGTGGGTGACCGTGGTGGCGGCGGACGATCCGAAAGAGCTGTCGGCCAGGTGGTTCGGGGGTCGGAAGTTATTGATGGAGGGGAAGCTGGTCGAGTTCCGGCGGGGTGCGGAACAGGTGCGAGGCGGGGGAGGGGTGGTGGTGCTGGCGTCGAAGAACGGCTGGCGGGATCTGGTGCCGGGACAGGAGGTGGTGTTCCGGGCCCGGGTCGATCGGCCGTGGGGATCCGATCTGACCGTGGCGGTACTGCGGGCGGAAGGGCCGCCCACGCGATCGGGACTGCCGCCCTGGTGGCAGCGCGCGGCGGGAGAGGTGCGCGGGGATTTCGCGGACGCCGCGGGGAGAGCATTGTCCGCCGAAGCGGCGGGGCTGCTTCCGGGCCTGGTCCTCGGTGATACGTCGCGGCTCGCGGAGCAGGTGCGCAAGGACTTCCGGGAAACCGGTTTGGCGCACCTGACCGCTGTCAGCGGTGCCAACATCACCATCTTGCTAGGCGCGGTGCTGCTTTCGATGCGTGCTTTGACAGTGGATCCACGCGTCGGGGCGGTAGCGGCCGCAGTCGCATTGCTGATGTTCGTGGTGCTGGCGCGTCCTTCACCGAGCGTGCTGCGCGCCGCCGTAATGGGTGCGATCGCCCTACTGGCATTGGTCACCAGCCGCCGCAACCAGGCACTACCCGCATTGTGCGCGGCGGTGATCGGACTGATCGGCTGGTCGCCGGGCCTGGCGGTCGACATCGGGTTCGCACTATCGGTACTGGCCACCGCAGGGCTGGTGCTGCTCGCCCCCGGATGGTCGGAATGGCTTCGGGCACACGGGTGCTGGCGAGCCATGGCGGATGCGGTCGCCATCTCGGCCGCGGCCTTCGTGGTCACCACGCCGATCGTCATCGCGCTGACCGGCCGCTTGAGCTTGGTCGCCATTGCGGCCAATGTGCTCGTCGCTCCGGTGATCGCGCCGATCACCGTGCTGGGTGCGATCGGAGCGGCCCTGTCGCCGGTATGGCCGTCCCTGGCGGAACTGGTGCTGCACTGTACCGCCCCGCCGCTGTGGTGGCTGCTGACGGTGTCCGAGCGCGCCGCCGCGCTCGGAGCTTCCGTCACGCTGCCCACCGGCATCCGGTCCGGGCTGGTGGCCGCGGTCTCCTGCACGGTGGTGTTGCTCGCCCTCGAATTCCGTTGGGCGCGAACGACAGGAGGTGATCGCTAGCGGAGGAGGAGATCTACTACGCCGGTGGTCGATTCCTTGCCGCCGCCCTCTGCGACCCGGCGGTTCATCAGCGCCATGAAGGGGGTGAGGAGTTCGGGGCTGACGCCCTGTTCGGCGGCGGTGCGGAGCAGGGTTCCGTTGGTGGTGGCCATCATCGACAGGTTCGATTCGACGCCTTCGGTGTAGTCGCCGCCGGCCAGTTGGGCGGCGGTGCCGTAGGCGTAGGCGGCCATGGCCTGCTGGTAGCCGACCAGCAGGGGCGCGAACTCCACCGGGTCGATGTTCTCCTTGGCGATCAAGGCGAAAGCGTGTGCGGCGCCGGCGAACATGCCCCACATTCCGCTGAGCAGTGCGATGTCGTAGAGGGCGGCGAAACCCGGGTCGGCGCCGACGTAGGTGACGGCGGCGGGGACGGACAGGGCCGCGGCGTGCGTCTCGTGGGCCTCGGGGGAGCCGCTGTAGAAGACGTACGCGCCGGAGTCGGGGACGCCGATCATGGAGGGGACGGCCATGATTCCGCCGTCCAGGAAACGGCCGCCGCGTGCGGTGATCCACTCGGAGAGCGCACGGGCTTCGGCGGGCGTGCTGGTGGTGAGGTTGACGATGTCGCGGCCGGTGAGATCGATGCCGCCGAGGGTGGCGCGCACCGAGGCGTCATCGAGCAGGCACACCACGATGAGCGAGTTGGCGGAGACGGCGGCGGCCGCCGTGGCGGTGGGCGTCGCGCCCTTGGGAACCGTTCGGGCGCTTCGGTTCCAGACGGTGACGGCGTATCCGGCGGTGAGCCACGAGCGGATCAGGGCCGAGCCCATATCGCCGAGGCCGAGGACGGTGAGTGAGGTGTTCGAGTGAACCGGCATGAGCGCTACTCTGGGCCTCGCATCCGGGGCGCTCAAGTACGCACATGGAAGTGGGTACGCACCTCCGGGTAAGAAAACAGGCAGCGGAAAGGGGCACGTGGTGCCGATCACACGCAGACCGGGCGCCTATACCTGCGGGCTCGACGCCACTCTTTCGGTCCTGAACGGCAAGTGGAAGATGATGATCCTCTGGCCGCTGAGCGAACGCCCGCACCGCTTCGGGGAACTGCGCCGCCAGGTCCCGGGCGTCTCCGAGAAGGTGCTCACCACCCAGCTCCGCGAACTCGAGGCCGACGGCATCGTGCACCGCGAGGTCTACGACGAGCTGATCCCGCGCGTCGAGTACTCGCTGACTCCGCTGGGCGAACTGCTCAACAATGCCCTGCTTCCCCTGGAAGCCTGGGGCCGCGAACATCTCATGGGCGAACCCGCGCCCTCGCACAGCCGCTAGGCGATCCGGATCCGGCGAGCCCGTGATCCCGGCGGCCGGGTGTCGGAGGCGGCTCGTAGGATCGCTGTGTGAGCCAACGACCCGCGCCCCTGCATCTCGTGCTCGGTGAAGAGGAATTGCTGATCGAGCGGGCGGTTTCGGCGATTACCGCCCAGGCTCGGGCCGCCACCCCGGAACCGGACTCGATGCCGGTGGACCGGCTGCGGGCCGGCGATGCGAGCACGGCGGAACTGGCCGAGTTGCTCAGCCCCTCCCTGTTCGCCGAGGACCGGGTGATCGTGCTGGAGTCCGCCGCCGAGGCCGGCAAGGACGCGGTGTCGGTGATCCAGGATGCCGCCGCGTCGCCGCCCGAAGGCGTGGTGCTGGTGGTGCTGCACACCGGCGGCGGACGGGCCAAGGCGCTGGCGCCGGCCCTGCAGAAGCTGGGCGCGGTCGTGCACAACTGCGCCAAGGTCAGCAAGGCCGGTGAGCGAGTGGAGTTCGTGCGCAACGAATTCCGCGCACAGAATGTCCGGGTTTCCGCCGATGTGGTGCAGGCGCTGATCGAGGCGATCGGCTCGGATCTGCGGGAATTGGCCGCCGCCAGTTCGCAATTGGTCGCCGATACCGGCGGCAAGGTCGATCTCGCGGCGGTGCACCGGTACTACTCGGGCAAGGCCGAGGTCTCCGGCTTCGATGTGGCCGATCTGGCGGTCTCCGGCGATCGCCCGGCGGCCATGGAGGCGCTGCGCTGGGCCACCGATCGCGGCGTGCCCGCCGTGCTGCTGGCGGACGCGCTCGCCGATTCGGTGCACACCATTGCCCGCGTCGGATCGGCCGGCCGGGGCGACCCGTTCAAGATGGCCGGCGATCTCGGCATGCCGCCCTGGAAGGTGAAGAAGGCGCAAGGCCAATCACGGGGCTGGACGGCCGCGACCATCGGTCAGGCGCTGCAGGTGGTGGCCGCCCTCAACGCGGACGTCAAGGGCGGTGCGGCCGATACCAATTACGCGCTCGAGAATGCGCTCTCGCGCATTCTCGACCTGCGCGAGTCGGCCTGACCTACGGCGACCAGGTGAGCTTGCCGCCCTGGAAGTCCTGGGCCTTCCCGCCGTTGTAGTCGTATTCATCGCTGGTGGGGAAGCCGTAGCGGCCGTTCTCCGCACCATTGCGCACCCACTCGTCGCGGATGGAACCCCAGATGACATGGGTGCCGGTCTTCTGCGTGGAGTAGATGGCGCCACCCTCGAACAGTCCGTAGAGACCGTTCTCCGTGGAGGTCTTGGCGACATCGGTGATGGGGAAGCCCAGCGGGCTGTTCTCCCAGCCGACCTGCCCGTACTTCTGCAGGATCACGCCGGTCAGCGCGTGCGCCGCGGTGCCCAGCGACCAGTAGACCGCACCACCCTGGAAGGTCTGGAACCGGCCGGGTTTGGCGGTCGCGCCCTCATCCGCGGTCGGGTACTTCAGCGTCCCGGACTCCGAGCCGAGAGCGTTCCACTTGTCGCGGATGGCGCCGCCGACGGCATGCGCATCCGTGGCCGGCGTCCAGTAGATGGAGATGTTGTTGGCGAAGTCCTGCTTCTTACCCCCGCCCGCCGCGTCCAGCTCCGGCCCCACCGGATCGCCGAATACGCCCGGCCCGCCGGACCGGTCGTACGCGACCTCGATGGCCCCGCCCACCTCGAACGGCCCGATCGGCCGAGCGCCCGCGGCACCGACCCCCGCGCTCAGCACGACAGCGACGGCGCCGGCCGCCAGCGCGGCCCGACCCCAGGACGAATTCTTACGAAGCAAGACAACTCCCAACACAGGTGTTTACAGATTGCCCCCGACGTTTCGCAGCCATGCTCCCCCGCCTCCCCGCGACTTCAGCGCCCGGCCCGGGTGCCGTTCGCCGTTGTGCACGCGTGCCGGCGGTTGGGAGCCGAACCGATCTCGGGCGTACCCCAGGAGTTACCCGGACCCTCACGAAATCAGTTGTCGCCTCGGCTACGCCAAAAGCCGCCGTGGTCGTCGTGGCCACGGCGGCTATTCTAAGCATGTTTTCCGGTACGAGTACCGGGTAGATCAGCCGAGCTTGTTGAAAGCCAGCGACAGCGCCGACTTCTTGTTGGCGGCCTGGTTGGCGTGGATGACGCCCTTCGAGGCAGCCTTGTCCAGGCTCTTGCTCGCGTCGCGCATCAGCTCGGCCGCCTTGTCCTTCTCGCCCGCCGCGGCGGCCTCGCGGAACTTGCGGATCGAGGTGCGCAGCGCGGACTTGACCGACTGGTTGCGCTGACGCGCAAGCTCGTTGGTGCGGATCCGCTTCATCTGGGACTTGATGTTGGCCACGCCTGTTTCCTCGTGTTCCTTCGCTTGGTGGTTTAACCGGCTGAAAAGTCTTTGAGTGCACGCTACGAAGAGGGCGTAGCGCCGCACCGACGATCGAGGTTACCAGGCAACACGCCACGGCATGAAATCGGCCCCATCCGCGATGGGGCCGCAACCAGAAATTTATCCCGGTCCAACACCGTGTTGCCCCTGCGTGATGGACCATTTTTGCATGACTCCCGCCGCCGCGCAGGGTCCACCCAGGACAGTGAAGCCGGCTGCGGCCGTTCCACCCCCGATCGGCCGCACCGAGCTCGACGATGCGGCGATCGGGGTCTTCGCGGGATACCGGCCGGGCCGCTACGACCGGGCCTATGACGAGATGTTCGACTCCTCCGGCAAACCGCGCCCCGCCTACCGGGGCATTCACGCCGCCCTGTGCACCATCGACGCCGCGGATCTGGCGGCCCGCGCCGAGGCGCTCGACCGCGCCTTCGTGGATCAGGGCATCACCTTCTCCCTGTCCGGCCAGGAGCGGCCCTTCCCGCTGGATCTGGTGCCGCGGGTGATCGCCGCCACCGAATGGACCAAACTCGAGCGCGGCATCAAGCAGCGGGTGCGGGCCCTCGAGGCCTTCCTCGCCGATGTGTACGGCGAGCAGACCATCCTGCGCGACCGGGTCATCCCCAAACGGCTCGTCACCTCCTGCGCGCATTTCCACCGCGAGGCCGCCGGCCTGTTCCCGCCCAATGGCGTGCGCATCCACGTCGCCGGCATCGACCTGATTCGCGACGAGCACGGCGACTTCCGGGTGCTGGAGGACAATCTGCGCTCCCCGTCCGGGGTGTCGTATGTGATGGAGAACCGCCGCACCATGGCCCGCGTCTTCCCGGACCTGTTCGCCTCGCACCGGGTGCGCGCCGTCGGCGACTATCCGGCCCATCTGCTGCGCGCCCTGCGCTGCGCCGCCGCGCCGAACGAGGCCGACCCGACGGTGGTCGTGCTGACCCCGGGCGTCTACAACTCCGCCTACTTCGAGCATTCGCTGCTGGCCCGGCAGATGGGCGTGGAACTGGTCGAGGGCCGCGACCTGTTCTGCCGCGACAATGTCGTCTACATGCGCACCACCGCCGGCGAGCGGCAGGTCGACGTCATCTACCGCCGCATCGACGACACCTTCCTCGACCCCATGCAGTTCCGGCCCGACTCCATGCTGGGCGTGGCCGGAATCCTGAACGCCGCCCGCGCGGGCACCGTGGTGCTGGCCAATGCCGTCGGCAACGGCGTCGGCGACGACAAGCTCGTCTACACCTATGTGCCCGCTTTCATCGAGTACTACCTCAGCGAGAAACCCGTGCTGCCCAATGTCGATTCGTATCGCTGCTGGGAGCCCGGCGAGCGCGACGAGGTGCTGGACCGGGTGGCGGAATTGGTGGTGAAACCCGTGGAGGGCTCGGGCGGCTACGGCATCGTCATCGGCCCCGACGCCACGGCGAAGGAACTCGAGGCGGTGCGCCGCAAGGTGCGCGCCGATCCGCGCGGCTGGATCGCCCAGCCGGTGGTGCAGCTGTCCACGGTGCCGAGCAAGATCGGCGGCCGGCTCTCCCCGCGGCATGTGGACCTGCGTCCCTTCGCGGTCAACGACGGCGACGACATCTGGGTGCTGCCCGGCGGATTGACGCGGGTGGCGCTGCCGGACGGTTCCCTGGTGGTGAACTCCAGTCAGGGCGGCGGCAGCAAGGACACCTGGGTGCTGGCCCCGCGAACTTCTGTGGAGCAGCGCGAACTGGCGGGCGAGCAGCTGGTGAGCGAACTGCACATCACCCGGGATCGCGATCAGTCCCGGGAGCCCTCACCGACGCGGGCGAGCCAACAGCAACAGTGACGACAGATAGGGCGCAGCATCATGTTGGCGCGCAATGCCGAATCCCTCTTCTGGATCGGCCGCTATATCGAACGCGCCGAGTACACGGCACGCATTCTCGATGTCGCGGTGCATCAACTGCTCGAGGACGCGACCGTCGATCCGGACAGAACCTCGCGGGTCCTGCTCAAGGTCCTCGGCATCGAGCCGCCCGCGGCGGAGCTCGACGTGTGGTCGGTGACCGAGCTGGTGGCCTTCGGCCGCGAACACGGCGGATCCATTGTCGATTCCATCAGCCGGGCGCGGGAAAACGCCAGGGGCGCACGAGAAGTCACCTCCACCGAAATGTGGGAATGCCTCAATGCGACCTTCAACGGGCTCGCCGCCGCCGAACGCGCCGCCCGCGCGCTGGGCCCGCACGAGTTCTGCCACTACATCACCGACCGCGCCGCCATGTTCGCCGGACTCTCCGATTCCACCCTCAGCCGTGACGACGGCTACCGGTTCCTGCTGCTGGGCAGATCCATCGAACGCGTGGATATGACCGTGCGCCTGCTGCTCTCGCGGGCGGGGGATCTCGCCTCGTCCCCGGCCTGGGTGACGGTGCTGCGTTCGGCCGGGGCGCACGACCCGTATCTGCGCACCCACCGCGGCGTCCTGGACGCCAATCAGATCGCCGAATTCATTCTGCTGGACCGCCTTTTCCCGCGCTCGGTCTTCCATTCCCTGCGCGTGGCCGAAACCTGCCTGCAGGAACTGGATCAACGCCCCAACAGCCGCTTCGCCGCCCGCCACGAAGCGCATCGGCTACTCGGCCGGGCCCGCAGCGAATTGGAGTTCCTGCCCTCGCTGGTGCTGCTGGAGGACCTGCCCAGCCGCCTGCTCTGGTTGCAGGAGACCTGCCGCGAGGTCGGGGAAGCCGTGGCGCTGCAGTACTTCCACGCCGAATCCTGGGTGGCCTGGACGGGTCTGCACGGGCGCAACAACTTCCAGGTGCAGGAGCAGGCATGAGCTGGCGGATGCGGGTGGTGCACACCACCGGATATGTGTACGACGCGCCGGTCACCCGGTCGTTCAACGAGGCGCGGCTGAGCCCGCGCGCCGACAGCCGGCAGAACGTCATCCTCAGCCGGGTCGACACCGTGCCCTCGACCCGCTCCTACCGCTACACCGACTATTGGGGCACCACCGTCACCGCCTTCGACCTGCACGCCCCGCACACCGAATTGGAGGTCACCAGCGCCTCGGTGGTGGAGACCGAACCGTTCGCCGGCCCGCCCGAGGAGCTGTCCTGGGAGGAACTGCGCGAGGACGCCGTCGCCGACCGCTTCGACGAACTGCTCACCCCCACCGCCCAGGTGCCGCGTGAACGCCGCCTGTCACCCATCGCCCGTCAGCTCGCCCGCGGCGTGCCGCCCGCCAAAGCCGTTGTGCGCGTGGCGGAATGGGTGCACCGCGAAATGAACTACTCGGCCGGCGCCACCTCGGTGCACACCTCCGCGGTGGAGGCCTTCGCCGAACGCCGAGGCGTATGCCAGGACTACGCGCACCTGACCCTGCTGCTGTTGCGCGGCATGGGGATTCCCAGCCGCTACGTCTCCGGCTATCTGCATCCCGATCCGGCCGCCGAGGTCGGCCGCACCGTGGCCGGGCAGATGCACGCCTGGGTGGAGGCATGGACGGGTCAATGGTGGGGCTACGACCCGACCAACAACATTCCGGTGACCGAACAACACGTTTCCGTTGGGGTGGGCCGTGATTACGCGGATGTGCCGCCTCTGAAAGGTATCTTCAGCGGAAGCGGCTCGACCGATCTCGAAGTGGTGGTGGAGATCACTCGACTCGCATGATGCGTGATTCGGCAGGACACAGGTGCTCTCCGCTATACGGCGGGACCAACCGGGAAGGTGGCTGATGTCTCCAACAGCGCAGGAAGTAGTCGAAGAATTATCGGAGCTGGAACCGATTTCGCTGGGCCGGAAGCTGTTCGCCGAAGGTTTCGGCACCTTCGTGCTGGTCTTCGGCGGTGTGGGCACCGCGGTGCTGGCCGGTGACAAGGTGGGCGCCCTCGGCATCGCCCTGGCCTTCGGCTTCACCCTGTTGTTCCTGGTCTACGCCATAGGGCCGATCTCGGGATGCCATGTGAATCCGGCGGTCACCGTCGGGCAGTTCCTGCTCGGCCGCATCTCGGCCGCGCATGCCGGCGCCTACGCCCTGGCTCAGATTGTCGGCGGCCTGCTCAGCGGCGTGGCCATTTACGCCATCGCCCAGAACCTGCCCTCCTACAACCGGGCTCGCGACGGCCTCGGCGCCAATGGCTGGGGCGCGCACAGCCCCGCGAAGATCGAACTCGGCGGCATCACCGTCAACGGCTACGGCCTGGCCGCCGCCATCACCGTCGAGGTCATGCTCACCGCGCTGCTGGTCTTCGTGGTCCTGGCCTCCACCGACCAGCTCTCCGACGTCCCCCTGGCGGGCCTGTCCATCGGCATCACCCTCGCGGTGATCCACCTGATCTCGATCCCCGTCGACAACACCTCGGTGAACCCGGCCCGCAGTATCGCCGTCGCCTTCTTCCAGGACGGCGCCCCCGCCCAGCTGTGGGTGTTCGTCGTCTTCCCGCTGATCGGCGGTGTGCTCGGCAGCCTGCTCTACGGTCTCATGTTCGGCCGTTCGCGGAATATGGCGAGCTGACGGCTCTTTGAGAACCCCAGGCCCCGTTTCCTGCGGAAACGGGGCCTGGGGTTTCAGGAAGTAAGCGGCGGGGGCACTTTCGTTCAGTACCAGTGGTATTCGGCGCACAATCGATGCGCGACGAGGTCGAACGTCTTGCGCGGGACGATCGCGCCCTCGCGGCGGATTCCCGCCTCCGGCACATCGAGCACCCGGTCCAGGCGCACCCAGCTGGGGCGGCCCGCGTGATCCCAGGGGCCGTCGCCGATGCCCACCCAGTTCGAGTGGTGCGCGTGGTCGGCATTGGAGGAGAGCATCAGGCCGAGGAGAGTATTGCGTTCGCGGCCGACCACCAGGACGGGGCGGTCCTTGCCATTGTCCGGGTCCTCCTCGTAAGGGACCCAGGTCCAGACGATTTCGCCGGGATCGGCGCGGCCGTCCAATTGCGGGCTGTAGACGATCTGGCGGGCGCGGTCCCGGGACGGCACCCCCGCCGACGAGGTCGGCCGCACCGAGACCCCCGGTCCCGCCTTCGGCGTCGTCACCGCCTTCATCGCCCGATCCCACATCGACGACTTCTGCATCCGCCCGATCAACTTCGGGGCCTGCTGTCGGACGAGCTGGGAACCCTGCTCCTTAGCCACGATTCCCAACTGCTTCCCCAGAGCATTCCATCTGCCGGCCATGGTCGGCAGCCTAGCGGCGGTTCGCCGGTACGCGCACCGTAGACTTCGGGGTTGACATGCCGCTGTTTCGCCATGCCGAGGAGTGACTCCGATTAGCAGCTTCGCCGATACGACGTTCACCGATCCGTCCCGGATCAGGAACTTCTGCATCATCGCCCACATCGACCACGGGAAATCCACCCTGGCCGATCGCATGTTGCAACTCACCGGTGTGGTCGAGGAGCGCGCCATGCGGGCCCAGTACCTGGACCGCATGGATATCGAGCGCGAACGCGGTATCACCATCAAGGCGCAGAACGTGCGCCTGCCCTGGCAGGTCGACGGTGAGGACTACGTCCTGCACCTCATCGACACCCCCGGCCACGTGGACTTCACCTATGAGGTGTCCCGCGCGCTGGAGGCGTGTGAGGGTGCGATCCTGCTGGTGGACGCCGCCCAGGGCATCGAGGCGCAGACCCTCGCCAATCTCTATCTGGCGATGGACAAGGACCTCACCATCATCCCGGTGCTGAACAAGATCGACCTGCCGGCCGCCGACCCGGATCGCTACGCCGCCGAGCTCGCCCACATCGTGGGTTGCGAGCCCGAGGACGTGCTGCGGGTGTCCGGCAAGACCGGCGTCGGCGTGCCCGAACTGCTCAACGAGGCGGTGCGCCAGGTGCCGCCGCCGGTCGGCGAGGCCGACGCGCCCGCCCGCGCCATGATCTTCGATTCGGTCTACGACACCTATCGCGGCGTCGTCACCTATGTGCGTGTGGTGGACGGCAAGCTCACCCCGCGCCAGAAGATCAAGATGATGTCCACCGGCGCCACCCACGAACTGCTGGAGATCGGCATCGTCTCGCCCGAGCCCAAGCCCACCCAAGGGCTCGGCGTCGGCGAGGTGGGCTACCTCATCACCGGTGTGAAGGACGTGCGCCAGTCCAAGGTCGGCGACACCATCACCTTCGCGCGCGACGGCGCGAAGGAGGCGCTCACCGGTTACCGCGAGCCGCGGCCGATGGTCTACTCCGGTCTGTACCCGCTCGACGGCTCCGACTACCCGGACCTGCGGGACGCGCTGGACAAGTTGCAGCTCAACGACGCCGCGCTCACCTATGTGCCGGAAACCTCCGTGGCCCTGGGCTTCGGCTTCCGCTGCGGCTTCCTGGGCCTGCTGCACATGGAGATCACCCGCGAGCGCCTGCAGCGCGAATTCGGCCTCGACCTGATTTCGACAGCGCCCAACGTGATCTACCGCGTGGTCATGGAGGACGGGACCGAGCACGTCGTCACCAACCCGTCGTTCTGGCCGGAAGGCAAGGTGCGGGAGATCTACGAGCCGATCACCAAGTGCACGGTCATCGCGCCGTCGGAGTTCATCGGCACCATCATGGAGCTGTGCCAGTCCCGTCGCGGCGAGCTGCTCGGCATGGACTACCTGTCCGAGACCCGCGTGGAGATGCGGTACACGCTGCCCATGGCGGAGATCATCTTCGACTTCTTCGACTCGCTGAAGTCGCGCACCCGCGGCTACGCCTCGCTCGACTATGAGGAGGCCGGCGAACAGCAGGCCGCGCTGGTGAAGGTGGACATCCTGCTGCAGGGTGAGGCCGTGGACGCGTTCTCGGCCATCGTGCACAAGGACGCCGCGCAGGCCTACGGGCACAAGATGACCACCAAGCTGCGCGAGCTCATCCCGCGCCAGCAGTTCGAGGTGCCGATCCAGGCGGCCATCGGATCCAAGGTGATCGCGCGCGAGAACATTCGCGCCATCCGCAAGGACGTGCTCGCCAAGTGCTACGGCGGCGACATCTCGCGGAAGCGGAAGCTGCTGGAGAAGCAGAAGGAAGGCAAGAAGCGGATGAAGACCATCGGCCGCGTCGACGTGCCGCAGGAAGCCTTCGTGGCGGCGCTGTCGACAGAGTCGACGGCCGACAAGCCGAAGAAGTAGCTCTTCGATTCCCGTGCCCCGCTGCCTGACGGCAGCGGGGCACTGTGGTGTGGGGTTGGAGGCTGTGTCGGCGGCGGGGCACGTGCTTCTCTGGGGCTTGCTGTCCCGGGTTTGGGAGGCTGGGCCGCGGGGCATTGTTGTGAAAGCCAATCGCGGGGTAGGTTCTGCCGGACGATCTTCGACAGGGGAGTCCGGTGGGCATCTCAGCTGCGCCGGGTTCGTTACGCAGCGGAAAACTGGGGCTTCCGTACAGATATGCAGGGTGACAAGCTATGTCTCACACCGCTGCGCACACCGTCTCCGACCTGGTGGATGTGACAGACCGGATATCCGGAAATAGGGTGTGAACGAGTTTTGAAACGGCGGCCCGTCACGGCGGATCGCGCTTCACCTGAGAGCGGAGCCTGTATGACACGTGATCTGCCCTTCGATGATGCATCCGGTGCGGACGACGACTACGCGGGCGACACCGCGTACCGCATTGCCACCGGGGTCTCGCGGGTGACCAGGGCAGGCGCGTACGTCACCGGAGGCGCGCTCATCGCGGCCGGCGGCAACCAGGCCGACAGCGGCGCGCCGATCAATCACGACAGCCGCAATGTCGGCTGGTCCCAGGTGAACGATCCCAAGCCCGACGAGCCCAGCCCGACCCTGACCTTCCCCGACCTCACCGAGGACGCGCTGCCCTACACCGGCGGCGTCTCGCCGGTCGCCGACCCCTTCGACAACGGCCAGTACGGCACCGACGCCGGACTCTTCCCCGGCCATTTCGGCGGTCAGGGCGATGCGACCATGGCCGGTTTCGGCGGCCTCGGCCTGCCCGAGTCCGGTACGCCCGCCTTCGGACTGGGCTACGGCGACGACTCGCACAATGCCCTCGGCATGCCGCTGGAGAGCTCGCAATCTTCCGAATCCGCGCTCGGGCTGCCGCTCGGCAATCCGCAGTCGGCGCTGTTCGACGACGACCAGGGCGGATTCCTCGGCGGCCTGCAGAACATGCAGGGCCTCAAACTGCCCGGCACCGAGGGACTGCACCTGCCCGGCATGAACAGCGGCGGGTACGCCCCGCCCGGATCCGGGTTCGAGAACCCTTCGCACACAGGGCCTTTCGACGGCATCGGTGAAGGCTTCGGCGCCTTCGTCAAGACCAGCTGGGAAGTCGACGCGCATGCCGGCCTGGACGGCGTGTGGGTCCGCTCGGAACTGAACGTGGACATCGGTGTCGGCAATATCGGCAACCAGTTCCACGAATTCGGGCGGGATCTGAGCGACGGCATCGCCCATGCGCCGGGTTACAAGCCCGGCGTCGAGGCGGCCGATCAGCCCGGTTCCTCGTTCCTGGGCGGACTGCGCGGCCTCGATGAGCCGAATGCGGCCGCGAATGCTCCCGGCCACCAGGCTGATCCGCAGAACGGTGGTGCGCCCGCTCCCGTCGGCGGCGCACCGAACGGCGGTGCGGCGGCACCCGCGAACGGCCTGCCCAATGGCGCCACCGGTCCGGGGATCGGTGCGACCGCTCCCGGTGCGGGCGCGCATGCTCCCGGTGCGCACGGACCGGGCCTGAACGCTCCCGGCGCGGCCGGCCCGAGCGCCGGCGCCCCCGGATTGGGTGCTCCCGCGGCACCTTCCGCTCCGGCGGCCGGTATCGGTGCGCCCGCCCCCGGCCCGGCGGGCCCCATCGGCCCGGTCGCGCCCGCGGCTCCGGCGGCTGTCGCTCCGGTCGCCCCCGCCCCGGCCGCTCCGGTTGCCGTCGCGCCGGTCGCCCCGGTTGCTGTCGCTCCGGTCGCTCCCATCGCCGTTGCTCCGGTTGCCCCGGTGGCCGTGGCCCCGGTCGTCCCCGTGGCCGCCGCGCCCGCTCCGGTCGTTCCGGTCGCCGTCGCGCAGCCGGTGGTGACCACCCCGCTGCAGACCACCATTCAGCCCGATGCCGCCTCGCAGCCGATCGCGAATCTGCTTGCCGCTCCGGCCGTCTCGCCGCTGACCGCGCCCGCCGCCACCGCTCCGGCCCTGCTGGACCTGCGGCAGCCGACGGTCGTCGCGGAGCACCCGGACAAGCCGGCCACCATGATCGCCCAGCCGCTCACCACCGCGCCCGGCACGTCCGCGCCGCAGATCAGCATCCCCTCGACGGCGGATTCGCCGTCGCTGCTGACCACCGCGCCGACCGTGCCGACCACCAAGGTGCCCGGCGTGACCGATCCGGCCACGACCAAGCTGCCCGGCCTCACCACCGCGCCCGCGGTCACCACGGCGCCGGGCGCGACCACCGCACCGGGCCACACCACCGCTCCCGGGGGCACCACCGGTCCGGGCAACACCACCGCACCGGTGGTCACCAACCCGACCACCGGTACGGACCCGGACGGCGGCCTCACCACGCAGCCCAGCGTCCCGACCGATGACGTGGACGTCCCGTCGGTGACGGTGCCGAGCGACGACAACGATTCGATTCCGACGCACCAGCCGACGGTGAGCAATCCGCCGACGACGGTCTCGGTGCCGACCGTCGAGCCGACGGTGCCGACCGGTGATTCGCATCCGACCCTGGACACGCCGCCCACCATCGATACCCACCCCACCATCGATGTGCCGGATCCGACCATCGCGACCATGCCGCCGCTGACCACCAAGCCGATGCCGGATATGCCCAAGCCGGTGAAACCCATTGCGGACGTCTCGGATTCGGGCCACCACGCGCTGTCGATCGCCGATACGACACCGCTCTACCAGGTGCACGACGCGGCGCTGACGTCGAATCTCATGCCCGACGCCACCTTTATCGAGACGCACCACCCGGTAGTCGACGTGCACGACGTCACGCTGCTGTGAGCGGCGCTGAACGCGTTGCCGTCGTGAAGAACCCGGATGCGATGGGGCCCCTGCTCGAGCTGCTCGACGAGCTGCTCGGGCACACCCATGCCGCGGGCCGCGCCGATCTGACCTCGCGGCTCGGGCTCGCCCGCGCCCGCATCGCCGATCCCCGGGTGCGCCTGGTCGTGGTGGGCGAATCCAAGAGCGGCATGAGCACACTCGTCAACAGCCTGGTCGGAGCGCCGGTCAGCGCCACCGACAGTGCGATCAGCGTGCCGGTCATCGCCGAGTACGGGGAGCAACCCACCGCCACCCTGGTGAAGGTGGGCGACGGCGGTCGCACCGACCGCGAGCAGGTCGATCCGCAGACCGTCGCCGAGGCCCTGAACGCCGATGTCATCCGGGCCGAGTTCACCCAGCCCAGCCCGCTGCTGGCCGAGGGTTTCGTGATGCTGGACGCGCCCGGCTCACCGGCCGACACCCCGGCCACCTGGTCGCTCATCGCCGCGGCCGACGCCGTCCTCTATGTCGCCGACGCGAGCGCGCCGTTCACGCCCGAGCAGATCGCGCAGCTGCAGCGCATCCAGCAGGTGTGCCCGACGGTCATCTGCGTGCTCAACAAGATCGACCAGTATCCGCAGTGGCCGCAGGTCCAACAGCGCGACCGCGAACTGCTCGACGACGCCGGTCTGGCCTTCGCCGTGGCCCCCGCCTCCGCGCTGCTGCACGATCAGGCCGCCGGCAATCCGCGCTCGGATCTGGAATCCGGTGTGCCGCAACTGCTCGAGCACCTACGCGGGTATGTGCTGGGCCGGGCCGACGCGGTGGCGGCCGAGGCCGCCGTGGGCGATATCCGCCTCATTACCGACCATCTCGCCCTGGCCTTGCGCACCGAGGCCGAAACCCTGCGCGATCCGCGCCGCTACTCCGTCATCACCGAACAGCTCCGCCGCACCCGCGAGGAAGCCGAACAGCTCCGCCAGCGCACCGCCAACTGGCAGGTGACCCTGGCCGACGGCGCGGCCGAGCTGATGGCCGATACCGAACACGATCTGCGCCACCGCCTGCGCAGCCTGGTCCGCGATGCCGAGGCCGGCATCATGAAGGGCGATCCGGCCAAGCGCTGGCGGGAATTCGGAGCCGACCTGGACGCCCGGATCTGCGAGGCCGTCGAGGAGAACTTCGTCATCGCCCACTACCGCTCGGTGGAACTGTCCGAACAGGTGGCGGCAAAATTCCCCGACAGCGGCATCCCGACTCCCGATCTGCGCCTGGACAATCCGGGCGAGGTGGGTGCGGTCCTGGAACCGGTGGCCGACCTCGATGCGCTCGTCACCGGGAAACCCGCTGTCACCGAACAGTTCCTGAGCTCGCTGCGCGGCTCCTACGCCGGCGTCCTCATGGTCGGCATGGCCACCAGCCTGCTCGGCATGCCCCTGGTGAACTGGTACTCCGCCGGCGCCGGCGTGCTGCTGGGCTCGCATGCGTTCTGGGAGGACCGCAAGGGCCGCAAACAGCGCCGCCAGGCCGAGGCCAAGCTCGCGGTCGCCCGCCTCATGGACGATGTGATCTTCCAGGTGTCCAAGGAATCCCGCTACCGCCTGCGCGCCGTGCAGCGCAGCCTGCGCGACCACTTCACCGAGATCGCCAATGAGACACTGCGTTCGGTGGACGCCTCGCTGCGCGCCGCCGAGGAGGCCGCGGCCGTGCACTCCGGTCAGCGCCGCGAATATCGCCTCACCGAGATCGAGACCTCGCTGGTGCGCCTGCGCGATCTGCGGGAACGCGCCGACGCCCTCAGCGAATAGTCGCGGATCCTACCGTCCCGGGTGGGCCGGGTTGAATTGTCCTGCGCGGTGGGACTCTTCGGCCCGGATGACGTGCATGACGGCATTGATGAGCGCCAGATGGGTGAACGCCTGCGGGAAGTTGCCCAAATGGCGTCCGGTGGTCGTGTCGATCTCCTCGGCGTAGAGCTTGAGCGGGCTGGCATAGCCGAGCAGCCGCTCCAGCAACTGGCGGGCGCGCTCCAGCTCGCCGATCTCGACGAGCGCGGAGACCAGCCAGAACGAGCAAATGGTGAACGAGCCCTCCTCGCCGTACAGGCCGTCGTCGGTGGTCTCGGTGCGATACCGCAGCACCAGGCCGTTCTCGGTCAGCTCGTCGGCAATGGCCAGCACCGTGGCGCGCACGCGGTGATCCTCGGGCGGCAGGAACCGCAGCAGCGGCACCAGCAGCAGTGACGCGTCCAGCGAGTCGCCGCCGTAGACCTGGGTGAAGACGCCATCGGCATTGACGCCGTGATCGAGGATGTCGGCGTGGATCTCGTCGGCGATATCGCGCCACTTGCGGGCGTAGTCGAATTCGCTGTGCAGCTCGGCGAGCTTCGCGCCGCGATCGAGCGCCACCCAGCACATCACCTTCGAGCAGGTGAAGTGCTGCGGCTCGCCGCGCACCTCCCAGATGCCGCGATCGGGCTTGCGCCAGTTGTCGATTGCCGCCTGCACCTGCCGTTCCAGCATGGGCCACAAGGTTTCCGGGACCTGACGGCGCGACTTCACGTGCAGATAAACGGAATCCAGCAGGGTGCCCCAGATATCGTGCTGGTCCTGGTTGTAGGCGCCATTGCCGATGCGCACCGGGCGGGCGTGGTCGTAGCCGTCCAGGTGCGTCAGCTCGGATTCGGTGATCTGGCGCTCCCCGCCGATGCCGTAGAGCACTTGCAGCGGAATGGCTTTGCCATTGTCGTCGGTGGCGACATCGTGCAGGAAGGCGAAGAAGTCATCGGCCTCGCGGTCCAGGCCGAGGGTGTACAGACCCCACAGCGCGAAGCTGGAATCCCGGACCCAGGTGTAGCGGTAATCCCAATTGCGTTCCCCGCCAGGTGTTTCCGGCAGCGAGGTGGTGGCCGCCGCCAGCAGCGCCCCGGTCGGAGCATAGGTGAGGCCCTTCAAGGTGAGCGCACTGCGCTGCAGATGCCCGCGCCACGGATGATCCGGGAAGCGGCCCAAGGTGATCCACTGCCGCCAGCACTCGGTGGTCAGCCACATCTTCTCCGCCGCCTCGGCGAAGGTGCGCGGCGGCGGCAGCTCCGACCAGGACAGCGCCACGAAGACCTGATCGCCCTCCTGCATGCGCTTGCGGGCGCGCGCCTCCCGGCCCTCCAGGCCCAGGCGCAGGTCGGTGGTGAGGGTCAGCGTCGGGCAGCCCTCGATATCGCAAGTGGCGCTTGCCTTCTCATAGACGTCGCCGGTGTACTCCCACTTGGCCGGTCCCCGGTGGTAGTCGAAGGCCGGCTCGCAGCTCATCTCCAGCTCCACCGTGCCGTTCACGCATTTCACCGTGCGCAGCAGGATGTGCTCGGCATCCCAGTCCATGGGCGTGCGGCGATGGGTGCGGCTGCGCGCCTGATTGTTGTGCCACGGGCCCAGCACCAGCGCGTCGCGCACGATGAGCCAGCCGGTCTCGGTCTGCCAGGTGGTCTCCACAATGAGCCCGCCGGGCAGGTAGCGCCGCGCCGCGGGCACATTGCGGCCGTAGGGGCCGATGCGGAAGTGCCCGGCGCTGCGATCGAGCATGGCGCCGAAGATGCTGGGGGAGTCCGGGCGCGGCACGCACATCCACTCCACCGAACCGTTGCGGGCGATGAGGCAGTTGGTCTCGCAGTCGGACAGGAAGGCGTAGTCGTCGATGGGCGGATACGGCGAATGATGGCTCACCCCGACGGGCACCGACGGCAGGTAGTCGTCGGTGAGCGCGGCGTCGGGCCGGTCCACCGAGTCGCGCGGCGGCTCCAGTGGGCCCGGGCCGGGAGGGTCGTAGCTACTGCCGAGCGGCCGGTCGTTCGACTCCGGTTCGTCGTAGGACTCCATCACACAATGATCTGTCCGTTCGGCCCGAATCGTCCACCCGCGACTTCTGGGCGTAGGTTGGTGTCGTGCATCGGATTGCTGATTGGTGGGACGGCGTCGAACTCTGGGTGGCCGGCCTGCCCTTCGTTCCCCAGTTCGCCGTGGTGCTGGCCGCCGTGGTGCCCGTCTGCTTCGCTCTCGCGTTCGTGCTGGACCGCGCGCTGCGCCTCGCTCTGCGGGCGCTGGGCCGGGATCGGGTGGTTGCGCAGGAGGCCACGGCCGCCGTCGCCGCACCCCGCCCGACCCGGAAGGAAGCCGCCTGATGCCGCGCTCGCGCGTCCAGCTCGCCCTGATCGCCCTGCTGGTTCTGGTCGTCGTCGCCTGGCTGCTCACACGCTGAATTCGCTGGCTGTTCACCCGGTCGAATCGGGTTTCCCTACGTGTCGAGCGAACCCTGCGCGTACTCTGCTGCACCATGTCAACCACCGATGAAGGCATGGAACTCGAGACGCTGCTCGTCGACGAGGAATTCGAGGACGAGCCGCGCCTGATCGCGACTCACACCTGCGGCCCCGAGGAGGCCGTGGACATGGTCAAGGCGGCGCAACTGCTGGGCCTGGGCGTGCGGCTGAGCAACCGCATCCGCATCGACGAGGACGATGCGGAATCCGCCACCGAGGAATGGGTGCTCGACATCCTGGAGACCCCGCCCATGGCGGAAGACGAGTAGCGTCAGCCCTCCTTAGGGCCGTCCCGCCACTCGTTGAACCGCTTGCCGATCTTCGAGACGGTGTCGCTGACC
This sequence comes from Nocardia sp. NPDC127526, assembly GCF_042672265.1. Classification (NCBI taxonomy): domain Bacteria; kingdom Bacillati; phylum Actinomycetota; class Actinomycetes; order Mycobacteriales; family Nocardiaceae; genus Nocardia; species Nocardia sp. NPDC127526. The sequence goes on along the minus strand of NZ_JBHXVO010000016.1, from coordinate 103,415 downwards.
TCTTGTCCCACCGTGCCGACCGCGGACCCCATGTCCTTGCCCAGGTTGCGCACGGTGCGGACGAGGGGGTCTTCGGACTGGTCGAAGGTCTGCTTGTAGGAGCGGGCGGCTTCCTTGACCTGGTCGCTGATCCTGGCGTTCTTGTCCTGATCGCGGGTCGGGTAGCGGCCGTCCAGGATGCGGTCGTAGTCGCCGCTGGTGATCCAGCGGCGCAACTCCGCGGCCCGCAGCACCGAGAACGGGTGCGTCTGCAATTCCAGATTCAGCAGTTTCAGCACGCCGTCGCGCAGATCGCCGGACTTGTCGTAGTCGTCGGCCTGCTGCAGGAATGCGGCATGGCTCATCTGATCCACCCGGGATCCGCCCGCCAGCTTCATGTGCACCCGCACCGAGGCGTCCACATCCTGCCCGCACAGCAGCCCGGCCCGGTCGCCGGAGAGCTCGGATTTGCGGCTCCACTCCATCAGCGCCGCGATGATGGCGCGCAGCGCCCACCCGCCGATCGGCACCCACCCGATGCCCGCCGCCAGCCGCATGAGATGCATGAGCATGGTCCGGTACACCGCGTGCCCGCTCAGCGCGTGCCCGAGCTCGTGGCCGACCACGAACCGCAGCTCCTCGCGATCGAGCAGATCCAGCAGCCCGGTGGTGAGCACGATGAACGGCTGATCCATGCCGATGGTGAAGGCGTTCGCGTTCGGATCCTGCAGCACGAACATCTCGGGTTTGGTGCGCGCGTCCAGAATGCGCGCGCAGTCCTCGCGCAGATGGTGGATATTGCGGAACTGCTTGTCGTCCACCCGAACCGCCGTGGCCAGATACAGCAGCCGATGCTGCCGCTCGGCCAGCAGCCCGGACAAGGTGCGCAGGACGACGTCGAACCCGCTCAGCGAGCGCAGCGTCACCAGCGCGGTCCGGTCGGCGGGATGCTCCCAGGCGCGGGTGGAGATGCCGGGGAACTCCCGGCGGATTCGGTCGGGACTGGTCATGAATTCCCCCAGCGGACGGTGTGCTGCCGTGCGGCAGCCTTTCGTCCTACATACTGCCGCCTGTGACCCGCGCTGTCCCGTGCCGATTCACGATCGCCCCGGTTGCCGGGCCCTTATACTTCTCACTATCTGAGACGCTGTTCCGGTGAGCGAGAAGTGAACTCTCGGTGCGCATGTTCACGGTGATTGGGCGCACCCCTCGCCGCTCTGCTACAGTTCGCCCGTGTCGTCGAGCGCTCTTCCCCAGGTCCGCCATGAATTGGCGTTGATCGCGGTGGGCTGCCTCGCGGTCGCGGACATTCACTGTCGCTGATTGCCGACCGAGCTGTGCTGCTTGTCCCCTCAGTAGACTGGCGCGCGTGCCTTTCGCAGCTGTGCTCGTACCCCGGCGGCCCTCGGGCCGATAACGCGACCGCCCATGTTCGACCTGGGCGGGTCTACGGCAATCCCAGTTCTTCCGCCGATGATCTTCGACTCGGCGGGCGGTAGGAAAGGTCCACCGATGTCCCGCAGTACCAGACTCTCCCGTCGCTCCATAGCCGTCGCGCTCACCGCGGTCGTGGCCTCCGTGCTGACCGCGTGCGCAGGCGGTTCCAGCGATGTGGTGGGCGGCGACACCTCCGGCGGCGGCGCCGACGTCAAGCTGAACCTCTACGCCTACGCGGTGCCGAAGCCCGGCTTCGACAAGGTGATTCCGGAATTCGCCAAGACCGACGCCGGCAAGGGCGTCGAGGTGCTCGGCTCCTACGGCGCCTCGGGCGATCAGTCCCGCAAGGTCAAGGACGGCGCCGAGGCCGATGTCGTGAACTTCTCCGTCGAGCCCGACATCACCCGCCTGGTGGACGCCGGTCTGGTGGATGCCAGCTGGAATGCCGACGCCAACAAGGGAATTCCGTTCGGCTCCGTGGTCGCCATCGTGGTGCGCAAGGGCAATCCCAAGGGCATCAAGGATTGGGACGACCTGCTCAAGCCGGGTGTGGAGGTGGTGACCCCCAACCCGTTCTCCTCGGGTTCGGCCAAGTGGAACCTGCTCGCGCCGTACGCGGCCAAGAGTGAGGGCGGCAAGAACCCGCAGGCCGGTCTGGACTACCTGTCCAAGCTCGTCTCGCCCGACCACGTGAAGGTGCAGCCCAAGTCCGGCCGTGAGGCCACCGACACCTTCCTGCAGGGCGTCGGCGATGTGCTGCTCAGCTACGAGAACGAGGCCATCTTCTCCGAGCGCAAGGGCGATCCGATCGAGCACGTGATCCCGCCGACCACGTTCAAGATCGAGAACCCGGTGGCGGTGCTCAAGAACAGCAAGAATCCGACGCAGGCCATCGCCTTCAAGGACTTCCTGTTCACCCCCACCGCGCAGCTGGCCTGGGCGCAGGCCGGTTTCCGGCCGGTCGATCCCAAGGTGACCGCCGCCTTCGCCGACGACTTCCCGACCCCGCAGCAGCTGTGGACCATTGCCGACCTGGGCGGCTGGAAGACCGTGGACAAGGAACTGTTCGCGCAGGGCACCGGCAGCGTGGCGATCATCTACGACAAGGCCACCAAGTAAACGGGTGAGCTGGACCACACAGGATACTTGGCAACGTGAACGACAGTAGTGGCAACACCGGCGCCGGGCAGGGCGCCGGTGTTGCGGGGGACAAACCCAAGCCCAGCGGCCCGGGACGCTTTTCCTGGCTGCGCGTCACTGGTTCGGTCGGGCCGCTCGGGATCGCCACGGTGGTGCTGTGGCTCAGCATCATCGTGCTGCTGCCCCTGGCCGCCATGACCGTCGCCTCCTTCGAGGACGGCTGGGGCGGTTTCCGGGAGGCGGTGACCGCGCCCGCGGCCCTGGATTCGCTGCGGGTGACCGTCTTCGTCTCGATCGTGGTCGCGATCATCAATGTCGTGATGGGCACGCTCATCGCGTGGGTGCTGGTGCGCGACGACTTCCCGGGCAAGGGGATCGTCAATGCGCTCATCGACCTGCCGTTCGCGCTGCCGACCATTGTGGCCAGCATCGTGCTGCTGTCGCTGTACGGGCCGCAGAGCCCGATCGACATCCAGCTCAATGCCACTCAGCCCGGCCTGGTGGTGGCGCTCGCCTTCGTGACGCTGCCGTTCGTGGTGCGCTCGGTGCAACCGGTGCTGATGGAGATCGACCTGGAGGTCGAGCAGGCCGCCGCCTCGCTGGGCGCGGACAATCTGACCACCTTCCGCCGCATCGTGCTGCCGACGCTGGCGCCGGCCATCATCAGCGGCGGAGGGCTGGCCTTCGCGCGCGCCATCGGCGAATACGGGTCGGTGGTGCTGATCGGCGGCAATATCCCGCGTGAGACGCAGATGGCCTCGCAGTACATCCAGCAGCAGATCGAGGTGGACCGGCCGGTCAATGCCGCCGCGGTCTCGGTCGCGCTGCTGGTCATCTCGTTCGTGACGCTGCTGGTGCTGCGGCTGTTCGCGGATCGCTCGGCGCGCAAGGAGCAGGAGAGCTGATGAAACTTTCCGCGCTGACCCGTATTTCGCTGCGTTCCGTGGCGCTGGGGTATCTGCTCATCCTGCTGGTGCTGCCGCTGGCCATCATTCTGTGGCGGACCTTCGAGCACGGCATCGGCACCTTCATCGACTGGATCTCCACGCCCGCGGCGATCTCGGCGTTCAACCTGTCGATGATCATTCTCGCCATTGTGGTGCCGGTGAACGTGGTGTTCGGCATCCTCACCGCGCTCGCCCTGGTGCGCGGGCGCTTCCCGGGCCGGAATCTGTTGCAGGGCCTGGTGGATCTGCCGTTCGCGGTGTCGCCGGTCGTGGTCGGCGTCTCGCTCATCCTGCTGTGGGGTGCGGGCGGCTGGTTCGGCGGGCTGGAGGATCACGGCCTGAAGGTCATCTTCAATCTGCCCGGCATGGTGCTGGCCACCATCTTCGTGACGCTGCCGTTCGTGGTGCGCGAGGTGGAGCCGGTGCTGCACGAGATCGGCGACGATCAGGAACAGGCCGCCGCGACACTGGGCGCCTCGCGCTGGCAGACGTTCTGGCGCATCACGCTGCCGGCCATCCGCTGGGGTCTCACCTACGGCGTGGTCCTCACCGTGGCCCGCTCGCTCGGCGAATTCGGCGCGGTCATCATGGTTTCCACCGCGCTGCCCGGCAAATCGCAGACCCTCACCCTGCTCGTGCACGGCCGCTACGAGGACCACAACACCTTCGGCGCATACGCGGCGGCGACCCTGCTCATGGGCATCGCCCTCATTGTTCTTCTCCTGATGACCCTCCTCGAACGCAAGCGGGGCACTGCCAAATGATCACCGTGACCAATGCGAACAAGAACTACGGTTCCTTCGCCGCCCTCGACAACGTCAGCCTGGACATTCCCTCCGGCGAGCTGACCGCACTCCTGGGCCCGTCCGGTTCCGGCAAGTCGACGCTGCTGCGCTCGATCGCCGGACTGGAATCCCTCGACAACGGCATCGTCACCATCGCCGGGCGGGACGTCACCCACGTGCCGCCGCAGAAGCGCGATATCGGCTTCGTCTTCCAGCACTATGCGGCGTTCAAGCACATGACCGTGCGCGACAATGTCGCCTTCGGCCTGAAGATCCGCAAGCGGCCCAAGGGCGAGATCAAGAAGAAGGTCGACGAACTGCTCGAGATCGTCGGCCTGGACGGCTTCCAGCACCGCTTCCCGGCGCAGCTGTCCGGCGGCCAGCGCCAGCGCATGGCCCTGGCCCGCGCGCTGGCCGTGGACCCGCAGGTGCTGCTGCTGGACGAGCCCTTCGGCGCGCTCGACGCCAAGGTGCGCGCCGACCTGCGGCAGTGGCTGCGCCGGCTGCACGAGGAAGTGCACGTCACCACCGTCCTGGTCACCCACGACCAGGAGGAGGCCCTCGATGTGGCCGACCGCATCGCGGTCATGAACAAGGGCCGCATCGAACAGGTCGGCAGCCCCGAAGACGTCTACGACCGTCCCGCAAACGAATTCGTCATGTCGTTCCTGGGCGCGGTCGCCAAGCTGAACGGCCACATGGTCCGTCCGCACGACATCCGCGTGGGCCGCGACCCCTCCATGGCGCTCGCGGCCCACGAGGGCACCGCCCAGTCGGCGGGCGTCACCCGCGCGACGGTCGAGCGAGTTGTGCACCTGGGCTTCGAGGTTCGCGTCGAACTCCGCAATGCGGCGACCGGCGATCTGTTCACCGCGCAGGTCACGCGTGGTGACGCCGAGGCGTTGCATCTGGCCGAAGGCGAAACCGTCTACGCGCGCGCGACGCGAATCCCCGAGCTGCCTGTTTCGTAAGGCTAGGAGGATAGGCCGCCGGAAATGCTGTCGAACAGCCCGAGCGCTTGAACGGCGGTAGATATCGCGGTGAGCACCATTTGCACCGAACCCATGACCGAACTCCTTGTCTATGCGGGAGAACGAGACACAACGGGCGTACGCATCTGATCGTACGTGCCGGTTGGTTCACTTGGGGCGCGAAAAAGTGAAACGTCATCGACCGGGAAATGGTGGCGGGGTTTGTCGGCGTGTCGCCGCCACCACTTCCCGGTCGGCGGCGTTTCACATTTGGCGTCACTCGCTCCAGGACAGGACGGTGGGGGTCGGCTCCTCGGATTGGGAGGCTTCCGGGGCGACATAGCGCCAGATCGGTAGGAGCGCTTCGTCATTGAGGGGCTCGGGGGAGGTGTGCACGGTGGCGTCGAGGCGGGCCGTGACGGCGGTGGTGTCCAGGCCGGAGCCGATGAGGACCAGATTGCTGGTCCGGGGCTCGTGCCGGCTCCAGGCGGCCGGTTCGATGGTGATGTGGCGGCCGACCATGTGCAGCAGGAACTTTCGCTGATCGTCCGGGGTCGCGAAAGCCAGCACGCCCTTGGCGCGGAACAATCCGGGCGGCGGATCCTCCAGTACGGCAATGAGTTCGCGCGGATTCAGATCCGTTGTGCTGGTGAAGGACACGCTGTCGTAGCCGTCGTGCAGATGCCGATGACCGTGGCAGCCGTCGCCATGATGGCTGTCGTCGTGGTGGCCGTCGCATTCGGGCGCCTCGTGCGCATGATCGTCGTGGTCCTCGAAGAGCTCGTCGAAACTGAGCTGTTCCCCGACGCGGGGCTCGCGAGCATCGCGGGCCGGGATATCGAAGAGCAGCCCGGGATCGACGCGGCCATGGCTGGTGGGATGGACCGGCACCTGCCCCACGAGTTCGCCGATCTCCGTGCGCAATTGCGCCAGCGCCGCGGGCTCGACCCGGTCGGCCTTGTTCACCACCACCAGATCCGCCAGCCGCAGATGCGTAGCGAGCTCCGGATGCCGTGCGCGACTCTCGGCGAAATGCTCGGCGTCCACGACCTCGATCAGCCCGCCGTACCGAATCCGCGGATTGTCACTCCCCGCGACCATCCGAATGAGATTCCGCGGCTCGGCCAGCCCACTGGCCTCCACCACAATGACGTCGATCTTCTGCCGCGGATCCGCCAGCCGGTCGAACAGCCCGTCCAGCTCGCTCACATCGACCGCGCAGCACACGCACCCGTTCCCCAGCGACACCATCGCATCGACCTGCCCCGCCACCAGCATCGCATCGATATTCACGGCCCCGAAGTCGTTGACCACCACCCCGATCCGCGCGCTCCGGCTCCGCAACAGCCGATTGAGCAGCGTCGTCTTCCCGGCCCCGAGAAATCCGGCCACGATCAGAACAGGAATCCGCCGACTCATCTCGACCACCCTACCGACCCGCGAGCCACCGCCCGCGACCTGTTCGCCGGCCACGGTCCGGGGGCGCGCCACACAGACCTCCATCGAGCCGGAGCGGACGACCGGCGCGTGACCTCCGCGCACTTCCGTCTGCAGGCACTCCCGGCAAGTCGTGCCGTGGCGGGCGGCAGAGTTATTGCGTCCCGCACTTCCCCGAATCGCCCACCGAGACGATCCTGCCGAACGATAGTGGTGCATAGCTTGGCCGCGATCTACGGCATGGGGCCGTATGTGAGACGGCCGCAGCATCGCCGAAACGTCGCGGCAACACTGGCGTCCTACCGTGACGCCGGTCGGGCCGATCAGCGGAGGTGCGCCGTGCGGGTGCGAGATTTACTGGACGCGCCGCAGTTGCGCATGCGGTTGCTACACGGGGATGCGGCGGCCCTGAACCGCCCCGTCGCCCGGATCTGCGCCACCGACATGCCCGACCCCCGCCCATTCGTCACCTCGGGCGCTCTCGTATGCACCGGACTGGTCTGGCGGCACGATCCCGCCGACTCGAATCGGTACATCGGCATGCTGGCCGCCGCAGGCGTCGCGGGCGTCGTCGCGGGCCAAGCCTTGCACGGCCACGTCCCCGACGACGTGCTGACCGCCTGCGAACGCCACGGCCTACCCCTGCTGTCCGCGCCGCAGAGCGTCCCGTTCAGCCGCATCATCGAGCACCTAGCCGAACAGGCGGCCGAATTGCGCTGGCAGCACATCCAATCCGGCGCCGACCGGCAGCGCCGACTCCTGGCCGCCGTCGCAGCCGGCGCCAGCATCACGGACCTGATCGCGGATATCGCAGCGGAGCAGGACATTTCGCTCTGGCTGGTGACCGCCACCGGTCGCATCGTCGCCGGAACCACCTCACTCTCGGAGGAGGAACTCGACCGCATCATCTCCACCGCCCTGACCGCCCCCCGCCTCCCCGCCGTCACCATCGGGGCCATGCGCGTCCTCCAAGTGGGAGCCGGAGACCGAATCACCTCCTGGTATCTGGTCATCCGCCCCACCACGGCCGAGCTCGATACCTCCGCCACCGACCTGGCCGCCATCGCCGAGCTCTACCGCCAGCGCGCCACCGACCGCCTCCACCTGGACTGGGAACTCACGGACCGTTCCTCGAGCTCACCTGCGCCCCATCCGGAAGAACCCACCGTCGCGGTAGTTGCCGAAATCCGTTCGAACAAAGGGGCTTTGCTCGACGAGTTCGAGTGGGAGGTGGTGCGGGCGGCACTGCACGATGTGCTGGAGGGAGTCACGACCTCGGTAGATCGGGAGGGCCGGTTGGTTGGTGTCGTGGCCGGAACTCAGGCGGAGGTTGCCGGGGAGCTGCGGCGGCGGATCGGGCGGTTGGCTCCGGCATTGGGTGGCGTGCGGCTCATGCTCGGGGTGAGCGCCAGACAGCGGGGCGAATCGATGTCGGGAACGGTGGCTGCTGCGGCGGCAGCGGCTGCGGCGGCGTGGGATGACGAGGGCGTGGTGCGGCTGCGGGTGGCCGATATCGATTCGGCGGTGGGGCTTTTCACCGCGGTGCCGGGTGGGTTGCAGCGGCGGTTCGCGGAGCGGGTGCTGGGGCCGGTGGTGGAGTACGACCGGAGGACGGGGGCGGGGTTGCTGGAGACGTTGGAGGTTTTCCTGGGGTGTGAGGGGTCGTGGCGGCAGGCGGCCGAGCGGATGCACGTGCATCTCAATACTGTTCGGTATCGGATCGGGCGGGTCGAGGAGCTGACCGGGCGGGATCTGGGGCGGCTCGATGATCGGTTGGATCTTTATCTGGCGGTGCGGACGCTCGCCGGGCACGGTGTGTCCGTTTAGCGCGGCGGGCGTGGTGTCACACGGCTCCGGTGTAGGGGTCCCAGGCGGTGCCGGGGTCGGGGGCGTCTTCGCGGAGCACGCTGGCCTGGATGAGGCCGTAGGGGCGGTCGTCGGCATGGAAGACCTCGTTGCGATTCTCGACGCCGAAGCGGGAGAGGTCGAAGAACCAGTGGTGTTTGTTGGGGGCCGACAAGCGGATCTCGGCGAGGCGGGGGAAGGCTTCGAGGGCGGCGGCGCCCATGTCGAAGAGGGTCTGCTGCAAGGCTTTCGAGTGTTCGGTGGCGAACTTCTCGATCATGACGGCGCGGATGCCGGAGTAGGCGGCGTCCCAGTCGGCGGGTGGGGCGGCGAAGCGCCAGCGGGCGCTGAGGCTGGTGGCGAGAATGCGGTCGTGGGTGGGCTGCAGGACGGTGTAGGGGTCCTCGAGGAAACTGGCGAATTCGGAGCCGGTGGATTTGAGGATCACCAGGTCCTTGACGCCGCCGATCACCCATTCCCGTTGCCCGGGCGCCTTGCCGCCGACGGTGATCGCGGCCGTGCGGATCTCCGGGCCGATCCGGGTCCAGGTGTGGTCGTGACCTTGCCCGTTCACCGGAACCCGTTGCCACGCATACTCTTCGATCTCGATCCGGGCCGATTCCACCGGCTCCACGTCATCGACGAAATGCCGCGCCAAGGCCAGCCCGTACTCCTCGATGCTGCCGTCACCGTGCTCCTTGGCGTAGGAGTAGATGGTCTGCTTCTGCGAATCGGTGGGCAGCACCGCGCCCTGATCACCGCTGGTGTGCGCCTCGTCGAAAGCCCCACGCAGGCACGACGATACGTTCAGATCCCGGATCTCGTGCCGGTCCCCGTCGCGGTAGATGCGCACCACCCGGTTCTCGGCCTTCCCGTACTGGTGCGGGCCGAGCACGATCTTGCCGGTCAAATCGGACATGGTCGCCTCCCGTGGTCGATGAACACTGTGCCTCACTGTGGCGCACACCCGCCGCCGCACACGCTGGTTCCGAAGACAAAACACCGCACCCGGGGCACACTCCGATTCGGCCGATCGGACAAACCCCCGGACCGGCGCGCCTGCCTACCCTGACCACCAACGACGCGCCGCAAGGAGCCACCATGACCTCGCCCCATCCCGTCGACACCCGGCTGCCCTGGCATCGGCTGCTGATATTCGGCATTCAGCACGTCCTGATCATGTACACCGGATGTGTCACCGTCCCACTGGTCTTCGGCGCGGCCGCCGGCCTGGACAAATCCACCGTCGGCATGCTGATCAGCGCCGACCTGCTGGTCGCGGGCGCGATCACGGTGGTGCAGAGCCTCGGGCTCGGCAAGTTCGCGGGCGCGAAACTGCCCATCATCACCGGCGCGACCTTCGTGGCCATGTCGCCGATGATCCTCATCGCCAAGGAATACGGCCTGCCCGCCGTCTACGGCTCCATGCTGCTGGGCGGTCTGCTCGGCCTCGCACTGGCCTGGCCCTTCGCCATGATCGTGCGGTTCTTCCCGCCGCTGGTCACCGGCACCGTGCTGACGGTCGTCGGCATCTCGCTCATCGGCGTGGCGGGCGGGCTGATCGTCGGCACCGATCCCAAGGCGGAGTCGTTCGGATCCATCTCGAATATCGTGCTCGCCACGGTCGTGCTGCTGATCGCCCTGGTCTGCACCGTGCTCGGCCGCGGCGTGTGGTCGCAGCTGGGAATTCTCATCGCACTCATCGCGGGCGTGCTCATCGCCATCCCGATGGGCCTGATCTCCCTCGACGGTGTCTCCGGCGCGGCCTGGCTGGGCGCGCCGCATCCGTTCTACTTCGGTGCGCCGGAGTTCCCGATCACCGCCGTGGTCGCCATGAGCATCGTGATGGCCGTGGTGTTCGCCGAATCCACCGCCAGCATGCTCGCGCTCGGCGAGATCACCGGCAAGAAGGTCGGCCGCGCCGACATCGCGCGCGGCCTCGCGGGAGACGGCCTCTCGGCCATCCTCGCCGGCGTCTTCAACTCCTTCATCGACACCGTCTTCAACCAGAATGTCGGCGCCGTCGCCCAAACCCGCGTCTACAGCCGATATGTCACCGCCGTCTCCGGCGGCCTGCTGATCCTGCTCGGCCTGCTGCCCCGCTTCGGCGCGATCGTCGCCGCCGTACCGAAGCCCGTCGTGGGCGGCGTAGGCCTGGTCCTGTTCGCCACCATCGCCGTCATCGGCATCGACACCCTGCGCAAAGCCGACCTCTCCGACCGCGTGAACCTGACCATCATCGCGGTCGCCATCGGCATCGGCCTGGTCCCGGTCCTCACCAAGGGCATGTTCGACAAGTTCCCCTCCGCCGCCGAAATCCTCCTCAACAGCGGCATCACCCTGGCCGCCGCCACGGCCTTCCTCCTCAACCTCCTGTTCAACCACACCAGGGTCGGCGACTTGGCCCGCGGCGCAATCGAATCCGCAACCGCCAAGCCGGAACCCCAAGACCCGATCACCACCTAGATGCCGCACGAAAAAGCCGCGGATTCAGGAGAATCCGCGGCTTCGGCGTTCTTGCCAGGGGGTTCGGGGGCGAAGCCCCTGAGAGTCCCGAGAGTTGGGTTCACCCGCAGGCGTTGACCCACTCCGACATCCCATCGGCGAACAGCTGCCGCTTCCAGATCGGCACCTCGTGCTTGATGCGATCCACCAACTCGGCGCACGTCGTGAACGCCTCCCCGCGATGCGGCGCCGCCACGGCCACGGTAATGGCGAGGTCACCCACGGTGAGCGCCCCGATGCGATGCACCGCCGCCACCGGCAGCCCGGTCGACTCCGCGAACTCCTCGCAGATCCGGCGCATGAACTTCGCCGCATCCGGGTGCGCCGAGTATTCGAGCGCCGAAACCTCCTGCCCCCCATCGTGATTGCGCACCTTACCGGTGAACACGACCACGGCCCCGTGCTCCGGCCCGCTCACCGCCTTCTCGACCTCGTCCGGATCGAGCGGCTGATCGCTGATCCGAACCAGCAGTTCGCGCTCACTCATGACTGCCTCCTCCGGCCACCTGGGCCAGCAAATGCTCGAGCAGCGGCTCCAACACCGCGATGCCATCCTTCACCCCACCCGGCGACCCGGGCAGATTCACGATCACCGTGCGCCCGGCCAGCCCCGCCACCCCGCGACTGAGCGAGGCGAGCGGAAACTTCGCCGTCCCCCGCTGCCGAATCGCCTCCGCCACCCCCGGCAACTCCCGATCCAGCACGGCCAGCGTGGCTTCCGGCGTCGCATCCGTCGGCGAAGCGCCCGTCCCGCCCGTAGTGATCACGAACGCCGGTTCCCCCGCCAGCGCCTCCGACAGCCCGTAACCAATATCCGAATCCGCGTAAACAAGCGGCCCCCGCACCGAAAACCCAAGCCCGGTAAGCCATTCCGCCAGCCGCGGCCCCGTAGTGTCCTCACGCGTTCCCGCCGCCGCCCCCGTGGACGCCACCAGCACAACCGCAGCCCGCCCCACCCCGAACGCCGTAGCCTCGGAGGCTTCCACCGCCTGCGGCGCAACGGCTTCGGCTTGGTGCGGTGCAGCGCCTTTGGTGTGGTGCGGTGCAATGCCCTCGGCCGGGTGCGGTGCAATGCCCTCGGCTTGGTGCGGTGCAGTGCCCTTGGTGTGGTGCGGTGCAACGCCCTCGGCATGGTGCGGCGCAGCGCCTTCCGTCGGGTGCGGCGCAGGGGACAGCTGCGATCCAGCGCTCTCACCCGCGGGTGCATGCCCCTCACCCGCACCGGCATTCACCCCACCATCCGGTGCCCCCTCGGGCCGCACCCAATGCCCGTGCTTCCCACCGTCTTTGGTGAGCAGCCGAACCCCGGTCAGCGTCGCCGCTGGATCCACCGCCTTCACCATGTCGTGCAGGGTCAGCCCGGCGACCGCGACAGCCGTCAGCGCCTCCATCTCGACCCCGGTGGGCCCCTTGGTCTTCGCCGTCGCCTCGATCGTGATGCTGCTCTCGGTGAACCCGAACGTCACATTCACCGACGACAACGCCAGCTGATGGCACAGCGGAATCAACTCCGAGGTCTTCTTGGCCCCATTGATCCCCGCCAGCCGCGCCGTGGTCAGCACATCCGCCTTGGGCATGTCATCGGCCCGCACCAGCTTCACGACCGCCGCGGTCGTCACCAGCTCCCCGCCCGCAACGGCCACCCGCGCCGTGTCGGCCTTCGCACTCACATCCACCATGCGAGCGCGACCTTCCTGGTCGACATGCGACAACTCACTCATACCCCCAGCCTTCCACAGCCGCCCTCCCCGCCGCGTCTGTGGTCATCCACCGAACTCGGCCGGGATCACCGGGAATCCATTCGTGCGATCACCCGAGCGAACCCCGCGCCGCGCCGAAGCGCGTAGGCAAGAGTCCCGCTCACCGTCACGCCGTGAGTTCCGCTCGTTATCGCGGTGCGAGCCCCATTCGTCATCCCGGCGTGGGGGGTGGGGGGGGGTGGGCCCACCCCGGGGGGTAGGGGCCAAACAACACCCCCCAGACGACTGGGTATTAG
>NZ_JBHXVO010000016.1:0-90363 GCF_042672265.1 Nocardia sp. NPDC127526 | reverse complement strand
GGTTTTCTTTTGCGGGGTATCCCCAAAACGTTTTTGCATCCCGCCCAACCCCACGCCGGAATGACGAGGTGAAATGCGCCGGAATGACGAGGGGAGGCGCGGCGGGATGACGAGGAGAACCGCGGCGGGATGACGAGGAGAACCGTGGCGGGATGACGAGGAGAAATCCGAGCGGGCGCTTAGAGCTCCTGAACGGAGACGATCGTGCCTGCGGGGAGTTCGGTCGCGGTGGCGGGGATGTCGATGAGGACATCGGCCTGGGCCATGGAGGCGATGAGGTGGGAGCCCTGGCCTGCGACCAGGGCGACGCCGGTGTCGGTGCGGCGGCCGCGGAGGAATTGGCGTTTGCCGTTGGGGGAGCGGACCGGGTCCAGGAGGGGGAGGTCGGTGGTTTCGATGTCGGGGAGGCCGGCGAGGCGGCGCAGGATCGGGCGGGCGAAGACCTCGAAGGAGACCATGGTGCTGACCGGGTTGCCGGGGAAGCTCAGGACCGGGACGTTGTCGATCACGCTCACGCCCTGGGGGCCGCCGGGCTGGATGGCGACCGGGCCGAATTCGCCGCCGAGGGGGGTGAGGACGTCTTTCACGACCTCGAAATCACCCATGGAGACGCCGCCGGAGGTGAAGACGAGGTCGGCGGCCGCGGTGGCCTCGGACAGGCGGTTGCGGAATTCGTCGTGGTCGTCGGTGGAGTGGGCGAGGGAGACCACATCCACGCCGTTGTCGGTGAGGGCCGCGGCCAGGGCTATGCCGTTGGAGTTGTAGATCTGGCCCGGCAGCAGCGGGGTTCCGGCGGACACCAGTTCGTCGCCGGTGGTGAGGACGGCCGCGCGGACGCGGCGGGTGACCGGCAGGTCGGGCAGGCCGACGGCGGCCAGCGCGGCGATATGGCGGGGGAGGAGCACGGTGCCCGCGGGGACGAGCAGTTCGCCCGCCCGCACGTCGGTGCCGGGCTCGCGGACGAAATCCCCGGCGGCGCGGGACTTCTCGATGGTGATGGCCTCGCCGTGGACCTTGGTGTGCTCCACCGGCACCACGCAATCCGCGCCGGCGGGCATGGGCGCGCCGGTCATGACCTTCAGGGCCGCGCCGGCGGGCAGGGTGAGCTCGCCGGTGTTCCCGGCCGCGATGACCCCGGCCAGCGGCAGCGTCACCGGCACGATCGCCACCGAGTCCGCGCGCACCGCGTAGCCGTCCATCGACGAATTGCGGAACACCGGCAGATCAAGGGGGGAGTACACATCCTCGGCGAGTCGCCGTCCGAGGGCCGCCGTGACGGGCACTCGTTCGCTGGTACGGGCGGCCAAGGGGCTCAGCAAGTCCTCGATGCGTTGCCGATGGTCGTCCACGGACCTGGCGTGGGCGAGAGTGTGCCGATAGGTCATGTCGCTGAGCCTAATGCCTGTCCGGCCGCAAAAACTTGAATGATTCCACTACGCGACCGGGCCCTGCGACCGGTAATAATGGTCGAATGACCGTCGTCGCTATGGGGATGCCCGCAGTACGAGCTGGGCGCCCCTCCTTGGACGGCCGGCCCGACACCCCCTACCTCGTGGATCGCTTCGGCCGCACGGCCCGGGACCTGCGGGTGTCCATCACCGAGAAATGCTCGCTGCGCTGCACGTATTGCATGCCCGAAGAGGGCCTGCCCGCCATTCCGGCCGATGAACTGCTGAGCGCGGACGAAATCGTGCGACTGGTGGTGCTGGCGGTCCGCGAGCTGGGCGTGCACGAGGTCCGCTTCACCGGCGGCGAACCACTCATGCGCCGCGACCTGGAGCGGATCATCGCGGGCTGCCGGGCGGCCCTGCCGGACACGCCACTGGCCATGACCTCCAATGGCGTCGGCCTCCAGCATCGCGCCCGCAAACTCGCCGAAGCCGGATTGAACCGGATCAATGTCTCCCTCGACACCGTGGACCGCGACGGCTTCGCCAAACTCACCCGGCGCGACCGCCTGGACTCGGTGCTCTCCGGTATCCGGGCCGCCCGCGAGGCCGGTCTCACACCCATCAAGGTCAATGCCGTGCTCATGCGCGAAACCCTCGGCGGCGCGGCCGATCTACTGCAATGGTGCATCGACGAGCAGGCCGAGTTGCGCTTCATCGAGGAGATGCCGCTCGACGCCGACCACGAGTGGGCGCGCGCGAACATGATCACCGCCGAGGAACTCCTCGACGTCCTGGGCAAACGCTTCACCCTCACCGAGGTCGGCCGCGACGACCCCGCCGCCCCCGCCGAACAATGGCAGGTGGACGGCGGCCCGGCCACCGTCGGAATCATCGCCTCGGTGACCCGCAGCTTCTGTTCCGACTGCGACCGCACCCGCCTCACCGCCGACGGCCGCATCCGCTCCTGCTTGTTCAGCGATCAGGAATACGACATCCGCGCCGCCCTGCGCTCCGGCGCGAGCGACGACGAGATCGCTACCCTGTGGCGCGGCGCCATGTGGAACAAATGGGCAGGGCACGGTATCGACGCCGCCGGTTTCGTCCCGCCCACCCGAACGATGGGAGCAATCGGTGGTTGAGGTCCGCTACTTCGCAGCCATAGCCGACGCCGTCGGCAAAACCAGCGAAACCCTCGACCTCCCGGCGGGCGCCACGGTCGCCGACCTGCGTACCACCCTCGCCACGACGTACGGCCCCGACCTGGATCCCATGCTCAAGGTCTGCGCCTACCTAATCGGCGACGAACTCACCCGCGACGCCACCACCCCCCTCACCCCCCGCGTCGATGTCCTCCCACCCTTCGCCGGCGGCTAGCACCATCCTGGACATGTGATCACCGGGAATCTGTGGCGGCATCGGCCGAGTAAGGTCCGCCACCAGTTCCCGGTCGGCGCTGTTTCGGATTCGCCCGGGCACAAGGGTGGCCCTGCGAGGGTCTCCCTACCGCCACGAACCGGCGCGAGACTGGCCGCATGCTGCGATACCGTCTCTTCGGCGCCACCGGCCTGCGCATCTCCGAAATCATCCTGGGCACCATGACCTTCGCCGATCCGGCCGAGTCGAAGCGCATCGTCGACGCCTATGCCGACGCCGGCGGCAATGTCCTCGACACGGCCTCGGCCTACGGTGACGGCGAGGCCCTGCTGGGGGAAATCCTCACCGGGCGTGACCGTTTCGTCCTCGCCACCAAATACACCCTCAGCCGCGATCCCGACGATGCCAATGCCGCGGGCAATCACCGCAAGAATCTGACGCTCTCGCTCGAACGCAGTCTGCGCCGCCTGCGCACCGACTACATCGACATCTACTGGGTGCATCTGTGGGACCGCCACACATCGCTGGAAGAAACCATGCGCGCCCTCGACGATGCCGTGCAGTCGGGGAAGGTCCTCTATATCGGCATCTCCGACGCCCCCGCCTGGGTGGTGGCCCGCGCCAACACCCTTGCGCAGTGGCGTGATCGGACCCAGTTCAGCGGCCTCCAGGTGCCCTACAACCTGCTGACCCGCGATATCGAACGCGAATTGCTGCCCATGGCCGAAGCATTCGGCCTGACCGTCACCACCTGGGCCCCAATGGCGGCGGGAAAGCTCACCGTCTCCGATAAGAGCCGCCGCGTCGACCGGTCGCAGCTCACCGCTCGTGATCGCGCCGCCGCCACGGCCGTGGCGAAGGTCGCGGCCGAGCTGGGGGCGACCCCGGCGCAGGTCGCCATCGCCTGGACTCGCCACCGCTCCCGCACGGTCGTGCCCATCGTGGGTGTCCGCACCGCCGCCCAGCTCACCGAGAACCTGGCCGCGGCACAAGTGACTCTCCCGGAGGAAGCGGTCCGCGAACTGGAGGCCGCCGCCCCCTTCGAGCCCGGCTACCTCGCCGACTTCATCACCGAATGCCAATCCCACCCGCACGCATTCGGCCACGCCGCGACCAGACTCGACCCACGCTGATCGACCCCGCGAACGGCAGCGCCCGCCCCGTGCACACGGAGCGGGCGCGAGAACCGAAGCGAGGAGGCTACTTCCACCAGGTGTCGAGCGGCGTCACCGGCACGGCGCGCTTGTGGCGGGTATTGCGGAAGACGGCTTCGACGCGCTCCGCGATCTCGGGCGCGACGTCCTTGCCCTCGAGGTAGTCGTCGATCTCGGAGTACTTCATGCCCAGGGCCTCCTCATCGGGCAGCGCCGGGCGATCGTCCTCGAGGTCGGCGGTGGGGACCTTCTGCCAGACACTGGGCGGTGCGCCGAGCTCCTGGAGCAGGGCCGCGCCTTGGCGTTTGGTGAGCCCGGTCAGCGGCGTGATGTCGACACCGCCGTCACCGTATTTGGTGAAGAAGCCGGTGACCGCCTCGGCGGCGTGGTCGGTGCCGACGACCAGCAGATTGAGCTGCCCGGCCACGGCGTACTGCAGAACCATGCGCTCACGGGCTTTGATATTGCCGCGCACGAAGTCTCGCAGCCGGGTCTCGCCGCCGAGCAACTCGTCGATGCCGTAGGCGGCCTCCTCGGCCGCGGCATCCGCGCTCGGCTTGACGTTCACGACAATCGACCGATCCGGCTGAATGAAGCTCAGGGCGATCTGGGCGTCCTGTTCATCGGCCTGCACGCCGTAGGGCAACCGGACCGCAATGAACTTGGCGTCGACGCCCTCGGCGCGCAATTCCTCGGCGGCCAGCTGGCACAGCCGGCCGGTCAGCGTGGAGTCCTGGCCGCCGCTGATGCCGAGCACGAAACCCTGTGCGGGAGTGGACCGTAGATAGTCCTTGAGGAAGTCGATGCGACGCCGCACTTCGTTCTTCGGTTCGATGGACGGCAGCACGCCCAACTCGGCGATGATCTGTTCGCGCAGGTTCCCCATGGCCACACTCTACTGCGTGGTCGCCGGGACGACGCGGCGGACGAGGGCCTCCCAGTTGTCGCCGATCTGCGTCCGCGAATAGCCGAGCTCGCGCATCTGATGCAGCACCAGCGCGGCCTCCAGCGAGGCGAGCAGCGCATCGGCGAGCAGGGTGATATCGCCGGGCGCGCCGGCCTGACGCAGCAGCATCGACACATGGGTCTTCATCACCGCGTACGGTGCGCCGGAATAGCGTTGCGGCAGATCGGTGGCGGCGCGCAGCACATCGCCCTCGATCTCGGTGTAGCACAACCGGGCCCGGCCGAAGGCGACCAGCCGTTCCAGCGGCGGCGCGCCCGGCCCCAGCGGCGGCGGCCCGAACATGTACGCGCCCTGCAATTCCCGATCGGAGGCGTCCAGCAGCGCGTTCATCAATCCGGCACGGCTGCCGAAGCGCCGGAACACCGTCCCTTTGCCGACGCCCGCCTGCTTGGCGACCGCGTCCATGGTGACGGCATTCGCGCCGTGGCGACGCACCAGCTCGGATGCCGCGTCCAGCAACAGCTTTCGATTGCGGGCGGCATCGGCTCGCTCGGGAGTTTCGCCGTCCGCCAGCGGCAGCCCTGCGCCGAGGTGTAGAGCCGGTGTGTCCGGTGTCACGCTGTCGACTCCTTTGTCGGGAATGAAAGTGGACCATGGTCCGGTTAGATGCTAGCGTAAGCGCGGCACAGCGCCAGAGAGCATCAGGAGTTAGCTATGACGATCAAGATCCTCGCCATTTCCGGTGGCCTGCGGGCCGCATCCTCCAATACCGCGCTGCTGCGCGCCGCACAGCAACTCGCGCCGGAGGGCGTGGAGATCGAGATCTACGAGGGTCTGCGCGACCTGCCCTACTTCGACGAGGACCTCGAAGGCGATGTCCCCGCCGCGGTGACCGCGCTGCGCGAGCGGGTCGCCGCCGCCGACGGCGTCCTGATTGCCAGCCCCGAGTACAACTACAGCATCCCGGGCGGACTGAAGAACCTGCTCGACTGGCTGTCCCGCCCCTACGGCGAGTCGGTCCTGACCGACAAGTCCATCGCCATCATGGGCGCCTCCGGCAGCCCCTTCGGCACCGTCCGCGCCCAGAACCACCTGCGCGACGTCTTCCATCAGGTCGACGCCAAGGTCGTCAGCAAGCCCGAGGTCTACGTCGGCGCCAACTACACCCGCTTCGACGAGCAGGGCAACCTGGCCGACGAGACCAGCCGCAACCTCATCGCGGGCCTGATCGCCGCCCTGGTGGTGCAGATCCAGCGCAACGCCCTCATCGGCGCCTCCGCCTGATCGCTTCCCGCAACCGAACACGCCTCGAGGCCGCGACTTCTCGGTCGCGGCCTCGGCCGTTTTCGGCCTTCGTTTGCGCCGATCCGCCTGGACGGTTGATCACCGGGAACTGGTGGCGGCATTCGCCGAGTAGCCCCCGCCACCAGTTCCCGGTCGGCGTTGCTTCAGATTGTGGCGCGGCGGACGAGGGACTCCCAGTGGTCGCCGATCTGGTCGAGGGTGTAACCGAGGTTGCGGGTCTGGTGCAGGACCAAGGCGGCGTCGAGGGCGGCCAGCAGGGAATCCGCCAAGAGTGGGATGTCGCCCGGAGTTCCCGCCTGGCGCAACAGCATTGCGACGTGGGTCTTCATGATGTTGTACGGCGCGCTGGAATAGCGTTCGCCCGCGTCGGCGGCGCGGCGGATCTCGCCCTCGATATCGATACCGGCCAGGCGGGCGCGGCCGAAGGCGACCAGGCGCTCGACCGGTGGCGCGCCGGGGCCCAGCGGGGGCGGGCCGAACATGTAGGCGGCCTGGCGTTTCTGCTCGGACTGGTCGAGCAGGGCGAGCATGAGGCCGGCGCGATTGCCGAAGCGGCGGAATACCGTGCCCTTGCCGACGCCGGCGCGTTTGGCGACCGCGTCCATGGTCACCGCGTCCGCGCCCTGCTCGCGGACCAGGGCCTCGGCCGCGTCGAGGAGCAGTTGCCGGTTGCGGGCGGCATCGCTGCGTTCCTGGCTTCCGGTTGTGAGCAGCGGGACGGCGTGCGAAGGTGGCGTCTGGGTATCGATCGGCTCGATGGGCAGGGTGGGCGGAGCGGGCTCGTCCGCCGGCGTGCCGGGTGTCACAGTGTCACCGCTGCGCTGGCGGGAATGAAAACGGACTGCGGTCCGGTTGGTGGATGGTGAAACTTCCACCGCTGGATCGGTACCGCAGGAGTGATGACCATGTCGCAGACCCGTCTTCTCGCATTAGTGGGCAGCCTTCGCGCCGCCTCGATCAACCGCCGCCTGGCCGAGGCCGCCGCCACGACCGCCCCGGAGGGCGTCGCGGTCGAGATCTACGATGGCCTCGCCGATATTCCTTTTTACAACGAGGATCTGGATGTAGCGGGTGAAGTCCCGCCCGCCGCGCAGGCTTTGCGCGAAGCGGTCGCCGCGGCCGACGGCCTGCTGCTGGTGACCCCCGAATACAACGGCACGCTGCCCGCCGTCCTGAAGAACGCCATCGACTGGGCCTCGCGCCCCTACGCCGCGGGCGCGATCAAGGGTAAGCCGGTGGCCGTGGTCAGCGCGTCCATCAGCTCCAATGCGGCCAAGTGGTCGCACGGCGACGCGGTGAAGGCCCTCGGGGTCGCCGGCGCCGAGGTGGTCGAGGACGGTTCCCTGAACTTCGGCGGCATCGGCCAGCGCTTCGGCGAGACGCATCCCGCCGACGATGCCGAGGCCCTCACCCAACTGGCCGCCACCGTCCGCCTGCTCGCCGACGCCGCGGCGGTGAAAGCGACCGCGTAGTCCCGCTCGCCACAACTGAATCCAGCACAAGGCCACGGCTGCTCCGCCGTGGCCTGGCGCATCTCCGGCCACCGCTGACCAGCGTCGAGCCATGTAGCAACCGGCAGGCAACTCCCGTTGGAGCCGCTACTGCATGGCCGCCCTCCCCACCCAGTGCCACCCCCGCCAATTCATCACCGCCTGGCGGGAGGCCAACCCCGCCCCACCCGTCTCCTACGACGACGCCCGAACCCACCCCGGCGACACCCACCGCTCCACCGTCACCTGGACCGGTAAGCATGAGTGCGTGACGGTGTATCGGGGACAGTTCCATGACGTGGTGGTCGCGGCGGACCGGGTTTACCGGTTTGCTCGGACCGACGCTGCGGCGGCGCGGATGTCCGGTGAGCGGGAAGTGCTGTGTGCCATTGCTCGGATCGATCTCGGTGTCGCGACGCCGGTGCCGCTCGAGCCCACCGCCGCGGATGAAGTGGCTCTTGCCGGTCGGGCCGGGCTGGTACTGACCAAAGTTCCGGGCTGGGTGCTGACCGCAGTCGACGATACGAATCCTGTGGTCTGCGCTCACGTCGCCGCTGAGCTGGCCCGCCTGCTGCGGGCGATGTCCGCTGTCCCCGGCGACCTCCTGAAGGTGCTGCCGCGCAACGGCTCTGGTCAGTGGGCGGAGTTCGCCTCCGGGGTCCGCGACCGGCTGTACCCGCTGATGTCCCCACGCGGCCGAACTCGCGCCGACCGCAAACTCGCCGCGGTCCAGTCGCTCGGGGGCGGGCATGCGTCGCTGGTGCACGGCGACCTCGGCGCGGAGAACATGCTGTGGGACAGCAGCTCTGCGCCGGAGGCGACGGCTCCATCAGTGGCGAGCGTGCACCGTCCGCGCGGTTCGGCGGAGTCGCCGCAGCCGCTCACGGATGGCCGGCTCGACGGGCAGCGCGCCGACGGTCTGCCGCGACTGGTTGGGGTCATCGACTGGGATGGCGCGGCCCTCGGCGATCCGGCCGAAGACGTCGCCTCCATCGCGGCGAGCTACGGCTGGGCCGTGGCGTCCGAAGTGGTCGACCGAGCCGGGATCGAGAGCTCGGCCGATTTGCTCAACCGTGCGCGCGCAATCGCGGCCACCTTTGCGCTGCAGCAAGCCCTCGCCGCGGCGGAGGACAACGATGAGGAGGAACTCGCCGACGGGCTGGCGGGCTATCGCTGATCCGATGGGGGCGTCGGCCTGATGGGCGGCGGGGTTCTTGTGGGTCCGGAGGGCGTTCTTGTGGGTCCGGAGGGCGGAGCCCCGAAGTGGTCTGGGGCGAGCCCCCGGGATTGGTCGGGGGTCGGGGGCAAGCTCCGGGATCGGTCGGGGTTCGGGGCGGAGCCCCGAGATCTAGTGGGGGTTCGGGGGCGGAGCCCCTGAGAGTTACGAGAGTTGTTCCGCGACACGCCGATGCGGGCGGGGCCCTGGAATTGGGGGCAGGGATGGGTGGGCGGCGGGAACGGCCTTGTGGGGCGGGGCGGGTGTTACTGGCGTGATGGGTGTTGATCAGCGTGAATGGTGGGTTTGCTGGAAATGAGCTGGATGTCCAAATTGTGATCTGCACCTCAGTCGTGTCGAGTTGCGAATCGAGCTTCCTGGTACTTCCGGCGATCGAATTTCATTGATGTGAGTCGCAACATGTCGTGTTGTATGAATCTGTCGGCCACTAGGTGTAGTGTCTTGGGTGCTGGAAAGGCGTGCTGCAAGAGCTTCGAGCGAAGCCGCGCGACCAGGGGCTTCGGTCTCGCTTCCAGGGGTTTGCGAAGCAATCAGAGGATCTTGTTTCAGCCGTGCACTGCATACGGATCGAAGGCAAGGAGAAGGGGACACCAATGACCATCACCGTGTACACGAAGCCCGCTTGTGTTCAGTGCAACGCCACCTACAAAGCCCTCGACAAGATCGGCGTCGAGTACGACGTCATCGACATCTCCGAGAACCCCGAAGCCCGCGACTACGTGATGGCCCTGGGCTACCTGCAGGCCCCCGTCGTCGTCGCCGGTGACGATCACTGGTCCGGCTTCCGCCCGGACCGCATCAAGGCGCTCGCCACCGCCGTCGCCGTCGCCTAGCGGGCCGAGCAGCTGACTGTTAATCGGCTGCTCCAGCGGGTTCGCCCCGAGACGAGAGGAGGGGAGATGACCGAGATGTCCACGCGGACACCGAATCTGGTCTACTTCTCCAGCGCATCGGAGAACACGCACCGCTTCGTCGAACGGCTGGGCGTCCCCGCCGTTCGCATACCGCTGCATACTGCCGACTCACTGCGAGTCGACGAACCCTACGTGCTGATCGTCCCCACCTACGGTGGCGGTCGGCACGTTTTGGGTGGTGAGCGATCCGAGAAGGAATTCGTCCCCCGTCAGGTGGCCAAGTTTCTCAACGATCCGCACAACCGCGAACTTCTTCGCGGCGTCATCGCGGCCGGCAATACGAACTTCGGCGATACGTACTGCTTTGCGGGAGAAGTCATCTCGCGCAAGACAGGGGTCCCGTACCTGTATCGCTTCGAACTCATGGGAACTGCCGAGGACGTCGAGCGCGTCCGAGAGGGATTGGGATTGTTTTGGCAACGACAACAGCACCGGTCGGAAAGACTGCCCGCGTAGAGCGCCCCGTCAGCGGCGACTCCAATACGGCGGGACTGGACTACCACGCGCTCAACGCGATGCTGAACCTGTACGGCCCCAATGGCGAGATCCAGTTCGACAAGGACCGCGAGGCCGCGCACCAGTACTTCCTGCAGCACGTCAACCAGAACACGGTCTTCTTCCACAACCTCGACGAGAAGCTCGACTACCTCGTCAAGGAGAACTATTACGAGACCGAGGTGCTGGACCAGTACAGCCGTCCGTTCATCAAGACGCTGTTCCAGCAGGCGTACGCCAAGAAGTTCCGCTTCCCGACCTTCCTCGGCGCGTTCAAGTACTACACCAGCTACACGCTGAAGACCTTCGACGGCAAGCGCTACCTGGAGCGCTTCGAGGATCGCGTGTGCATGGTGGCGCTGACCCTGGCCGCCGGTGACGAGACCCTCGCGCAGGAACTGGTCGAGGAGATCATGGACGGGCGCTTCCAGCCCGCCACCCCGACCTTCCTCAACTCCGGCAAGAAGCAGCGCGGCGAGCCGGTGTCCTGCTTCCTGCTGCGCATCGAGGACAATATGGAGTCCATCGGGCGCTCCATCAACTCCGCCCTGCAGCTGTCCAAGCGCGGCGGCGGTGTGGCCTTGCTGCTCAGCAATATTCGTGAGACCGGCGCGCCGATCAAGAAGATCGAGAACCAGTCCTCGGGCGTCATCCCGATCATGAAGCTGCTGGAGGACTCGTTCTCCTACGCCAACCAGCTGGGTGCGCGCCAGGGCGCGGGCGCGGTCTACCTGCACGCCCACCACCCCGACATCTACCGCTTCCTGGACACCAAGCGCGAGAACGCGGACGAGAAGATCCGCATCAAGACGCTGTCCCTCGGTGTGGTGATCCCGGACATCACCTTCGAGCTGGCGAAGAAGAACGAGGACATGTACCTGTTCTCGCCGTACGACGTGGAGCGCATCTACGGCGTGCCGTTCGCCGACATCAATGTCACCGAGAAGTACTACGAGATGGTCGACGACAAGCGCATCCGCAAGTCGAAGATCAAGGCGCGCGAGTTCTTCCAGACCATTGCCGAGCTGCAGTTCGAATCCGGCTACCCGTACATCATGTACGAGGACACCGTGAACCGGTCGAACCCGATCAAGGGCAAGATCACCCACTCCAACCTGTGCTCGGAGATCCTGCAGGTCTCCACCCCGTCGGAGTTCAACGACGACCTGTCCTACTCCAAGGTCGGCAAGGACATCTCCTGCAACCTGGGCTCGCTGAACATCGCCAAGACCATGGACTCGCCGGACTTCGGCAAGACCGTGGAGACCGCGATCCGCGCGCTCACCGCCGTCTCGGATCAGACCCACATCTACTCGGTGCCGTCGATCGAGCAGGGCAACAACGAATCCCACGCCATCGGCCTGGGGCAGATGAACCTGCACGGCTATCTGGCTCGTGAGCGTGTCTTCTACGGTTCCGAAGAGGGCGTCGATTTCACGAACATCTACTTCTACACGATCGCCTACCACGCGGTCCGGGCCTCGAACATGATCGCCATCGAGCGCGGTCGCGCCTTCGGCGGCTTCGCCGAGTCGAAGTACGCGTCCGGTGAGTACTTCGACAAGTACACCGAGCAGGCGTGGGAGCCCAAGACCGACCGCGTGCGCCAGATCTTCGCCGACGCCGGCATTCACGTGCCCACCCAGGAGGACTGGCGGGAGCTGAAGGCCTCGGTGATGGCGCACGGCATCTACAACCAGAACCTGCAGGCGGTCCCGCCGACCGGTTCGATCTCCTACATCAACCACTCCACCAGCTCCATCCACCCGGTGGCGTCGAAGATCGAGATCCGCAAGGAAGGCAAGATCGGCCGCGTCTACTACCCGGCCCCCTACCTGACCAACGACAACCTGGACTACTTCCAGGACGCCTACGAGATCGGCTACGAGAAGGTCATCGACACCTACGCCGCGGCGACCCAGCACGTGGACCAGGGCCTGTCGCTGACGCTGTTCTTCAAGGACAGCGCCACCACCCGCGACGTCAACAAGGCGCAGATCTACGCCTGGCGCAAGGGCATCAAGACCCTCTACTACATCCGCATCCGCCAGATGGCGTTGGAGGGCACCGAAGTCGAGGGCTGCGTGAGCTGCATGCTGTAGCCGCAGCGGCATTCACAGGGCGCTCCCGGACATTTCCGGGAGCGCCCTGCGCATTTCCGCGTGCGGCCGAGTGGCACGATCGAGGGATGGCCGAACCGACGCGCAAGATCGCGATAGTGCTCTTCGACGGTGTCGAGGAACTGGACTTCGCCGGGCCGTGGGAGGTGCTGGCGTTCTGGACGCGCACCGTGCCCGAGGACGGGTGGGAGGTGTTCACCGTGTCCCGGGACGGCGCGATGGTCACCTGCGCGAAGGGGCTGCGCGTCACGCCGGACCACTCGTTCGGGACGATGCCGAATCCGGATGTGCTGCTGCTTCCCGGCGGTAGGGGCACCCGGCCCATGATTCACGACCAGCCCATGCTCGAATGGCTGCGCGCGGTCCGTGAGACGACCCCGCTCATCACCAGCGTGTGCACCGGCTCCCTGGTCCTCGCCGCCGCCGGTCTGCTGGCCGGGCGTCCCGCCACGACGCATTGGCTATCGCTCGACGTCCTCGCGCAGATCGACCCGAGCATCGACGTCCGCCCCGACGAACGCTACGTCGACAATGGCGACATCATCACCTCCGCGGGCGTCTCCGCCGGCACCGATATGGCCCTGCACCTGCTCCAGCGCCTGGCCGGCGACGACCGCGCCCGCTGGGTGCGCCGCGGCATCCAATACGACCCGCAACCGCCCGCCGGCACCGACTGGCCGGCGGGCGAGGAGTGGAAACTCGGTTCGGTGGACCCGCGAAAGTGATTGCGGCCTACCGGAAGCGGTCCGCGTGCTCGTCCACCCACTGCGCGAACGTCCGGGCCGGGCGGCCGAGCACCCGGGGGACCGTATCGTCGACCGTCGTGGAATCGGGCGTCGGCGCGGCATACCAGCCGATCACATAGTCGGCGTCCGCCCGCGATACGCCGGTGCTCATCAGCCGTTCGACGGCCTGCTCATGAGTCATCCGGACGAACCTGATGTCGCGCCCGATCACCTTGGACAACAAGGCGATCCGTTCGGTCGGCGTCAGCGATTCCGGCCCGGTGAGGTTGTACGCGCGCCCGGCATGCCCGTCCTCGAGCAGCGCGACCGCGGCCACGGCGCCGATATCGGCCTCATGCACCAGCGCACTGAGATTGTCATAGGGCTCCCGGACTTCCCCGTCGGCCCGAATCGAATCAACCCAGGTCAGCGTGTTCGACATGAACTCCTGCGGCTCCAACCGCGTCCACTCCACCCCCGATTCCGCCACCGCCTGCTCCACCGGCCCGACCCCGCCACCCCACACCACGGTGATCCGCCGCACCCCCGCATCCACAGCCCGCCGCACCAACTCCGGCCCCACCTCCGCCAGTCCCGCCGTCACAGTGATGTGCAGCCGCTCGACCCCCTCCAGCGCCGCCCCCAAAGTCGTTGGCGCAGTATGCGTTCCCGCCACCAACTCCACCCCACCCGGCAGCACCTGCGCAGCCGCCCCCGGATCCCGAGTCAACGCCCGAACCCGCTCCCCCCGCCGCACCAATTCCGCCACCACATGCCGCCCGGTATTCCCCGT
Organism: Nocardia sp. NPDC127526; assembly: GCF_042672265.1. Classification (NCBI taxonomy): domain Bacteria; kingdom Bacillati; phylum Actinomycetota; class Actinomycetes; order Mycobacteriales; family Nocardiaceae; genus Nocardia; species Nocardia sp. NPDC127526. The sequence goes on along the minus strand of NZ_JBHXVO010000016.1, from coordinate 76,458 downwards.
AGCACCCGTAACCAACGTCGTCATGACCTTCTCCTTCCGTCACCCCGACGCTAAAACCCCAACAAAACTCGAGGTCAACTGCCATCGCTCTCAGCGAAATCGGGAATACGATCAGGTGGTCACGAAAATCGGTGCGGGCGACCGTCATTGAGAGGAAGCGGGCCGTCCATCGCTACCCGTGAAGAACTCATTCGGTTTGCTTCGGATGGCCGCAGGCCGCTTTCACTATCCAGACAATGTGTCGATCCGGGTCCGGGCAGTACCAGATCCTGCCGCCGGCGGTGACTTCGTATTGCCATTGCTCGAAGCTGACTCCGCCGAGGTTGTGGGTGTCGTAGGGTGCCCGAAGTCTGTGCTGCCGTTGCGGATTCTGCGGCGTCGTGGGTTGTTCGGTCAGTACGATCCACGCTTCCCAAGTGTTGGATCGCGCGGTTCGGCACAGTTCTTCCCACCCCTTTGCGGCATCCGATGTTGCGAAACGTGCTTTCCCATGCGCCGGGCCGTCCGGGCGGCGCTACGCGGTCACCCCTCTTCGCGGTCATCCGCCGCCTCTCGCACGGGCTCGGGCACCGGTCCGAAATCGAAGTCTCCCCCGATCGGTCGGCTGAGTTCTTCGGCGAGCACGGGGTCGGCGGCAATCGCTGCGGTGCTACGCCATTCGCGAACGGTCTGCGCGAGAACCGACCATTCGCCGAGCTCGGCCGAAGCCTGGAAAGCCCTGGCGAAATCCTTGACGAACAGGGCCTGAGACGCCTCGGGCAGCACGTCCACCCACGGAAATTCATCCAGCAAGGCGGCGACGGCAGCCTCCCGCGGAAGGTGCATCAGCACATTTCGGAGTGCGCGGGCCGCTGTAACCGATCCTTCGGAGGTGGCTTCGACGCGGTCCTCTCGGATCAGAAGAAGCGGGGCACCGTCGCGTCGCCGGACCCGTACGGCTCCCTCGTCTGCTAGACGTGCGACCTGTTTGGGGTCTCGCTGTAGCTCGCTCCACTGCACCTCGGTGACCACGTCGCCCCTCCGGATCGGCGGGTTCGGCTTGCTGCCTGCCCTGTGACCTCGATTGTAGGAGGAAGTTCTGAATTTTTTCAGAATTTGTGACGGTTAGGACGTCAGATGAGTGGTGTCGTTGTAAGTGGTGAGGCGGAGGCCGGAGGAGGTTCGTTCCCAACGGGTTATGGAGGCGTTGGCCAGTTGGGTGGATTCGATTTTGAGGATTTCGGGTTCGGTGAGGTTGGCGAGGATGTAGCGGGTCATGACGATGACTATGTCGTGGGTGAAGATGAGGGTGTGGCCGGTTAGTTCGGGGAGGAGGGGGCGGAGGCGGAGGGCTACGTCGGGCCAGGATTCGCCGCCGGGTGGGCGGTAGTAGAAGCGGCCCAGGCGTTCTCGTTCGCGATGCTCGGCGGGGTGGCGGCGGCGGACGCCCAGGGCGGTGAGGCCGTGGAGGATGCCGGTGTCGCGGTCGCGGAGGCGTTCGTCGAGGCGGACGCGGGGGAGGGGGAGGTCGTGCAGCGCGATTTCGGCGGTTTCGCGGGCTCGGCGGTAGGGGGAGGAGAGGATGGTGGTGGGTGGGGGCTGGGTGGCCAGCCAGGCGTGCAGGGCGGCGGCCTGGGTGCGGCCGCGGGCGGACATGCCGACGTCGGGATCTCTTGTGCCCTTGTCGAATTCCTCGGCTTCGACTCGGATCGCGGCGGCCAGGGCCGCATTGGCGGTGCTTTCGCCGTGGCGGACCATCGTCAGTGATTCCAGCGTCACGGTCGTAGCCCAGCACAGGTCGGCAAGGGATGCCACCGGACCGGGCGGTTTGTTACCTACCGGGCGGGTAGGGTCAACCGCCCGGATCGTCGATACGGTCCGGGCGGTCGGGGATCACATGCGGGCGGGCTGGGCTCCGGCGGTGATGTCGGCGGGCGGGAGCCACAGGGTGGCGATGGTGCCGCCGCCGACGGCGGGCTCGATGGAGGCATTGCCGCCGTGCGCCTGGGCCACCCAGGCGACCAGGGCCAGCCCGATGCCATTGCGGCCGGTGCGCCCGGCCGCGCCCCGGTTGAAGGGGCTGGCGGACATGACCGGATCCACGCCGGGACCGTGGTCGCGGACCGAGACACGGCCCTCGGCGACATGGACTTCCACGGGCGCGGCGCGGTTCACCGCCCCGTGGGTGAGGCCGTTCTCCAGCATGTTCCGGATGGCGAGGCTGAGCAGCGCCGGATCGCCGACGACCACCGACGGGTGGGCGGTGACCACGAGGCGCGGATCGGCGGCCTCCTCGGCGACGGCTTCGGCGAGCTGGTCCAGGCGCAGCATGGTGCGCTCGGGTTCGGCGATGCCCGATTGCATGCGGGCGCGCGCGAGCAGGCCGGTGACGAGACGGGCCATGCGGTCGGCGAGGCGGCGGGCCTCGGCGAGGGTCTGCTGCACCTCCTCGGGTTTCGGCCGCGATTCGGTGAGCAGCTTCAAAGTGGTGAGCGGCGTGCGCAATTCGTGCGCGGCATCGCCGAGGAACTGTTCGTGCTCGTCGAGCATGCGCAGCGCCTCGCGCTGGCTGCGGCCGGAGAGCAGATAGGCGGCGGCGGTGGCCACGGCCACGAGCGCGAAGCCGCCGATCGCCAGCCACAGCACCAGCATTCGATGCGCGCCGGCATCGGAGACGGCCTCGCTGCTGGCCAGGATGACGACGATATTGTCCCAATCCGACCAGTACACCGGCGTCCCCACGACGCGCACCTCGCGCCCGGTGATATCGGTGGTGGTGAACACCGTCTCGGTGTAGATGGTGCCGTCGGAGTGATCCTCGGTCTGCGTCGCCAGCGTCGAGATCTCGCTGTCGCTGGGCATTTTGGAGCGCTCATAGGTGTGCGCCTGCTTCCACGGCTCACCCGGCCCGCGCACCGCCACGATCACCCCGGCCGTGCCCATGGCGAGCTCGTCGTCGACGACCTGGGACAGATCCAGGCTCTTCGTTTCCTGGTCGTACTGGATGGCGCGGGCCAGCCCGGAGGACACCTTCTGCGCGAGCAGATCGGAATCGGCTGTGCGGAACCGGGAATCGACGGAGGCGGCGACGAATCCGAAGATCAGCACGGTGGTCGCGGTGATGACGGTGACCAGCCCGGTCATCATCCATCGGACGCGCCGCAGCCGGGCCACGGCGGGGGAGCGATGCGCGCTCATGCCGCCTCGCCGGAGATGAGAAACCCGGTGCCGCGCACGGTTTCGATCACGCAGGGCTCGCCGAGCTTGCGCCGCAGCTTCGCCACGACGGCGTCCACCACATTCGATGCGGGCTCGGCCATTTCGTCCCAGCAGCATTCGATGAGATCGGTGCGCGTGACCACGCTGCCGCGGCGCGCGGCCATCAATTCCAGCACGGCGAATTCCTTGGGGGTGAGGGTCAGCATGATGCCCCCGCGCGACACCCGCCGCCGCATGAGGTCGATCTCGATGTCGCCCAGTGTGATTCGCGACGCGGTCGGCTGTTCGCGGCGCCGGCACAGCGCTCGCACCCGCATCACCAGCTCGGGCAGCGCGAAGGGCTTGGTGAGGTAGTCGTCGGCCCCGTGCTCGAATCCGGCCAGCCGGTCGTCGAGCCCGTCGCGCCCGGTCAGCATGAGCGCGGGCACGGTATGCCCGGCGCTGCGGGTGCTCGCGACGAGATCGAGCCCGTCGCCGTCGGGCAGCCCGCGATCGACCACCAGGCAGTCGTACCGGTTGATGGCGATCTTGAAATCGGCGTCCGCGATATCGCAGGCATGATCCACCGCGAAACCGGCCGAGCGCAGCCCGTCGGTCACCTCACGACTGAGTTGCTGATCGTCCTCCAGCACCAAAACACGCACAGAGGCAGAGACTAAGCCATGCTGGTCGACCGCCCAATGGCTCGCGACCGCATATGACCTCGAAATTATCGGAAAATTATCCCGGCGATCCGGCTGCCGCGACGGTCGACGAGAGCATCGGCTGTGTGCCCGACCCTCTCACGGGAATACCCGCCGGGTCGAGCCACGTTTCCGATCGTGCTGCCCGCTCGGTGTGTCGCACCTTCCACATCGGTGTGTCGCGCACCGCGCCGGGCGTGATTTGGTGTCGGCCGGTATCCTGCACAAGGATGCTTTTTGCGTCGTCGCCGGGTGAATTCGTGTCCACCCGGGGCGGCCCACCCGCCGGTGGCGGGTGACGTACATGGTGCACGACGGCTTCGAGGAGGTGGGTTGCATGCGTAGCGAACCCCCCAGTCGAAGGCCGCGCGGCGCCGCCCCCTCCACCTGCCGGTAGTTCCATTACCGGCGGTAAGGGTCGGTGCCTCGCGGTGTGACTCGGTGTATCCATCCGCTCACCCACGACTCGCCGTTCCGGCCGAGGTTCCGCCATGACGCAGACCGATCTGCCCGTCGTTTCGACGCTGCCCGCCGTCCTTCCGACGCTGCCCGAAAACACCCTGCCCGAGGAGCTCCAGTCGCGCGCCACCGGCCGCGGCACGCTGTGCTCCGAGGGTGATTCGCTGCGCGATATCGCCGGCGGCCATCACGTGGCCGCCACCCTGGAGTGGCTGGACAACCATCCCCCGCACGTCATCGCCGACGAGATCTCGCGCATGGACGCCGTCTCCGCGGGCATGGCCTTCCGCCTGCTCGACAAGGACCGCGCCCTCGACGTCTTCGAGGAGCTGGAACCGGTCGACCAGCAGCAGATTCTCACCGGCCTGCGCGATCACGCCTTCCGCGAGCTCGTCGAGGAGATGGATCCCGACGACCGCGCCCGCATGCTGCGCGAAGCCCCCGCCAAGGTCGCCAAGAAGGTCCTCGCCGGCCTGAGCCCGCGCGAACGCCGCATGACCGCGGCACTGCTGGGCTACCCGGAGGGCTCCGTCGGTCTCTACATGACGCCGGAAGTCGTTGCGCTGCCGCGCAATCTGCCCGTCGCGCAGGCGCTGCACATGGTGCGCACCGAGGGCGCGAACGCCGAAACCGTCTACACCCTGCCGGTCGTGGACGCGGGCCGCCGCCTCATCGGCATCGTCGAACTGCGCGAGCTGGTGCTCAGCTCCCCGGACGCCATGATCGCCGACCTGGTGGAGTCCGAGCCGGTCTTCGTGCGCGCCACCGATTCGGCGGAGAAGGCCGCGCGCCTCATGCAGGGCACCAACCTCATCAACCTGCCGGTGGTGGACAGCGAGGACCGCCTGGTCGGTCTGCTCACCATCGACGACGCCATCGAGGTCATCGAGGCCGCCGACAGCGAGGACGTGGCCCGCCAGGCCGGCGCCGCGCCGTGGGAGGGCCACTACATGGCCGCCACGGTGTTCCAGCTGGCCCGCTACCGCGCCCTGTGGCTCATGCTGTTGCTGCTGGCCGCGACGCTGACGGTGAGCGTCACCGACTTCTTCTCCGGCACCCTCGAACAGGTGGCGCAGCTGGCGCTGTTCATCCCGCTGCTCATCGGCGCGGGCGGCAATGCCGGTGCGCAGGCGGCGACTTCGTGCGTGCGCGCGCTGGCGGTCGGGGAGGTCCGCGTCTCGGATCTGTTCAAGGTGATCTGGCGCGAATGCCGGGTGGGCCTGGTGCTCGGCGGCATGCTCGCGGTGGTCGGCATGGTGATCGGCGCGCTCTTCGTGGGCGCGAAAATCGCTGTGGTGGTGGGGATCACGCTGGTGCTCATCTGCGGCTGGGCGGCGACGATCGGCGGCACCATGCCGCTGCTGGCCAAGAAGCTGCGCATCGATCCGGCTGTGATCTCCGCGCCGATGGTGACCACCCTGGTCGACGCGACCGGCCTCATCATCTACTTCACCACCGCGAAACTGGTGCTCGGCATCTGATCGGCAACTGGCGGTGGGGGCGGGTTCGATACCCGCCCCGACCTGCTGTGACCGATTGCACCGCTGTAGATTTCCGGTCGGTGCAGTGCCCTGCCGCACCCTCTCCGGCATTCTCCCAGGACAACGCCTCGACACAAGGTGTTGTGCTGCGTGAGTCTGTCACCTACCAGTAGTAGTGTTCAGGGCAAGGAATTCCGCATGGTCCGGTGAGCTGAGAAGGGTGAGTGAGCGGGTGTGAAGCTGATCGATCGGGTAAGCGCGATCAACTGGAACCGCGTGCAGGACGAGAAGGATTCGGAGGTCTGGGATCGGCTCACGGGCAACTTCTGGTTGCCGGAAAAGGTCCCGGTGTCCAACGACATCCCGTCCTGGGCGACGCTGACCCCCAATGAGAAGCAGCTGACCATGCGGGTCTTCACCGGCCTCACCCTGCTGGACACCATCCAGGGCACGGTCGGCGCGGTCAGCCTCATCCCGGATGCGCTGACCCCGCACGAGGAAGCGGTGCTGACGAACATCGCCTTCATGGAGTCGGTGCACGCCAAGAGCTACAGCCAGATCTTCTCCACGCTGTGCTCCTCCAAGGAGATCGACGAGGCCTTCCGCTGGTCCGAGGAGAATCGGAACCTGCAGCGCAAGGCCGAGATCGTGCTGGAGTACTACAACGGCGAGGATCCGCTCAAGCGCAAGGTGGCCTCCACCCTGCTGGAGTCCTTCCTGTTCTACTCCGGCTTCTACCTGCCCATGCACTGGTCCTCGCGGGCCAAGCTCACCAACACCGCCGACATGATCCGCCTGATCATTCGCGACGAGGCCGTGCACGGCTACTACATCGGCTACAAGTTCCAGAAGGGCCTGGAGCTGGTCTCCCAGGCCGAACGCGACGAGCTCAAGTCCTACACCTTCGAGCTGCTGTTCGAGCTGTACGAGAACGAGGTCGAGTACACCCAGGATCTCTACGACGAGGTCGGTCTCACCGAGGACGTCAAGAAGTTCCTGCGCTACAACGCCAACAAGGCGCTGATGAACCTCGGCTACGAGGGCCTGTTCCCCAAGGACGAGTGCGATGTGAACCCGGCGATCCTGTCGGCGCTGTCGCCCAACGCCGACGAGAACCACGACTTCTTCTCCGGCTCGGGCTCGAGCTACGTGATCGGCAAGGCCGTGAACACCGAGGATGAGGACTGGGAGTTCTAGTCCGCCCTAGGTAGGGGTTGCAGGGGAAGCCCCTGCGACCCCTTTCCATGCGCCGGCGCATGATCACGAATCCTTCACGGTTCGCATGATGAATTCGTAGCGGTGGCCGATCGGCCACCGCTACGAAAGGTTTTGCGACACATGAAGTTCAAGACAGTTCTCGCGGCCGGTGCACTGGCTCTCGGCGTCGTCGCCTCGGGTTCGGCGATCGCCCATGCCGATGAGGTCTACTACGGCAACTACGGCACGCTGGCCGCCTGCGAGGCCGATGGCGCCAACGGCCCCGCGCACCCGGACTGGACCAACTACCAGTGCCGCGAAGCCGTCGACGGCACCTGGAATCTCTACCTGCAGGGCTGATTTCGCTCAGTCGGTCACATATCCGTTGAGCGTCTTGCGGATATCGTCCAGCAATGCCCGAGCGGCGATGACCCCGGAACCGTGCCAGATGCTGTCCTCGACCGCGAACACCCGCTTGTCGCCGGACACGCTGAGCTCTTTCCAGTCATCGCCGCTCATGGTCTTCTTGCCGAAGTCCAGACCGTCGGGCCCGTCGAACATGACATAGGCGATATCGCCCTCGATCCGGTCCCGGGTCTGCTGCGCGCTCAGATCCGCGCCGACATCGTAGGAGACGACCCGCTGCGGTCCGGGCCGCTGCACTCCGGCATCGGTGAGCACCTGCCCGGCGAAGCTGTCGAGCCCCTGCACCTGGATGTCGTCGCGCTCGAAGCGCAGCACCGACGCCTGGGTCAGATTCGCCGCGACCGCATTCCCGGTATCGGTGGCCACGGTCCGATAGTCCTCGAGCACCGTGGCCGCCGCCGTCTTGCGCCCCATCGCCTCGGCGAACGAGGTGAACTCGGCCTGCCAGCCGAAGTCGTCGCCGACCAGCACGGTCGGCGCGATCTCGCGCATGGCCTGATACTGCGCCCCGTCGGCCGCCGTCCCGATGATCACATCCGGTTTCAGCGCCGCGACTTTCGCCGGATCGGGCTGCTCGACCGAGCCCACATCGGGAATCGCGGAGATCCCGTACCCCAGATACGACGGCTGCGGCGTCGGCCCGGAAACCGTTGCCGCGCCGACCACTCGCTCCCACAATCCGAGCGCGCAGGTGGCGTCGAGCGCCGCGGTGGACAGCACCACGATGCGTTTCGGATCGGCGGGCACCTCGGCGGTCCCCGCCGCACTGGTGATGGTCCGCGTCCCCGACGACGAATCGGGCGAACTCGGCAGCGCGCACGCTTTGGCGGTGTCGCGCTCCAGACCCACCACGCCGGCTCCGGCGATATTGGTGGTGGTGCGCACAATCGAGTTCATCGCGTCATCATCGGATCCGGAACATCCGGCGAGTAGCCCCGGTAGGACCGCGGCCGCCGCGAGAACCACCCCCCAGGTGCGCAAACGTCGCGCGGGGGCAGCTGGGGAGGCGAACGTGTTTCGGGTGGAAGCGGACTCGCGCACCGGCATGGCTGGCAGCGTACTCACCACTCGCCCCCCTACCCAATTACGACACAGAGTAGGACCACCTGGCGACCGGTGGGGCAGCACGGTTTACGATCCATGACAGCGCATGCCGCCCGTCGTTCGTCTGTGCACGAATCCGGACGCCGGTAGCACCCGCGACGAACGACCAGAAGGTACCTGTCAGGAGGTTCAGTGACTGCCGTAGAGCCACGCCCAGTCCGTGAAGTGGAAGCGGCTCGGCCATACCCGCAACGGACGGGTCCCAAGGGTTCGTTCATCTACAAGATGGTCACCACCACGGACCCGAAGGTCCTCGGCGTCATGTACCTCGTGACGGCCATGTCCTTCTTCCTCGTCGGCGGCCTCATGGCGCTGCTCATGCGCGCCGAGCTGGCGCGCCCGGGCATGCAGTTCCTCTCGCCCGAGCAGTTCAACCAGCTGTTCACCATGCACGGCACGATCATGCTGCTGTTCTACGCGACCGCGATCGTGTTCGGCTTCGCCAACATCATCCTGCCGCTGCAGATCGGCGCGCCCGACGTGGCGTTCCCGCGCCTGAACGCGTTCAGCTACTGGCTGTACCTGTTCGGCGGCTCGATGGCGACCGCGGGCTTCATCACCCCCGGCGGCGCGGCCGACTTCGGCTGGACCGCCTACACCCCGCTGTCGGACATCGTGCACTCGCCCGGCGTAGGCGCGGACCTGTGGATCCTGGGCCTGGCCGTGTCCGGCCTGGGCACCATCCTCGGCGGCGTCAACATGATCACCACCGTGGTCTGCCTGCGCTGCCCGGGCATGACGCTGTTCCGCATGCCGATCTTCACCTGGAACATCCTGGTGACCTCGGTGCTGGTGCTGCTGGCCTTCCCGCTGCTGACCGCCGCGCTGATGGCGCTGGCCTATGACCGCCACCTGGGTGGTCACATCTACGACCCGGCCTCCGGTGGTGTGCTGCTCTATCAGCACCTGTTCTGGTTCTTCGGCCACCCCGAGGTGTACATCATCGCGCTGCCGTTCTTCGGCATCGTCTCGGAGATCTACCCGGTCTTCAGCCGCAAGCCGATCTTCGGTTACACCACGCTGGTCTACGCCACGCTCGGTATCGCCGCGCTGTCCATCGCGGTGTGGGCGCACCACATGTACGCCACCGGCGCGGTGCTGCTGCCGTTCTTCTCGTTCATGACCTTCCTCATCGCGGTCCCGACGGGCGTGAAGTTCTTCAACTGGATCGGCACCATGTGGCGCGGCCAGCTGACCTTCGAGACCCCGATGCTGTTCTCCATCGGCTTCCTGGTGACCTTCCTCTTCGGTGGTCTGTCCGGTGTCGTGCTGGCCTCCCCGCCGATCGACTTCCACGTGTCGGACACCTACTTCGTGGTGGCGCACTTCCACTACGTGCTCTTCGGCACCATCGTGTTCGCCACCTTCGCGGGTATCTACTTCTGGTTCCCCAAGATGACCGGCCGCATGATGGACGAGCGCATGGGCAAGTGGCACTTCTGGGCTACCTTCGTGGGCTTCCACACCACGTTCCTGGTGCAGCACTGGCTGGGTAACGAGGGCATGCCGCGTCGCTACGCCGACTACCTGGACAGCGACGGCTTCACCGGCCTGAACACGGTCTCCACCATCGGCGCCTTCATCCTGGGCGCGTCGATGCTGCCGTTCATCTGGAACGTCTTCAAGTCCTACCGCTACGGCGAGGTCGTGACCGTGGACGATCCGTGGGGCTACGGCAACTCCCTGGAGTGGGCCACCTCCTGCCCGCCGCCGCGGCACAACTTCTACGAGTTGCCGCGCATCCGCTCCGAGCGCCCCGCGTTCGAGCTGCACTACCCGCACATGGTCGAGCGCATGCGCGCCGAGGCCCATGTCGGCTGGGGCTCCAAGTCCCACACCGTGCACGAGCTGGAGAAGATCGGGAAGTAATTCCCAGCAGCTGATACGCGGCGTCCGTCCAATGACGGGCGCCGCGTTCGCTTTCGGAGACAGTCGGCCCAGGCCATTCCGAGACGGCCGAAGGCGGTGTCGCGTGACACCCGCCACCTGGTTAACGGGCGAAGAGGGCCGCTCGACTTACACCTGACAGAATGAGTCCGCGCCGCTGACCGCAAGCGGCAAGTCGCGAGAACGGGAGTTTCGATTGAGCACGTCTGACACGACGGTTCTGGTCACGGTCACCGGACCCGACAAGCCGGGCGTGACGTCGGTACTGCTCGCGGCGTTATCGCACAATGGCGTCAGTCTGCTCGATGTCGAACAGGTCGTCATCCGCGGCCGCCTCACCCTGGGTGTGCTGGTCTCCTGTCACACCGATCCCGAGGATCTGCAGGATCAGCTCGAGGACGCCATGGCCAGTATCGGCATGAACGTCGATGTGGAGATCGGCCCCAATTCCGTGACCGGCGCCAAGCTCTCCACCCATGCCGTGGTGGTGCTGGGCAGCCCGGTGACCGCCCGCGCGTTCAGCGCGATTTCGCGCAAGCTCGCCGAGCAGGGCGTGAACATCGATTCGATTCGCGGCATCGCCGACTACCCGGTGACCGGTCTGGAGCTCGGGGTCACCGTCCCCTCCGGCGACGCCGACACCGAGACCACGCTGCGCACCACGCTGTCGGTGGTCGCCGCCAAGGAGAGCGTCGATATCGCCGTCGAGCGGGCGGGCCTGGCGCGACGGGCCAAGCGGCTCATCGTGTTCGACGTGGACTCCACCCTCATTCAGGGCGAGGTCATCGAGATGCTGGCCGCGCACGCCGGCGTCGAGGACGAGGTCCGCAAGGTCACCGAGGCCGCCATGCGCGGCGAGCTCGATTTCGCCGAATCACTGCGCCAGCGGGTGGCGACCCTGGCCGGTCTGGACGCCTCGGTCATCGACGAGGTCGCCGATCGCATCGAGCTGACCCCGGGCGCGCGCACCACCATTCGCACCCTGCGCCGGCTCGGCTTCCGCTGCGGCGTGGTGTCCGGCGGCTTCCGCCAGGTCATCGAACCGCTCGCGCACGAACTGGAATTGGACTTCGTCCAGGCCAACACCCTCGAGATCGTCAACGGCAAGCTCACCGGCAAGGTGGTCGGCGAAATCGTGGACCGCGAGGCCAAGGCCGTCATGCTGCGCCGCTTCGCCGCCGAGACCGGGGTGCCGATGGAGCAGACCGTCGCGGTCGGCGACGGCGCCAACGACATCGACATGCTCAATGCCGCGGGCCTGGGCATCGCCTTCAACGCCAAGCCCGCGCTGCGCGAGGTCGCCGATGCCGCGCTCTCGCACCCGTACCTGGACGCGATCCTGTTCATCCTCGGCGTGACCCGCGACGAGGTCGAAGCCGCCGACGCCCTCGACGGCGGCGTGCGGCGGGTCCCGCTGGGCCGCTGAGCCGCCCGCGATAGCCGCCGTGTCTTCCGGCGCGAGCCTCCTGGTCATTCCGGCGCGCTCTTGGCCGGGATCCACCAGCCGCAGTGGATCCCGGCCAAGAACACGCCGGGATGACGGGGGTGGTGCGACTTGTCCGATTCGCTTGCCGTCTCCATCGCTCTCCCGTCGGTAGCGTGGTCCGGAGTCAATCCGGCCACGACGATGGGAGATGGTCCGTGCGGGTGCGTACATCACTGGCGGTGCTGCTGCTCGGCCTGGCGCTGACCGGGTGCGGGGACAACGAGAATCCGAACACCGTGCCGCCGACGACCACCTCGGCCGGCGCGGCGGAGACCATCGACGTGGACGAGGACGAGAACAACCAGTCCCGCACGCTGGTCGTCGGCCAGGCGATCAAGGTTGAGCTGAAGGCCAATCCCAGCACCGGATACTCCTGGCAACTGGGGGAATTGGACCAGAACATCGTCAAGCAGAACGGTGAGCCGGTCTTCGAGCAGGACACCAGTGACGGTGGCCCCAAGCCCGGCCAGGGCGGGGAGACCAAGTGGTATTTCATCGGCATCAATCCCGGTACCACGCGGCTGGTGCTGAACTACGTCCGCCCGTGGGAGCAGGGCGTGCCGCCGACGCAGACCTTCACGCTGAACCTCACCGTCCAGTAGCCGCCGCAGGGTGAGTGTGCTCCGGTGCACACTCACCCGCCGATTAAGCTGGCCGGCAGCCGTTCTCGTGAGGAGTGATGCCGTTGTCCAGCGTGGAGTCGACCATCGACGCGGGATTCGCGGCCCGGCACGCCGAGCTGGCCCGCGGCTACGGCGGTGGGGGAGACCCGGCGGATCCGGCGCTGGTGCAGGCCATGCAGATGGTGCTGCACATCCCGAAGAACGATCCGCCCAGGCGCGGCGCGCTGCTCGCGGCGGCGGCCTCGGCGGTGGTGGCGCTGTGCCTCGACGAGCGGGTCGGCCCGGACGGCGAATGGGAGGCGCGCTACCTGGGCTGGAAGCGCTCCCGGATTCGCAAGGTGGCGCGGCGGGCCCGCGGCGCGCACTGGCTGGCCGCGCAGGAAGTGGACGGCGTGACAGTCGAATTCGAGGGCGCGCAGGCGCGGGCGTTCGTGCCCGGCCCGGTCGGGGACATCGACCCGCGCATCAAACGCCTGCAGATCGGCGGCACCGAACTACCTGTCGATGAACCAGGGGAAATCGATGACGCGTATCCGGTGCTATGGGTGAACGCGGATCTGGGTATGACGGTAGGTAAGGCCGCCGCGCAGGTCGGGCATGCGAGCATGCTGCTGGCCGGCGCCATGCCGGTGCAGCGGGCGTATGCCTGGGCGGCGCGCGGCTACCGATGCACCGTCGCCGAGGCCGACCAGGAGCGCTGGCAGCACCTGCTCCGCCGGGAGGCCGACCGTACGGCGGTCGCGGTGCGCGACGCCGGGTTCACCGAAGTGGCGCCCGGGTCGACGACCGTGATCGCGGTGCCCTGAGCGGCTCGCCGCGCCGTGCGGCCCGGCGGGTTTCAGCTCGGCGCGGCCCGGGTATCGGTTCCGGTACTGACCGTGGTGGCCGGGGCATTCGAACGATTTGTGAATGTCGCGTGTCCCAGCTGCGAACCGGATGGTCGGCGTGCTGGCATATATGTGCACGCCCGCTCGACTTCCCCGGATCAGAGGGCAATGATCGGTGCACGAGTTTCCTGAAAGGAAACCAACGGAAATGACGACACTGCTGTTGATTCTCATCCTCTGGGTGGTGCTCTCGGTTCCGGCCGCACTGCTGTTCGCGCGCATGTTCCGGTCGACGAGCGCCGACGCGCGCGCTCGCGGCGATCGGACGGAGCTATCCACACCCCTGGAATTCGACGGTCCGGCTGACGAATTCACGTCGGGACCCCATCGGAGGCGATGACACGCACAGATATTTCGCACCACGTTGACGATCGTCCAGGGCGGTGGGCAAAGATGGACCCCGTGCCACAACCGGATCCCGATCTGCTCATCGATTTCAACGATGTCACCGTCCGACGCTCGGGCCATACGCTCGTAGGACCTGTCACCTGGCAGGTGGAGCTCGACGAACGCTGGGTTGTGCTCGGCCCCAACGGCGCCGGGAAGACATCGCTGCTGCGGATGGCGGCGGCCGAGATGTACCCGACCTCGGGCAGCGCCAACCTGTTGGGCGAGACCCTGGGCCGGGTCGACGTGAACGAGCTACGCCCCCGCATCGGCCTGTCCTCCGCCGCCGTCGCCAGTCGCGTGCCGCGCGACGAGAAGGTGGGCGATCTGGTGGTGTCGGCCGGGTACGCGGTCATGGGCCGGTGGCGGGAACGCTATGACGAGGTCGATACCGACCGGGCCGTGGACATCCTGGAAAGCCTGGGCGCGGAACACCTTTCCGATCGCGCCTACGGGACGCTGTCGGAGGGCGAGCGCAAGCGGGTGCTGATCGCCCGCGCGCTCATGACCGATCCCGAACTGCTGCTGCTCGACGAGCCCGCCGCCGGACTGGATCTGGGCGGGCGCGAGGAACTGGTGGAGCGCCTCGGCGATCTCGCCGCCGATCCGGACGCGCCGGCGACCGTGCTGGTGACCCACCATGTGGAGGAGATCCCGCAGGGCTTCACCCACGGCATGCTCCTCAACGAGGGCGCGGTGGTGGCGCAGGGCCTGCTCGAGGACGTGCTGACCGCCGAGAACCTGAGCGAGGCCTTCCGGCAGTCCATCACCCTCGATCGCATCGACGGTCGCTACTTCGCCCGCCGCAGCCAGCGTTTCGGGCGGCATCGGACCCGCTGAATCCGCTGCGCGGTCCGGCCGCGCGGAATTCACCGGCCTGCCACCGGAGATTCCGGCGCGCTGCCATTGCATCGCCCTCCCTCAGCGGGCAAACTGTCCGCAACATGACCAGATTCGCTGTGAACTGGTATGTCGAGTCGATCGCCGCTGTGTAGCCAATTCTCGGCGAACGCTCGGCGCGGGGCGGTGGCACGGGTGGGGCCGCCGCGGACGGAGGGAGCAGGAGTGGGCCGGACCATCGCTGTGGTGGCGCTCGTGGCCATCGCGTTCGCCGCAGCCGGGTGCGTCGCCGATCCACCGGCGCCGCAAAAGGTTTCGGCGATCCAATCCGCCGAGGGACTGGGCCCCGCCGCGGTGCCGTCGGATCTGCACGGCAAAACCGTGCAATTGCGCTACGACAGCGGTTCCGGTGGCACCGTGACCTTCGCCGGGGACGGCCGCACGCTGACCTACGTCGCCGCCGACAGCGGCCGCAGGACCGTGGCGCCGGTCGCGATCGAGCATCTGGAAACCGGTGTGTTCCTGGTGACCTGGGCCGATGCGGGCAGCGGCGATGTGTTCAGCCAGGTGCAGGACTATCGCACCGGCATGCTCACCGGTACCCGATCGCATCGCGACGACCCGTCCGGCGCCTTCACCATCGAGCCGCGCACCGGCTCGGTCCACCTCACCGACTGAGCCCGGAACCGAACCAGGTTCTGTCGCGGTGACCTAGCAACCGTTAGGGTGCGGAGTGTGAGTGAGACCGTAGCCCCGACCGACTCTCAGCCCGCCGCGCCCGTCAAGGACGCGTCCACCGTGATGTTGGTGCGCGACGGCGCGCACGGCCCCGAGGTGTTCCTGCAGCGCCGCGTGAACGCCATGGCCTTCGCCGCGGGCATGACGGTCTTCCCCGGTGGCGGCGTGGACCCCTCCGATGCCTCCGCCCACCTCGACTGGGCCGGCCCCGAACCCGCCTGGTGGGCAGACCGTTTCGGCACCGACGCCCCCCGCGCCCAAGCCCTGGTCTGCGCGGCGGTCCGCGAAACC
Source organism: Nocardia sp. NPDC127526 (assembly GCF_042672265.1). Taxonomy (NCBI): domain Bacteria; kingdom Bacillati; phylum Actinomycetota; class Actinomycetes; order Mycobacteriales; family Nocardiaceae; genus Nocardia; species Nocardia sp. NPDC127526. The sequence goes on along the minus strand of NZ_JBHXVO010000016.1, from coordinate 60,771 downwards.
TTCGAAGAATGCGGCGTCCTCCTGGCAGGCCCCACCGCCGACACCGTCGTCTCCGACACCAGCGTCTACGCCGCGGCCCGCGCCCGCCTGGAACGCCGCGATCTCACCTTCGCCGATTTCCTCACGCAGGAGAACCTCGTCCTGCGCGCCGACCTGCTCCGCCCCTGGGACAACTGGATCACCCCCGAGGTCGAACCCCGCCGCTACGACACCCGCTTCTTCGTGGCCGTCCTCCCGGAGGGGCAGCACGCCGACGATGCCACCTCCGAGGCCGAAGTCGTCACCTGGTGCACCCCCGCCGAAGCCATCACCCGCTGGAAGAACGGTCTCGACGTCCTCCTCCCGCCCACCTGGACCCAACTGGTGGCCCTCGCCGAATTCCCCTCCACCGCCGCCATTCTCGCGGCCAGCCCTGCCATCACACCCATCATGCCGGTCTACGACCCCACCGCCCCCAAAGCCGCCCTGGCCTTTCCCCACGCCGACCGCTACTTCGCCGACCTCCCCGACAACACCCGCCTGCGCGGTTCGCAGCGCCCGGAGTAGTCCCCGCGAACGCCGTGCGCCCGGCTCACCGCTCGCAGAGCGGAGCCGCCGCGCGCACCAGCGCCGCCTGGTGCAGCGGGTCGCTGTGCCGTTCGCTCACGGTGTCCAGCACGCTGCTCGCCAGCCGCGCCGCGCAGTCCGGGGCGTCCAATTCGGCTCGCTTACCGGCCAATTCGTCGATGATCTCGCCATTGACCCGGTCGATCACCGGGCGTATGGCGGTGAGGTCCACGGTCGGGGCGGGCGCGGATGCCGCACCGTTGCTCCACAGCGTGACCAGACCTCGCTGCACCAGCTTGTTGGCCTCGATCTGGCCTTGGAAGACCTGCCGGACCCAGGCGTCGGGCAGGTCCCGCTGCGCGCCGAGTCGCGCCATCGCGTCGTAGATGACGGCCTCGCGGGCGGGATCGTCGATGACGGGCCGGGTGCCCTCGCGTTCGGCGGTCGCCCATTTCACGGCCGCGACGGTATCGGCGGTCTCCAGCCGTTCGGCCAGCAGGCCGACCAGCCGATCCAATGATCCGGTGTCCTGCGCCGCGGCCGTGGCGGCGGTGCCGGTTCCGAGCTGGCCGGTCAGCACGGCGATCGTCGATACGGCTGCCATGGCCAGACCTCGCATCACATGTACCTTCCTCTTCAATGCGCGACTTTTGCGCCGCTCCGATTCTGATCGCGCGGCATAAGAGTTTGCTGAAAGGAGGCTGACGTGCACGTGATGGTGCGTGACCGCCGCATCACACGCCGCTCGGTGCGTGCCCCGGGGCACAGGTGGCGCGGATCGGGCCGCGGCGCGGCAGTAGGGTGTCGGCTGTGGCCGAGTTTGTGACCGTGGACCGGGGTGTGGCGGAGGGCGTTGCCGTTCTCCGGATCGCCCGCCCGCCGATGAATCTGATCGATCTGCAGGTGGCGCTGGAGGTTTCCGCCGCCGCGGCGGAGATCGCGGGGGATGCCGGGATTTCGGCGGTCATCGTGTACGGGGATGAGCGGGTGTTCTCGGCGGGGGACGAGATGGCCGAGCTGGCGGGGTTCACGCCCGCCCAGGCCGAGGCGGTCGTCGCCGATTTTCAGGCCGCGTTGAGCTGCCTGGCCCGGGTGCCGCAGCCGACGGTGGCGGCGATCAGCGGGTATGCGCTGGGTGCCGGGCTGGAGCTGGCCCTGGCCGCGGACCGGCGGATCATCGGGGACAACGTGAAGCTCGGGCTGCCGCAGATCAAGGCGGGGCTGATTCCGCTGGCGGGAATCCGGCGGCTGAGCCTGCTGGTCGGGCCGTCCAAGGCCAAGGACCTGGTTTACAGCGGGCGGTTCGTGGATCCGGAGGAAGCCGAGAAGATCGGCCTGGTCGACGAGGTCGTGGCGCCCGACGATGTGTTCGCCGCGGCACTGCGGTGGGCCGGGCAGTTTCAGGGCGCGCCGGGCCTCGCATTGGGCGCCGCCAAGCGGGTGTTCGAGGCGGGCACGCACGGGCACGACCGGGCGCGCAAGGAGTGGGCCGGGCTGTTTGGCAGCGCAGATCAGCAGGTTGGAACACGTTCCTATTTGGTGGACGGGCCCGGGTCGGCCCGATTCACGCGCGGATAACCGGGCCGATACACGGGCTCACCGGGGCGTTCATTAGGCTGCCCTGTTATGACTGCTCGTCCTGAAGACCCCGCGCCGAACCCGCACGCCACCGAGGCGGAGGTCCAGGCCGCGTATTCCGATAACAAGCTCGCGCAGGTCCTCTACCACGACTGGGAAGCGGAGACCTACGACGAGAAGTGGTCCATCTCCTACGACGAGCGCTGCATCGAGTACGCGCGCGGCCGTTTCGACGCCGTGGTCCCCGACGCGCAGCTGCCCTACGAGCGGGCCCTCGAACTCGGTTGCGGCACCGGCTTCTTCCTGCTGAACCTCATGCAGGGCGGCGTGGCCAAGTCCGGTTCGGTGACCGACCTGTCCCCGGGCATGGTCAAGGTCGCCACCCGCAATGGCCAGAACCTCGGCCTGGACGTCGACGGCCGCGTCGCCGACGCCGAGACCATTCCCTACGAGGACGACACCTTCGACCTGGTCGTCGGCCACGCCGTGCTGCACCACATCCCGGATGTGGAACTGGCGCTCAAGGAATGCCTGCGCGTGCTCAAGCCCGGCGGCCGCTTCGTCTTCGCCGGCGAGCCGACCACCATCGGCAACTTCTACGCCCGCAAGCTCGGCCAGGTCACCTGGAAGGTCACCACCGAGGTCACCAAGCTCCCCTTCCTGAGCGACTGGCGCCGCCCGCAGGCCGAACTGGACGAGTCCTCCCGCGCCGCCGCCCTCGAGGCCGTCGTCGACCTGCACACCTTCGACCCCTCCGACCTGGAGCGCATGGCGACCAGCGCCGGCGCGGTCGACGTGCTGGCCAAGACCGAGGAATTCGCCGCCGCCCTGTGGGGCTGGCCGGTCCGCACCTTCGAGGCGGCCGTGCCGGAGTCCAAGCTCACCTGGCGCTACCGCATGGCCCAGTACAAGGCCTGGCTGGGCCTGTCCAAGCTGGACGAGAAGGTGCTCCGCCACATCGTCCCCCGCCAGTTCTTCTACAACGTCATGATCACCGGCGTGAAGCCCGGCGCCTCCGCCAAGTAACCGGCACCGGCGAAATCCCTTGGGCTACGCCTTCACTCGCGACGACGTCGCCTATCTCGGCAGCGCGGCCGGCCTGGCTGCGCTGACCGGGGCCGACCGCCTCGACCTCACCCCGAAGTCGCTGCTGCGCGACCTCGAACAGCTCCGCCGCGCCCACGGCGACCGCGCCGCCGTCCTGGTCGAAACCATCCGCCTGCGTCGCCGCGCCACCGCCAAACTCCCCGAGTCGGGGGAGTGGCTCTTCACCGACGACGCCCTCCAGCAGGCCACCCCCACCGCGGTGGCCCGCCATCGCGCCGCCCGCCTGGCCGGCCGCACCGTCCACGACGTGACCTGCTCGATCGGCGCGGAACTCGCCGAACTCGCTCGCGTCTGCCCCGCCGTCATCGGCAGCGACCTCGACGACGTGCGCCTCGCCATGGCCGCCCACAATCTCGGTGCGCTACCGGTGAACTCGAACACCGCCGCCGCCACCGCCGCCGAGCCCCCGTCATTCCGGCACGCTTTTGGCCGGAATCCCCATGCGCAAGAGGAGAATCCCGGCCCAGAACACGCCGGGATGACCGACCGGGTGACCCGAAATGTGTTGTTGGCCAAGGCGGATGCGCTGGCGCCGTGCAGTGGTGCCGAGGTGGTCATCGCGGATCCGGCGCGGCGGGCCGACGGGCGGCGGACGCATGATCCGGCGAAGCTGCAACCTCCGCTGCCGGATCTACTCGACGCCTATGCCGGCCGCGATCTTGTCGTGAAGTGCGCTCCCGGACTGGATTTCGACAAGCTCGGCTGGGCGGGCGAGGTCGAGGTGGTGTCGTTGGACGGTGCGGTGCGGGAGGCGTGTCTGTGGTCGCCCGGTCTGGCGGAATCCGGCGTGACGCGGCGGGCGACAGTGCTTTCGTCGAGCGGTGAGTCGTGGAGCCTCACCGATGCCGAGGCGGATGACATTCCCGAGCGTGAGCCGGGGGAGTGGATCGTCGACCCGGACGGGGCGGTCGTGCGGGCGGGCCTGGTGCGCCACTACGCCGCGAAACACGGTCTGTGGCAACTGGATCCCCGCATCGCGTATGTGACCGGCGACAGCGTGCCGGAGGGCGTGCGCGGGTTCCGGATTCTCGATCGGATGGACTTCCGGGAGAAGCCGCTACGGGCCGAATTGCATCGCCGGAATTGTGGTCCGCTCGAAATCCTCACGCGCGGTGTCGATATCGACCCCGACGCGCTGCGGGCCAAGTTGAAACCTCGTGGCACGCAACCTCATACGCTGGTCGTCACGCGCATCGGCCGCACCGCCACGGTATTCATCTGCGCCACCCCGTAACTGGCGTCGGTCGTCCCGAGGCCGGCGTCAGTCTTCGGGCGCGGCGACCGTTGCCTGGAAATCCGCGACGAATCTGGTGAGCAGCCGGGCGAATTCGTCGCGTTCGGAGTCCGTCCAGTCCGCGGTGGCGCGGGCGAAGACCGCTTGCCGCGCGCTGTGCGCGCGTTCGAGGGCCGCTTGCGCCTTACGGGTCAGGTGGAGCAGCACGCGGCGCGCGTCGGCCTGATCGGCGCGCCGTTCCAGGAGCCCGTCCGAGACCGCGCGCGCCACCAAGCGGCTAGCGCGGGGCTGGTCGACTCCGAGTGTGTTCGCGATATCGGTGACCGTGGCCTCCCCGTCACGCGCTTCGACGGCGTCGAGCACCCCGAACACGGTCGGGTCCATTGCGGGCCCCTCGCCGAATGCGCCGAGCCGGCTGAGGCTGCGGCGGGTCTGGCTGCGCCGGATCGCCACCATCGCCCGCTCGATGGCAGCCGTCGCGGGATCTTTCTCCGTCACCCTTGTCATTCTACAACTGCTTGTTAAACTACAAGTACATGTAATCTGACATATTTCTGAGGAGAGGATCATGACCACCGCGCACGCACCCGGGAAACCCCTCGGCTACTACCTCCGCCACATCGATCGCATGCTGGAGGAGAACTTCGCCGCCCTGCTCGCCGACCACGGCCTGGTCCGCCGCTCCTGGCAGGTCATCAACACGATCTCCGCCGGCCCGGTGACCTTGGCCGAACTGGACCGCGCCCACGCGCATTTCCTGGATGACGCGGAACCCACCGTGGCCCCGCAGGTGACCGCTCTGGTCGACCGCGGTGTGGTTGCCGTCGACGCCGACGGCAACCACACCCTCACTTCGGACGGTCGCAGTGTCTACGCCGCCGTATCCCAGCTCATCGACGCCGAACGCGCCGCCACCATCGACGGTCTCGGCCCGGACGGCTACCGCGTGCTGATCGGCATGCTGCAGCGGATCGCGGACAACCTGGATGCCATTGCCCGCGAACGCAACTGACTCACGGCAGCACTTCCTCCACCAAGGCGACCGCCTCGTGCAGCTCCCGCCGGTCCTGCAGGCGGCTGAAGTGAATGCCGTCCGGCGTGACGACGGCCTTGGCTTCGAGGTTCGCGGCGAACAACCGCACGTGCTCGAGCGGATCCGGCGTCAGCACCGGATCGTCGATGGCGACCAGCACCCGGAACTGCTCGGCGGCCTTGCGAATCCGCTCCCAATCGAAGCCGCCCTCGAAGAACCCGGCCAGCTGGTCGTAGCCGACCTCGTGCGCCATCGACGCCACCAGGACGACGCCCGCGAAGGGCGCGCCCTCGTGCCGCTCCAGCAGGCGCAGCAGGTTCACGCCGCCGAGGCTGTGGCCGACCAGTACGGTGTCGGCAGGATCGGAGATCTCCGCGGTGACCGCCCGCAGCCACGGTTCGGGTTGCGGCGCTTCGGGATCCGGCATCTGCGGCACCCGCACGTCGTGGTCGCCCAGGGCGGCGGCCAGATGCCCGTACCACGCCTGGTCCGGGCTACTGGCGAATTCGTGCGAGACGACGATGGTGCTCAAACTGCTACTCCAAACGATTCGAGGTATTGCCCCTGATCGAACCCGCCGTCCGCGCAGTCGATTCCCGCTGTCCGCTCACAGCGAATCCTTGCCGGATTCGCGCCGGTCAGATCCCCTCGACCGTGACCACTCGGAACGGGTTGCTCGGCGTGCCGTCGCCCATGGGGCCGCCGCGGTCGAATTGCGAGACGACCACGAGGGTGCGATCGCCGCTGTGCGCCATGGTGGTCGGGATGCGCAGCGCCTCATCGGTGACGCGCTGCCGGAGTTCGGCGGTGGCGCCGTCGCCGCTGAGCTGCCAGCGGCTGATGGCGTTGTCCTTGTTGTGCACGGCCCAGAGGGTGTCGCCGCGCAGTTCGAGGCCGTCGCCGTTGATTACGTTGCCGCCCTTCAGATCCACCTTGGTGATCGCCGGTTGCGGCTGCACGGTGATCCGGTAGAGGTTGCCGGAGGCCATGTCGACGGTGAGCAGGTAGCGACCGGACTCGTCGGCGACGATGCCGTTGAGGATGTAGCTGCCCGGTGCGCTGGGGCCGATCGCCGCGCTCAGATCCGCGTAGACGGGCAGGTTCCCGCGCCCGCCGTTCGCCATGGCATCCGCGAGCTGTTCCGGGCCGACGCGATAGATCACCGGGCGCACGCTGTCGGTGATGTAGGCGCTGCCGTCCGGGGTCATGGCCAGATCGTTGATGAACGGTTTGTCGGCGGCCGCCGCGTCGAACCGGGCCAGCAGCGCACGAGTCCCGGTGTCGTACACCGCGACTCCGGCGGTGTGATCGGTGACCCAGAGCCGCCCGGCACTGTCGACGCGCAGGCCGTTGGCCGTCAGCCGCCCGTCCGCACCGGAGGGGAGGAAGATCTCGGCCCTGCTGGCGCCCGCCGTGGCGCGGTAGATCGCGCCGGTGGTCCAGGAGCCGACGTAGACGTCCCCGGTGCGTGAATCCACCGCGATCCCTTCGGGATACGCGCGTTCCTCGGGCAGTTCGAAGGCGGTGCCGACGCGCGCGGCCGGGGCCGGATCATTCGGGGCCGCGGGCTCCGCGCTAGTGGAGCAGGCCGCCAGCGCCAGCATCAGGGCCGCGGGCGCGGCAATGCGGAGTCGGGTCGAACGGGACATGAGTGCGCCTTCCGGTGCGGATCAGTAGAGGTATCACCTAAGTGCGGCATCGAACATAGATTAGAGTTCTAATGATAGTCAATGTTCGAACAATCGGAAGAGTCGAATACCATGCACAAGTGACGTCGATGCCAACCGCCGAACGCCTCGGGGCGTACCTCAAGCGCGCCGAACAGGCCCTGCAAGCGGCCAAACTCGCCGCCGTCAAACCTGCGGGCGTGACGGTTCCGCAGTACGCGGCCCTCCTGGTGCTGAGCGAGAACCCGGGCATCTCCGCCGCCGAACTGGCCCGTCAGTGCTGCGTCACCCCGCCCACCATGAACACGGTCCTGGCCAACCTGCGCGACCGCGGCCTCATCGAACGCACCCCCCACGCCTGGCACCGCAACGTCCTCGAGACGCGCCTCACCGAGGAAGGCGCGGCAGTCCTCCGCGACGCCGACAAGCGCGCCATTCCCGTAGAACGCGCCCTGGCCGCCGAATTCACCGACAAGGAACGAAAAGCCCTGAAGGACATGCTCGAACGAGCGATCGCCCTGCTGGACTCCGTCCGCCCCGAACAACCGCCCCAGCCTCCGAAGGTCTAGAGCGCGCGAGCACCTGCGCTGGGCCCCGGCGGTTCCAAGGCGACAGCCTCGCGAGTCCGGCGGCCCGAAAGCTGCGCCCCGGGATGGGGTTTCAGGGGCGTAAGCCCTGTGGAGTCCTGACCGCCCGGAAGGCCGCTGCCGGGTTGGGGTTTCGGGGGCGTAAGCCCTGTGGAGTCCTGACCGCCCGGAAGGCCGCTGCCGGGTTGGGGTTTCGGGGGCGTAAGCCCTGTGGAGTCCTGACCGCCCGGAAGGCCGCTGCCGGGTTGGGGTTTCGGGGGCGTAAGCCCTGTGGAGTCCTGACCGCTCGAAAGGCCGCTGCCGGGTTGGGGTTTCAGGGGCGTAAGCCCCTGAGAGTCCCGAGAGTTGGGCTTACTTCTCCGGCTTGTAGACGAAGATCTCGCCGATGCGGGTGGTCACCACGACCTCGCCCTCCGCGCCGATGGAGGTGCCCACGGTCGTGCCTTCCGCCCCGGGCATGTCATCGGAGTCGACGGTCGCACCCGTCTTGGTGTCGAAGGTGACCAGGGTGAGGTGCTCGCCGATCGGGGCGACCGTGTACCCGGTACCCCCGGCGGTCTGCACCGGCTTGCCGCGCAGCGCCAGATCCTTGCGCTCCCAGGCGATCTGGGCGCTGTCACCATTGTCCCGGATGGCCAGCAGATGCCCCTCGTCCCCGGCGGGCACGAGCAGCCCGTCCTGAGCGGAGATCGCGCCCCGCGCCGGGAATCCCAGATCGTGCACCCACTTGGTGCGCCCATCGGAGGTGTCGACGGCCATGAGCCGATTGGCATTGTCGCCCACGTACACCGTGGACCCGTCCGGTGCGAGCGTCGGGCTGGTGGCGCTGCCGCCGGTCAGCATTTCCGCGCTCCACTCGGTGCGGATCTGTTTGCCGTCGTAGCTGAGCGCCATCAGATCGGCCGTGCCGACTCCCGGCCGCCACACCGTGGCGTAGAACCGCCCGGTCTTCTGGTCCACCGCGGACACATTCGCGACCGGGCACTGCGGCCCCCCGGTCGCGCAATCCTCGATGCCCTGCCCGTCCGGCGGTCGATTCAGCCCGGGGTTGTCCAGGAAGTCCGGTTCGCCGAGCAGCTGGAAGGTGGGCACCTCCCGGTCCCCGGTCTGCCGGCTGAGCACGTCGACCTGCCCGGACTGGGTCACCGACAGCACATTCCCGTCCCCGGTGAACTGCACCGAGATCGGCACGCCCGCCACGGGTGTGCGCCAGCGCGGCTGCCCGAGCAGATTGAACGAGTACACCCCGCCGTCGTCGCCGACATACACATTGGTGCCGCCGTCCACGGCCGCGCCCGCGTCGACGGCGCTGGGCCCCATGGCATTGCAGAACCGCTTGCGCCCGGTCTGCATGAGGAAGGAGAAGATCTGGCACGAGGGCGTGCGCGTGGTGACGAACATCTGCCCCTCGGGCCCGACCGTCACCGGCGCGCCGACGGGCCCGCCCACGGGGCGCTGCCAGCTCAGCGACAGATTCCGCGATCCGGTCACCGGCGTGGAGCCGCTGTTGCGCGCATCGTGGAAGGCGAGCGGCCAGCCCGCGCCATTGCCGACCTTGATGTCGTCGACCGTGGTGCTGCCGCACGCGGTGAGCGTCAGCAATCCGGCGGCCGCAGCTGCCAGTGTGCGACCGATCCGCGGTCCGTGCTGGTCACGTCCGGTGTGCCGCCTGCCGCTTCGCACCTGCTGGTGTCCCTTCTGCCAGTACGATTCTCTGGTTAGCTCTCGGGGGGCTGATGCAGCCGGAGCACAGCCTACTTTCGAGTCCCGGGAAGGGGACCGATACCCTCGTCTAAACGGTCCTGGGAACAGTAGGAGCAAGTTCGTGACGAGCATGTGGGGCGCGCCGTTGCGCTCGCGTTGGGCCGGATCGCGGCGCCGGGATCCGGAGCAGGCGCGCTTTCTGACCGTGGCATCGCTCAAATGGGTGCTCGCCAACCGCGCCTACACGCCCTGGTACCTGGTGCGCTACTACCGGCTGTGGAAGTTCAAGATGGCCAACCCGCACATCGTGCTGCGCGGCATGGTCTTCCTGGGCCGCAATGTCGAAATCCACGCCACCCCCGAACTGGCGCGCATGGAGATCGGCAAATGGGTGCACATCGGCGACGGCAATGCCCTGCGCTGCCACGAGGGTTCGCTGCGCATCGGCGACAAGGTGGTGTTCGGCAAGGACAATGTCGTCAACACCTACATCGATATCGAGATCGGCGAGTCGACCCTGGTGGCCGACTGGTGCTATATCTGCGATTTCGACCATGTCACCGATGACATCACCCTGCCGATCAAGGATCAGGGCATTGTGAAGAGCCCCGTTCGCATCGGCCCCGACACCTGGATCGCCGCCAAGGTCACCGTGCTGCGCAGCACGCGGGTCGGCCGCGGCTGCGTTCTCGGCGCCCACGCCGTCGTCAAGGGCGACTACCCCGACTTCAGCATTGCCGTCGGCGCCCCCGCCCGAGTGGTCAAGAACCGCAAGGACGCCTGGGACGCCGCCGCCGACAAGCGCGCCGAATACCTTGCCGCCCTGGCCGATATCGAACGCAAGAAGAACGGCGTAGCCGCCTCCTGAGCCTTGTCGCCCGCGCTCGCTAAGGTCGCCCCATGACCGGATATGCCGCCTTCCTGCGCGGGATCATGCCCACCAACCCGAACATGCGCAACGAAAAGCTGCGCGGCGTCTTCGAGGGCCTCGGTTTCGACAAGGTCAGCACCCTGCTCACCAGCGGCAACGTCATCTTCCACACCGGCGAATCCGATATGCCCGCCCTGGAATCCCGCATCCGGCAGGCGTTGAATTCCGAACTGGGCATCCCCGGCGGCACATTGGTCCGCAGCCGAGCCCAACTCCGATCCCTCATCGACGCCGACTGGTTTTCCGGCCTCACCCACTGCCGCGAAACCTATCTCACCGTCACCTTCCTCAAAGACGCCACCGCCGGCCTCCCCGACCCGGCCACCGCGAGCACCGACCTGGCCCGCGTCCTCGGCTACGACGAAACAGCCGCCGCCGTCCTCTCGGTCATCGACAACAGCGACCCGAAAACCCCGTCCTTCATGGCCTGGCTGGAAAAGACGCACGGTAAGGACATCACCACCCGCACCTACCTCACCGTCCAGAAGGCGCTGAAGAAGATCGACTCCTGAGCTGGTCGCCCCGAACCCGGGCTGCCCTGTCGAGTACCGATGGAGGACGATGGACATGCGGCGCGTTGAGCGCCGCGATCTCTGATTGTGTCCGGTGATCCGTTTCCTTACCCAGGAGGACGAAGATCCATGCTGACCATTCGGAACCATCACCGCTCCACCTCCCAGGCAGCCGCCCTCGTTGCGCTGGCCGCAGCCGCCATCGCCACCGCCGCCCCCGCCCTTGCCGCCAACAGCATCGACGTCACGGGTGTCGGCCCCGCGAACGTAGGCGTCGACTACAGCTGCGACGCCTCGGCCGGAGTAGCCGCCATCAAGGTCATGATCGGCGCCCCCGACGCCGAGAGCCCCTCCGCCACCGGCGCGGACAATGCCGTCGTCTGCGACGGCACCCTCCAGTCGGCCGTGATTACGGTCGCCGGCGTCACCGGCGATCCGGCACCGCTGTCGAAAGGCCAAACAGTGCAGGTCCGAGTCGCCCTGGTCGACCACGCCGACACCGTCGTCTCCGGCCAGAACAAGGTGGTCTCACTCGGATAGAGGTCAGCACGTGAGTGGCCCCGGCGGTCCCAGGGCCAATCGTGTGGGCTCCGCGGGAAAGGGGTTTCAGCTCTCGACCACGAAGAGATCGTCAGTGGTGGCGGCCGAATCGGCCTTGTCCAGCCAGCTCAGCAAGAGCTCCGCATCAGTGCAGGACGTGATCCGGTCACGCACGTCGGTCGCTACAGCAATCCCGCGACGATCGAGCATACGCAGTACAGCCTCTGCGAGTCCCTCGACTCGACCTTCGGCACGGCCCTCGGAGCGGGCTTCGGCGCGAATACGTTGTTGGGTTTCGGAGCGGAAGAAGGAGAGGTCCACGGTCATCAACTGCCTCCAGATTTGTCCGGCCCGGCTTTTGCCCAAACCCAGCTCGGTGAGTTCAGCGAAGATCAGGGCGTCGTCTTCGTCGATGGTCTGTAATGCGGTGGCCAGCGTTTTCAGTATGTCATTGATGCCGGGATCATTGGCATGGGTGATTGCTGACAGTGTGGCCAATGGGACGTCATCTACTGCGGTGCGCAAGTCGGTGATCGGCTGCACGTTGTGTGGCCCGAGGACCAGTGGGCGAACGATGAGGCTGGTCCACTGACGCGGGCCGATGTGGAACGGTCCGGCTGCCCAGGCGGCAGTGGCCGTGTCCTGACAGATGACCAGCAGGACCGGGTGCAAGTCGTATTTCGCGTGGACGTGTGCGAGGTAGTACGCCCAGGCGCTGAACTTTCTCTTGTCGTCTCGTCCTTGGGCCTCGACCAGAAGGAGGAAGGGTCCTTCGGCGGTGTCGATGCGTAGCAGGGTGTCGACGCGCCGCTCCAAGGGCTCGATCTCGGTAAGATCGTTCGGCAGCAAAGCGACTGAACGGGGTTCTGGGAAAGGAAGTTTCAACGCCGTGAAAGCGCGGCCGAAGACTTCTGGGTGGCGTTGAAACAGCCGGTGCATCGCCTCGTGTTGAGAGCTGACCATGGGGCGAAGGTATCGCTGTGGATCGAGCATGTGTTCGATCCACAGCGAAATGGTCTGGGCTGTCCCGATTCGTGCGGCAGGTCGGCGGTTCGATGCCGGGCGGTCAGTACGGCTGGTTCGGGTCTCGTTCGGGGAGAGGGCGTTCCACGATGGCGGGGCGGCCCAGGGGGTTGCGGACCTTGCGTTTGGCGGACTGGTAGACGAGGGCGGTTTCTTGGGCTACCACGTCCCAGGCGAAGTCGGCGGTGAGGCGCTCGCGGGCGGCCCAGGCGCGGTCTTGGGCGGCGGCCGCGTCGTCGAGGACCGAGTTCACCGCGTCGACAAGGCCGTTGACGTCGGCGGGCTCGAAGGAGGCGCCGGTGACGCCGTCGGTGACCAGGTCGCCGAGGCCGCCTGCGGTGGAGGTGACCAGGGGGGTGCCCGCGGCGGCGGCTTCCAGGGCGACGATGCCGAAGGGCTCGTAGCGGCTGGGAAGGACGATGGCGTCGGCGCCGTGCAGCCAGCCGAGCAGGTCCGTGTGGTCCAGGCGGCCGACGAAATTCACGGCGCGGGCCACGCGGTGGGCGCGGGCGCGCTCACGCAGCCAATCGAATTGGGTGCCGATGCCCGCCACGGTCAGCGTGGTGCCGGGGTGGGCCTTGCGGATGCGCGGCAGGGCGGCGATCGCGTCCTGGATGCCCTTTTCGTATTCGAGGCGGCCGACGTACAGCAGTCGCGGCGGGCAGGAGCGGGGGGCGCGTTCGCGGAAGGTCCAGGCGCCCACGTCGATTCCATTGCGAATGACCGTGACCGGCACGCGCTCGGGGCTGTAGAGGCGCTCGACTTCGTCCTTCATCGACTCCGAACACGTGATGAGAGCGTCGGATTCGTGGGCCAGCCACCATTCCACCGAGTGCACCTGGCGGTTGACGCGGCCGGAGACCCAGCCGCTGTGCCGACCAGCCTCGGTGGCGTGAATGGTGGAAACCAAAGGGACGTCGTAGAACTCGGCCAGGGCGATGGCCGGATGGGCGACCAGCCAGTCGTGGGCGTGCACCACATCCGGAATCCAGCCTTCGCCGATGCCGCCCTTCTGCAGCGCCATGCCCGCGCGCACCATGGCGTGACCCATGGCCAGCGTCCACGCCAGCATGTCCTCGCCGAAGTCGAAGCACGGCGGATCCTCGGCGACCGCCACCACGAGCACGCCGTCCTCGACGAACGAGTGCGTCGGGTGCGTGCTCGCGTCGGTGCCCATGGGCCGGCGGGCCAGCACGACCACCTCGTGCCCGGCGGCCGCCAGCTCGGTGGCCAGGTGATGGACGTGGCGGCCCAGCCCGCCGACTACGACGGGTGGGTACTCCCACGACACCATCAAGATCTTCATTAGGGTCCTTCTGCCACAGAGCCGAGACGGCGCGCATCGAGCGCTGGGAACAGTCCGTCGGCCGCGTACCATCCTGCGGCAAGCTGCCCCGCTTTGGCCAGTTGACCGGCGGCGACGGCGGCGGCGATTTCACGCACCGCATGCGCGTGCTGATGGGCCCGGTCCCGGGCGTAACCGGCCGCGGAATCCTTGGACACCATGAACGCCCAGTCGCTGGACACGGTCAGGATGGCCTCGCGCAGCAGCTGATCGGCCACCGGATTGCGCAGCCCGCCCAGTCCGGAACCCGGCATCTCGGAACCGGTCTCGACCCGCATCTTGTCGAGGGTGTCCAGCGCCAGCCGCACGATGTCGGCATTGAGCTCGACCAGATCGGCGACCTGATCCCCGGCCCACACCCGCCAGTCCTTGCCCGAACCCCACGAGGAGTCGCTGAGCTGCACCGATTCCCCGACATAACCATTGGCCCGCGCATCGGCGAGGGTGCCGACGGTAATGCCCGCCTCGGGCAGCGCGCGCAGCACCTGCTCCAGCCACTGCGGCCCCTCGTGCCACCAGTGCCCGAACAATTCGGTATCGAAGGCCGCCACCACGAGCGCGGGCCGTCCGATGCGCTCGGACTCGGCGATCAGCCGTTCCCGCACGGTCTGCACGAAGTCGGCGACATCGCGCCGCACCGCCTCGGCGGCGAGCGCGGGATCGTAGGGAGCCTTGTCCGGGCCCGCGACCGTCTTGCCGGTCACCCGGGACGGCTTGAGGCCGGTGGCGTGATCGTAGTGATGGAAATCACGATAGGCGGCCTGACCCGGGTAACCGGATTTCGGCGACCAGACGCGGTAGCTGACATGCAGATCGCGACCGAAGGCCACCACATCCGAATCCCACACGGGCCGACCGAGAGTGGTGTCACCGCGCAACGCCGGGCCGTCGACCATGAAATGGGATACCCCGGCGGCGGCGTACCCCTTCTCCATCCCCGGCGTGAATCCGCATTCGGGAGCCCAGATTCCGGTGGGCGTATGCCCCCACCGCTGCCGCGCGTCGGCCAGGCCCTCGCTCAATTCGAATGCCCGCAACCGCGCGTCCAGCAGCGGCTGGAACGGATGCGCGAGCGGCCCGCCCAGCAATTCGATGGCCTCGGCATCGATGAGCTGCCGCCACACCGGCGACGCGCCGTGCCGCCAGCGTGTCTCGAAATCCTCGAGGGCCTCGTCGGCGAGCCGATGCTCATGACTGCCCAGCGCGGTATTGCCCGCCATGGACGCCTCGTCCGCGCGCAGCCGCCAGTTGCCCAGCCAGTGATGCATCCCGGACAAACTGTGCGGATCATCCAGCTGCGCCGCCAGCACCGGCGTGATGCCCAGGCTCAGCAGATGTGAACGCCCCTCGGCCGCAAGGTTTCTCAATACCTTCGCGACGGGCAGATAGGACGCCGCCCACGACTGGTACAGCCATTCCTCACCCACCGGCCAGCGCCCGTGATGCGCCAGCCACGGCAGGTGCGAATGCAGCACCAGCGTGAACTGCCCCGGAACGGAACCCTTTTCGGTCACGGCTTCACCGCAATGGCGACCAGGTCGAGGCTGGCGTCGATATCGGCCTCGGAATCGGCGAGCAGCTCGAAGTCATCGGTCGCGACCGCGGCCACATCCGCGGCGAGTTCGGCCGGCCACGGCTCACCCGCGACGGCCCGCTCGATCTGCGCGTCGATGATCGATCCGCCCCACTTCTCGTCCAGCGCGCGCAGCGCGGAGCCGTGGAACACGCCCGCCATCAACTCGACCCGGAAACCGGCCTCGACGCACAGCTCGGTCAGCTCCGCGGCATTGAGCTCGCGGGTGTGGAAGGGATTGAGCGGCGTATCGCGCCCCGGCGAGAAGGTGATCCGGTTGGGCGTGCTGATCAGCAGCGTCCCGCCCGGCCGCAGCACCCGCAGCACCTCGCGCATGAACTGCGCCTGATCCCAAAGATGTTCGATGACTTGGAAATTCACCACCACATCGACGGACTCGTCGTCGAGCGGCAGCTCGGCCAGATTGCCCTGCACCATCTCCACCCGCGGGTACTTCGCCCGCACGTGCGCCACCGCGCTGTCGTCGTAATCGAGCCCGATCACGCGCTCGGCGACATCGGCGATCATATTGGCGCCGTAGCCTTCTCCGCTGCCGGCTTCCAGCACGATCTTGCCCTCGCACCGCTGTAGCAGTCGCACGTAGGCGATCTCGTGGCGGCGGAACCAGTAGTTCTCCTCGGCGATACCGGGCACCGTCCGCTCACCGGTCAAAGGCAGCGGATCGGTGGGGGTTTCGGTGGGTATCACGGCCTCGCTCATCCGTCCGACGTTAGCGGTTGCCCATATCACAGCCGCAGCCGGATCTGGTGATGCAGAACATCACAGCCTAAGTTACCCATGAGTAACTTAACGTAGGGTAATCTCCCCGACGAGCTACTTGTGGACGTACGGCCAGCCGATCGTGCGACCGCCACACCCGTGCCATCAGAACAGGAGGTCGACGAAGACCAATGCCGAACATCGTCGTACTGATCAAGCAGGTTCCTGACACCTGGTCCGAGCGCAAGCTGACCAGCGGTGACTACACCCTCGACCGCGAGGCCGCCGACGCGATCCTCGATGAGATCAACGAGCGCGCCGTCGAGGAAGCGCTGCTGATCAAGGAGGCGCAGGGCGGCGAGGTCACCGTGCTGGCCATGGGTCCCGAGCGGGCCACCGAGGCCATCCGCAAGGCGCTGTCCATGGGCGCCGACAAGGCCATCCACGTCAAGGATGAGGCCATCCACGGCTCCGACGCCGTGCAGACCGCCTACGTGCTGGCCGCCGCTCTGGGCCAGATCGAGGGCGTCGAGCTGGTCATCGCCGGCAACGAGGCCACCGACGGTCGCGCGGGCGCCGTGCCGGCCATCATCGCCGAGTACCTCGGCCTGCCGCAGCTGACCCACCTGCGCAAGCTGACCGTCGACGGCGAGCGCATCGCCGGCGAGCGCGAGACCGACGAAGGCGTGTTCAAGCTGGAGGCCTCCCTCCCGGCCATCGTCTCGGTCACCGAGAAGATCAACGAACCGCGCTTCCCCTCCTTCAAGGGCATCATGGCCGCGAAGAAGAAGGAAGTTCAGACCTTCACCCTGGCCGATCTGGGCGTGGATCCCGAGACCGTTGGCGTGGCCAACGCGGGCACCCAGGTCACCGGTGTGACCCCGAAGCCGGCGCGCACGGCGGGCGAGAAGATCGTCGACGAGGGCGAGGGCGGTCAGCAGATCGCCACCTACCTGGTCGGTCAGAAGATCATCTAAAGCCCCTCGAGCCCAACGAACTTCAGGAGAAAGACAATGGCAGAAGTACTCGTGCTCGTGGAGCACGCCGAAGGTGCGCCCAAGAAGGTCACCACCGAACTCCTCACCGCCGCCCGCACCCTGGGCACCCCGGCCGCCGTCGTGGTCGCCGCCCCGGGCACCGCGGACAAGCTGGGCGACGCCCTGGCCGCCGCCGGCGCCGAGAAGATCTACGTCGCCGAGTCGGATGACGCCGAGGGCTTCCTGGTGACCCCGAAGGTCGACGTCCTGGCCGGCCTGTCCGAGACCGCCGCCCCGGCCGCGATCCTGGTCGCCGCCACCGCCGAGGGCAAGGAGGTGTCGGGCCGCCTCGCCGCCCGCATCGGCTCCGGCCTGCTGGTCGACGCCATCGCCCTCAATGGCGACGGCTCGGTGCAGCACTCCATCTTCGGTGGCGCGTTCACCGTCGATGCCAAGGCCACCGGCGATGTCCCGGTCATCTCGGTCCGTCCGGGCGCCATCGAGGCCGCCCCGGCCGCCGGCGCCGGCGAGAAGGTCGCCGTCGAGATCCCCGCCCAGGAAGAGGGCGTCGTCAAGGTCGTCTCCCGCGAGCCGATCGTCGGCGGCGACCGTCCGGAGCTCACCGAGGCCGCGATCGTGGTCTCCGGTGGCCGCGGCGTGGGTTCGGCCGAGAACTTCGGCAAGGTCGTCGAGCCGCTGGCCGACGCCCTCGGCGCCGCCGTCGGCGCGTCCCGCGCCGCCGTCGACTCCGGCTACTACCCGGGCCAGTTCCAGGTCGGTCAGACCGGTAAGACGGTCTCCCCGCAGCTGTACATCGCCCTGGGCATCTCCGGCGCCATCCAGCACCGCGCCGGCATGCAGACCTCGAAGACCATCGTGGCCGTCAACAAGGACGAAGAGGCCCCGATCTTCGAGATCAGCGACTACGGCATCGTCGGCGACCTGTTCAATGTCGCCCCGCAGCTGACCGAGGCGGTCAAGGCCCACAAGGGCTGAAACCCTTCGCGCTGAGCGCAATTCGAACAGCCCCCGGCCGGAAACGGCCGGGGGCTGTTTCGCGTCGCGGGTCCGTTCCTACGCTTGGATGACCTCGACGTGCACCAGCGCGCCCAGCGAGTCGCAGCTGGCCCAGGACTGGTTCTGCCCGTAGTGAATCGGGCCGTACTTCCAGTAGGTGAACGGGACTGGCCACGCAACGCAGGTGAGCTTCACCTGATGCCAGGCCGGCAGCTCACAGGTGGACATGCCGCCGGTATTGAAGATGTTGTAGACGTGACAGTTGGCCTGCCAGACCGGTACATCGGCCTGGGCCACACCCCCACCAGCAAACATAGCGCCCGCAGCTGCGGTGACAACCGCCGCGCCGGCCGCAAGCCGCTTTGCAGATAGCATTCCGACCTCCTGAGTAGGTGTTGTCTGGAACACATCGCATACGGACCGCGCCCGTTACTTTCCAGCATCCGCCTCGGCGTCGAACGGGCGGCGGGCGCGGGGGTCAGTCCTTTGCCGTGCGGGTGAGGCTGTGGGCGCTGCGCATCCGGCCGTCGGGGGTGAACTGGCCGAAGAAGCAGACTTCGATGGACAGGTCCTGCCCGCGCTGGTTGACGTGCATGGTGAAGTGGGCTGACAGGCGGTCGCCGTCGGACATGGCGTTGTGGACCCGGACGTGGGCCGAGGGGCGGTTCTTGCGGATCGGGCGGGTGTGGGCGATGAGGCCGGCTCGGTCGATGCGGTGGCCGTCGGCGAATTGGACGATGTCGGGGGTGTGGAAGCGGTCGACGATGGCTGCGGGGTCGTCGTCGGTGTTGAGGAGTTGGTCGTTGAAGTCGGCGTAGAAGTCGGCGATGAAGCGGGCTGGGTCGGCGTCGGTGAAGGTGGGCATCAAACCTCCTCGGAGGGATGGCAGCTCGTTTATGTCTGACAAGTTGTAAGATATAGATTTGTGGGAACTCTGACAAGGTGTAAGAAATGAGTGGGGCGCCGGTGCGGAAACGGCGGGCGGATGCCGATCGCAGTCGGGTGGCGATTCTGGATGCGGCGGCGCGGATTCTGGATGCGCAGCCCGAGGCCAGCGTGGAGACCATTGCCGAGGCCGCCGGGGTGACCCGGCAGACCGTGTACGCGCATTTCCCGTCGCGGGAACGGCTGCTGCTGGCGGTCCTCGACCGGCTCACCGAGCGGACGGCCGCCGCCATGGACGCCGCGGAGCCCGATTCCGGTCCGGCGATCGAGGCGCTGCTGCGCGTGCTCGATGCGGCCGCGGCGGAGGCGGGCCGGTATCCGGCACTGCTGCAACGGATCAACGCTTTGCCGGTGAGCGCACAGGATGACAGGGACCGGCACACCTCGATTGCCGACCGCATCGCGCAGGTGATCGAGCGGGGACGGGCTACGGGGGAGTTCGACGACGGTCTTCCGGTCGACTGGTTGGTCGCCGTCACCATCCGGCTCGCCCACACGGCGAGCGAGGAGCGGGACAGTGGCCGGATGTCCGCGGCCGCGGCCGGTCGGGCTTTGCGCACCAGCCTGGTGCGGATGCTCGGGGTTCGGTGACGGCGTTCGCGATCGGCGCGGGGAACATTCGTTCAAGACGCCCGGCCACCATCGGCGGATCCTGAACGGGCCGGCGTGATCTCGCCGCCGCCGTGCCGTACGGATGGAGGATCGGCATGACATTGCCCCCGGGTCAGCGCGCGGTCGAGGGATTCCCGCGCTTCGGTACGCATCTGCATCATCCACCGCCACCCGTTCCCGACGACCCGGTCATCGAGATCGCCGGCGCGGTGACCGAGCCCCTCGCCCTGCCCCTGACCGACCTCGCCGCGCTGCCCCGGTGCGAGATCAAGGCCGACTTTCATTGCGTCGCAGGATGGTCGGCGACCGATCTGCGGTGGGAGGGGGTCGCATTCGAGACCTTCTACCGCGTCCGGATCGAACCGCTGCTCGCACCGGGCGCACCGATCAGCCACCTCATCTTCGAAGGTCTCGACGGCTTCCGGTCGATCGTCGCGCTCGAAGACGCCTCGGCCGCCGACGTTCTCCTCGCCGACCACCTCGACGGCCGCCCGCTGGACGGTGACCACGGGGCTCCGGTGCGGCTGGTCAGCCCGAGCCAATACGGGTTCATGAACACGAAGCACTTGTGCCGTATAGAACTCCATACCAGCGAACCCCCGGCCGACGACCGCTGGTCGCCCATCGCGGGACACGCCAGGGCGAGAGTCTGGCAGGAGGAGCGCAACCGCTATCTCCCCGGCCCTGTGGTGCGGCCCGTCTACCGGATGCTGATCGGCCCGATCCGCGCGCTGAGTGCGCGGGGCAGCCAGGCACGCCGGCGCTGAATGTCAACGGCCGGGCGGAGTTCCTCCACCCGGCCCGCCGTTCGGCGGCGCTGACTCGATTCTCCTCGCCCGGCGGCGGGCCGGGCGCATAGAGTGACCTGCGGCCGGAAATGGCCGGGGGCCGGCCGAAAGCGGAGATCGAGACGCCATGTCAATGAATCCCGAACTGGCGGAGGTGGTTGCCGCCCTGCACTGGGACCTCGCCGAATGGCTGGGCTCCGATGCGCTGCCCAAGGTGTTCGACCGGATTTCCGGCGCCTTGGACGAGGAGTTCACCTCGGTGGTCACGACCGGGCAGGCGGTGGATCGGGAGACGCTGCTGCGGGGCTTGTGGTCGGCCCGGAACCTGCAGCCGGGCCTGGAAATCGAGGTGCGCGATATCCGGGAGCTGGCGCGCAGCGGCAATCTCATCGTGGTGCGCTTCGTCGCCGAGAACATGCTCGCCGAGACCCGCACCGGCCGCACGGTGACCGCGGTGCTGGTCACCGACGGCCGGACCTATCAGTGGCGGACGGTGCACGAGACCGCCGCACCCGCCGAGGGCGCCGGATGACATGCTAGGGGGCATGACACTGCTGCCCGTGGACGTCGCCGAGAACATCAGGGACATCTTCGAGGAGCGGGGTGAGAAGTGGCTCGCGGATCTGCCGCGGGTGATCGAAGAGCGTTGCGCGGCATGGGGTCTGGAAGTGACCGGCGCGGCCTTCGGCGGCGGGACGCACTCGTATGTGGCCCCGGTGCGGCGCGCGGACGGTTCGCTCGCGGTGCTGAAGATTCCGGTGGTGGATCCGGAGAACATCGGGGAGGCGGCGGGCCTGTTCGCCTACCGGGGTGACGGCGCGGTCCAGCTGTACGAATTCGATTCCGCCACCGGCGCGATGTTGCTGGAATGGGCGCGCCCGGGTACACCGCTGCTCGAGCAGCCGGGTTTTCCCAGCTTGGAGGGTCGTCCGGAGAACATCGACAAGATCGAGCAGGCTTGCCGCCTGTATCGGCGTCTCCGGCGCGAGCCGCTCGACATCCCCGAGGACTATCCGGCCCTGCCCCCGGCCGCCGACATGGTGGCGGAGTGGACCGGCTTGTTCATCGATCCGGAACCCGAGCTCGCGCAGGTGATTCCGGCCCCGCTGTTCCGGCAGGCCGCGCAGTGGTGCGACAAGCTCACCGTGCCCGACGGTCCCCTGCTGGTGGTCAACCGCGACACCCATCTCGGCAATATCGTTGCGGCGGAGCGGGAACCGTGGCTGCTCATCGATCCCAAGGCATATCTGGGCGAGGCCGCCTTCGACGCCGGATTCCTCATCATGATTCAGGTGCAGAGCGATCCGACGCCGGAACACGCTCGCGCGGTGGTGGAGCGCACCGCCGCCGCCCTGGAGGTGAATGCCGAGCGCGCCCGCGGCTGGGCCTTCATGCGCGCCATGGAGGAGATCGTCTGGGCGCTGGAAGACGAAGAGCCGGAGGATCTCCGCCTGCACCTGGCCGTGGCGACGGCGCTGGCCTGACCGGTCGGTGCCCCTGGTCCCCTCCGGTCAGTGCCCGTGCTGCTCGCGCGCCTTCTCGACCCGCTTGTCGTCCCCGTCCACGACCATGCCGATGGTGGTGGGGATGAGCAGTGCGAGACCCCACGGCACCGCCACCCAGAACGGCCAGAAGTAGCCGAGCCCGGTGGCCAGCCAGATCAGCACCATGAGGGCATTGACGAAAACCCACGGGATCCACATGATTTTGATCCACTGCGGCACCCGCCCCTTGGGTTTCCCGACGGGCTGTGCCCGCTGGGTCCGTTGCGCCGGTAGGTCGGACAGTATCGGGGACAGCTCGCCGTATGTCTTGGCCGCATAGACCCGCTGCAGTCGTTCATCGAATTCGTGCAGGCTGAGCCTGCCCTCGTTCATGGCCAGCTGCAGCCGGTTGACGATCTGCTGGCGGTCGGCGTCGGAGGCCCGCATGTGCTCCTGGCTCACGAATGCCAGAGTAGGTGTGTCGCGGCCCGCGCGCCGCACCAATTTGCGGCCGGCGGGACCGAATTCGGGCAATGCTCCGGTTTCACGCGGAGTGCAGGGCGGCCAGCAGGGTCGTGAGGATGGGGGAGCGGCGCACATCGCTGCGCAGCACCGCCGAGACCGGCACCCGCAGCGGATGCCGTCCGGTCAGCCGTAGTGTCGCGATGCCTTCGGTCTGACTGTCGGCATACAGAATCGTCCACGCGTCGGGCCGATTGATGAGCTCCATGGTGGCGGTGTGGTCCGGCGGAATGGGCGGACCGAAGGCCGGCCCGGTCGGCAGATCGGCGAAGGCGGAGCGGACGACATTGTGCAGCAGCACCTGATCGGTCTCGGGCGGCAGCAGCAGCGGGTACGCGCCGAGCGCCGTGAGGGTGACATCGTCGCGGCCCGCCAAGGGGTGCGAGGTCGAGGTCGCGATGACGAGATCCTCGACCCAGAGCTTCTCGACGCTCAGCCCGGGCTGGTCCACGCTCCCGCGAATGAGAGCAAGATCACAGTCTCCGTCCGCCACCGCTTGAATGCGCTGCCGGAACGGCTTGATGACGAATTCGATCTCCGCGCCCGGGTGCGCCTCGCGCGCACCGGCGATGGCGGACAGTGATCTTGTTGCGAAGCTCATATTGGCCGCCAGGCGAATTCGCGGCCCGGAGGCCCGCACAGCTGCGCGAATGGCGGATTCCAGGCTCAGCATTTGCTTCGCAAGAGGAAGTAGCCGAGTGGTCGCGTCGGTGGGCACGACCGACCGGGTCGACCGCTCGAACAGCGGCACGCCGAGGTCTCGCTCGAGCCGCGCGATCTGATGACTGATCGCCGACTGTGAGATGAAGCAGCGGGTGGCGGCGCGGCTGAAGCTGAGCTCCTCGCAGACCGCCACGAAGTAGGCCAGTTGTCGCAGCTCCAACGGACTTCTCCAATTCATGATCAACCTAGATAAGAGTCATCTAGATTATGCGCCTGACCCCTGGAACATTCCCGCTTCGAATCACGGTTGGTAATGACAGAAGGAGGCTGTCATGCAATACGTGGACGCGGGAATCGAAACCGCTGATGTCGTCATCGTCGGATCGGGCTTCGGTGGTCTCGCCGCCGCGAAGCAGTTGAACAAGTCGGGGGTGCGGTACGTGCTCATCTCGAGCACGCCGGAACATCTCTTCCAGCCGCTGCTGTATCAGGTAGCGACGGGTGTGCTGGCTTCGGACGAGATCGCTCCGCCCATCGCCAATATCATTCGCCACCACAAGAATGGTGAAGCCCGCCTCGGCAAGGTCATCCACATCGACGCCGAGGCCGCCGTGCTCACCTACGAAACCCCGCAGGGTCTGAGCAAGATTCGCTACGGCAAGCTCATCGCCGCCACGGGCGCCAGCCAGTCCTACTTCGGCCGTGACGATTTCGCGCAGAAGACCTTCTCGCTCAAGACCATCGACGACGCCAAGCGCCTGCGCGCCCAGATCGAGCGCGTCTTCGAGGCCGCCAGGCATGCCGATCCGGCGACTCGGCAGCGGTTGCTGAGCTTCGTGGTGGTCGGCGCCGGCGCGACCGGCGTCGAGGTGGCGGGCCAACTCAAGGAGCTGTCGAAACGGCACTACCACCAGGATGTTTCGGTCACCCTGGTCGAGGGCGCGGGCGCGGTGCTGCCGCCCTTCGGCGGCGGGCTGTCGGAGTATGCGAAGAAGTCGCTGAGCCGCAGCGGCGTCGAGGTGCTGCTGGACACCTTCGTCACCGATATCGAACTCGGCAAGGTGACCGTCAAGAGCAAGGACGGCGTGGAGCGCGGCATCGCCGCCGAAACCGTGGTGTGGTCGGCGGGCGTGCAGGCCGGCGGGTTCGCGCAGCTGCTCGCCGAGGTCACCGGCTGCGAAACCGACCGTGCCGGACGACTGCTCATCAATCCGGACTGCACCGTCGGCGGACACGCGGACATCTTCGCCATCGGCGATATGACCTCGCTCAACGGCTACCCGGGCCAGTCGCCGGTCGCCATGCAGGAGGGCCGCCACGTCGCCGACATCATTCGCGGCAAGAAGCCGGCCGCCACCCCGTTCAAGTACTGGGACAAGGGCAGCATGGCGGTGATCAGCCGCTTCAGCGCGGTCACCAAACTGAACGACAAGATCAAGTTCACCGGCGTCATCGCCTGGTTCGCCTGGCTCGCGGTACACCTGTTCTACCTGGTCGGCTTCCGCAATCGCTTCATGGCGGTCTTCTCCTGGCTGGTCGCCTTCATCGGCCACGGCCGCCCCGGCTTCAACGAGGTCGAGAAGGCGCCCGCGCCACCGGTTCTGGAGCAGCGGCGCGCCGCCTGAGCGCCGCCCGCCAGCAGGGCCGCCCGGATTTTCCGGGCGGCCCTTTCGCTGTTCACGGGCGCTTTCCGCCGCACGGTAGCCTGCGAAATATGGCTGTTCCCACAACCCGATTGCTGGTGCTCGCCGTGGTCCGGATGCTGCAGCCGGTGCACGGCTACGACGTGCGCCGCGAGCTGCTGTCCTGGCGGGCCGACGACTGGGCCAATGCGAAGCCCGGTTCGGTGTACGGCGCGCTGAAGACGCTGGAGCGGGACGGGCTCATCTCGGTGGAGGGCGTGGGGCAGGCGGGGGCGCGGCCGGAGCGCACCACCTATCGGCTGACCTCGGAGGGGGAGAAGGAACTGGCCGAGCTCCTGCGCGAGGCGGTGTTCTCCGCGGAACAGCCCAAACATCCGTATCACACTGCGGTGGCGCTGTTTCCCTACATGCCGCGCGCGGACGTGGTGGCGGCGCTACGCAGCCGGATTCTGAAGTTCGAGTCGGATCTGGTGTTCCTGGAGCGCGATGAGCAGCGCATTCTCGAAGGCAGCGGCGATCCCGCGGAGATGGAGCCGTATCAGGTCGCCGACGCCATCCGGCTGGCCGCCGATCATGTGCGGGCGGATCTGAACTGGTCGCGAAAAACATTGGACCGCATCGAATCCGGCCAGTTGGATGTGTGGTCGAAGGGGGTGAGCGGGTCGCTGTCTCCTTAATGGTCACGCAAGAATATTCAAGCTTGATTATTAGGGTTGAAATTTCTACCGTTGAGGCGTGGAAACGACACCCTCGTCGGGCCACGCCTCCGACCCGGTCATCCGGGTTCGCGGATTGGCTCGGACCTTCAAGACCAAAGCCGGTGCCGTGCAAGCGGTCACCGGTATCGATTTCGAGGTGCACGACGGCGAGATCATCGGGCTGCTCGGGCCCAATGGGGCGGGCAAGACCACTACGCTGCGGATGATCTCCACCCTGCTGGCGCCCACCGCGGGCGAGGCCATGGTGGCCGGGGCGAATCTGCGCTCGGAGCCCCGCACCATGCGCGCCCGAATCGGCTATGTGCCGCAGGGCGGGGCGACCTCCGACTATGAGCTCGTCGACGATGAATTGATCCTGCAGGCACGGCTTTTCGGGCTGTCCAAGGCCGAGGCGGTGGCCAGTGCGCGGGAGCTGGCCGAGGCGCTGGAGTTCGAGGGCCTGGGGCGGCGCAAGTGTGGTCAGCTCTCCGGTGGGCAGCGCCGGCGCGTGGATATCGCGCTCGGGCTCGTGCATCGGCCGTCGCTGCTCTATCTGGACGAGCCGACCACCGGACTGGATCCGCAGAGCCGCGCCAATCTGTGGGAGCACATCCGGCGGCTGCGCGCCGAGGGCACCACCGTCGTGCTCACCACGCACTACCTCGAAGAAGCCGATGCGCTGTGCGATCGGATCCTGGTCATGGATCACGGCGGGATCGTCGCCGCGGGCACTCCGGAGGAGCTCAAGCGGCGCATCTCCGGTGATGTGATCAGCCTCGAAATCGACGACGGCACCGCCGATCTCGCCATGGAGATCGCGGCCGCGGTGCTGGACGTGCGTCATCGCATGCGCACCGCGGGGCGCGAGAACGGCCATGCCGGAAAGTCTCTCGTACACCTGACGGTCGAGCAGGGCGAGCATGCGGTGGTGCCGCTGCTGCACGCGCTCGGGGATCGCGGCATCAGGCCGGGCGCGCTCACCGTCAAGCGGCCCAGCCTCGACGATGTGTTCCTCACGCTCACCGGGCGTTCACTCCGGGAAGGGGACCGGTCATGACATTCCTGCGCGATACCGGGCTGATCTTCTGGGCGCAGCTGCGCACCGAACTGCGCAATCCGGTGTGGGTGGTCATCGGGGTGGCGCAGCCGATTCTGTATCTGGTGCTGTTCGGGCCACTGGTGAAGGGCATCGCGCCCGCGCTGGGCGCGAATGCGGACCCGTGGCAGATCCTCACGCCCGCGCTGATCATTCAGATCGCGCTGTTCGGTTCGCTGTTCGCCGGTTTCGGCATTGTGGCCGAACTGCGGTTCGGGGTGGTCGAGCGGCAGCGGGTGACGCCCGCCGCGCGCGGTGCGCTGCTGCTGGGGCGGGTGCTGAAGGACATGGTGACGCTCGTCGCGCAGGCGCTGCTGCTGGTCGCGCTGGCGGTGGTGACGTTCGGGCTGCGGGTGAACGCGCTGGGAATGGTGTTGTCGGTCTTGCTGATCGCGGTCATGGGGGCCGGGTTGGCGGCGGCCTCGTATGCGCTGGGGTTGTGGGCGAAGGCGGAATCGACCCTGGCGTCGGTGCTGAATTCGGTGGCCGTGCCGGTCATGCTGTTGTCCGGCATCTTGCTGCCGATGAGCGTGGGCCCGACTTGGCTGCAGAACATCGCGAAGGCGAATCCGTTCTCGCACACCGTGGATGCGGCGCGCGCCCTGTTCCGCGGGGACTTCGGGGCGTCGGAGGTGTATGTCGGGACGACGGTCACCCTGGTGGTGTCGCTGGTGCTGATGGTCATCGGGGCGCGCGGCTTCGCCCGGGAGAATGCCTGAGATCTGTGTATCGCCCGGCGTGTTCGCGCCGGGCGAATTCCTTGACTTCAACAGAGGTTGAGGTTTCACGATGGCGGTATGTCGGAAAACAGAAGAGCTCTGATCACCGGGGCCTCCGCCGGGTTCGGGCGGGCGGTCGCGCTCGCCCTTGCCGAGCGGGGCTGGCAGCTGATCATTACCGCGCGTGGGGCCGAGCGGCTGGAGAAGGTCCGGGCCGAGACGGGCGCGCAGGCCCTGGTGGGAGATATCGCCGATCCGGCGCATCGGGACGAGATCGCGCGGGCGATCGATTCCGGGCGGCTGGATCTGGTGATCAACAATGCCAGTGCGCTCGGACCGAGTCCGCTGCCGAAGCTGGAGCGCTATCCGGTCGACGAGCTGGCCACCGTGTTCGGGGTCAATGTGGTTGCGCCCCTGGAGATTCTGCAACGGGCGTTGCCGGCGCTGCGGGCCTCGGACGGGGTGGTGGTGAACATCAGTTCCGATGCGGCCGTGGGGGCGTACGAGGGCTGGGGCGGGTACGGGTCGTCCAAGGCGGCCCTGGACCAGCTCACCGCGGTGCTGGGCGCGGAGAATCCGGGCCTGCGGATCTACAGTTTCGATCCGGGGGATATGCGCACCGAGATGCATCAGGCGGCCTTCCCGGGTGAGGACATCTCCGATCGCCCGGAACCGGAAACCGTTGTGCCCGCGCTGCTGCGCCTGCTCGAGACGCGGCCCGTGAGCGGCAGATACATCGCGTCGGAACTGCCGGTGGCGCCATGACGGTCGAGCTGGACCGCCTCGACTTCACGCTGCCCGACGCCCTGAACGCGACCAGTCCGCCGGAGGCGCGCGGCTTGGCCCGCGACGAGGTGCGGCTGCTGGTGAGCGATCGGGGCGTGATGACGCACGCGCGATTCCGGGAGCTGCCGTCGTTCCTGCGGCCGGGAGACCTTGTGGTGGTGAACAACTCGGCCATGCTCGATGCGGCGGTGGACGCGGGCTTCGGCGGCGCGGACGCGGTGGTGCACTTCTCGACTCGGCTCGACGACGGGGGATGGGTGATCGAGCTGCGTGATCGGCGCGGGACGCCGTGGGCGGGTGCGAGGCCGGAACCCGGTGCGAGAGTGCGGCTTCCGGGCGGTCGCCGGGCTGTGCTGCGCGGTCCGTGGCTGCCGGACGGCGATCGGTTGTGGGCCGCCGATATCGATACCGATGTTCCGGAGCTGCTGGCCCGGTACGGACGCCCGATCACGTACTCCTATGTCTCCGAGCGATGGTCGTCGTCCTACTATCGGACGGTCTTCGGACGCGAACCCGGCAGCGCCGAAATGCCCAGCGCCGGGCGGCCTTTCACCGAGGCTCTGGTGACCGAGCTGGTCGCCGACGGCATCGGCCTGGCGCCCGTCACGCTGCACACCGGGGTGTCCTCACCCGAATCGGGGGAGCCGCCGAGTCCGGAGCGGTTCACCGTGCCCGAGGTGACGGCCCGGCTGGTGAACGCCACGCATGCGGTGGGTGGGCGAGTCGTGGCTGTCGGCACCACCGTGACGCGGGCACTGGAATCGGCCGTCGACGCGAATGGCCTGGTCGCCCCGGCTTCCGGATGGACCGATCTGGTGCTGCACGCCGGTCGCCCGGCCCGCGCCGTGGACGGGTTGATCACCGGC
This sequence comes from Nocardia sp. NPDC127526, assembly GCF_042672265.1. Classification (NCBI taxonomy): domain Bacteria; kingdom Bacillati; phylum Actinomycetota; class Actinomycetes; order Mycobacteriales; family Nocardiaceae; genus Nocardia; species Nocardia sp. NPDC127526. The sequence goes on along the minus strand of NZ_JBHXVO010000016.1, from coordinate 31,855 downwards.
TGGCACGCGCCCGGGGCCTCGCATCTGCGGTTGCTCGAAGCGGTGGCGGGGGCGGAGGCGGTTCGCGAGGCCTACCGCGCCGCGCTCGACACCGGCTATTTGTGGCACGAATTCGGTGATGCCGCACTGCTGTTCGGGCAATGATCGAGCGCCGGGTGAGGGCCCGGCATGCAAGCCCGCACAGCGGTGCCGTAATCTCGTCTGATCGCCGTTTGCCGACGGCCGCGCGGGTTCGGACAGCGGCCGCGTGACCGGGCGCGGAGGGTGTTGCCACGGCTCGCCCGCGGCCCGCGCGCCGGGTCGTACCCCGCCGGGAAACGAGCGTTTGTCCTGGTAGAGAACGTTCAGCGGCGCTTCGATGAACGCTCGGTGCGGTCTGCGTCGCGTTCACCGGACTGGCATCGGAAGGCCATCTGACGGTCGCTCCGGCGCAGTCTGGGGCTGGCTTGATCAACCGTATGACCACCATGGCAGTGTCGAATTCCAAGCTGCTCGCACCCGCGTCATATGTCGCCCCGGAACCGCCCCGCAGCCCGGGCCGGTCCCAGTACTCGCTGGTCGTCTCCTCCGATGCCGAACATCGCGAGGCGGCGCAGCGGTTGCGCTACCAGGTATTCGCCGCCGAACCCGGTTTCACCATCCCCGACAACGGTACCGGCCTGGACGCCGATCGTTTCGACGAGCACTGCGACCACCTGCTGGTCCGCGACGAGCTCACCGAGCAGTTCGTCGGCTGCTACCGCATGCTCCCCCCGGACAAGGTGACCGCCGCCGGCGGCTACTACACCGCCACCGAATTCGATCTGACCGCACTCGATCCCACCGGGCACCGCATCGTGGAGATGGGCCGTGCCTGCGTGGTGCCCGACCACCGCAACGGCTCCGTGCTCACCTTGATGTGGGCGGGGATCCTGCATTACATCCAGCTCACCGGCTACGAGTGGGTCATGGGCTGCGTCTCGGTGCCCATGCGGATGACCCCCGAGGACCAGCCGGGCGTGAACGTGCGCGGCGTGCGCGATCTGGTGCTGAAGAAGCATGCGCTGGAAGCCGATCGGCACGTCCGCCCGTACAACCCGGTCGTCGTCGACGGCCGCACCCTGGACGAGCTGGAGGCCCCGGCCCGGCCCAAGCTGCCGCCGCTGCTCAGCGGTTACCTGCGGCTCAATGCCCAGATCTGCGGTGAGCCCGCGCACGATCCGGAGTTCGCCGTCGCCGACTTCGTGGCGCTGCTGGGCCTGTCCACCGTCAACACCCGTTACCTGGAGCGCTTACAGAGCGCGGCCAACAGCCTCGACGCCCGGTGATGAATCATGATGCCCGCCTTCCTTTCCCCGGGCTCGGGGGCGATGGACTGCCCGCCCGCCCAGCTCACCGCGCACGCCTGGATGCCCAGCAGCCCCTGTGGGCCGGAATGCGTCGAGATCGCCCCTGAGGCAGGGGCTTTGCGGGTCGCGGCCCGCATTGCCGGCATCGGCGCGGTACTCGTCTCCTTTCCCTTCGCCTACGTGGCGACACCGCGCCGCCTGCGGCCGAGGATGCACAGCCGCTACGCCCGGAGCTTGTTGTTCTGCTGCGGAATTCGGCTCCGCGTCGTCGACAACCGCGACTCGGTGGAACCCGCTCCGGACGAACGTCGCGGTGTCCTGGTGGTGGCCGGTCATGTCAGCTGGACCGACATCATCGCGCTGACCGCCGTGGAACCGCTCGGCTTCGTCGCCCGCGCCGATATGGTCGACTGGCCGGTCCTCGGCAATGTCGCCCGCCGCGTCCGCGTCATCCCCATCGAACGCGAACGCCTGCGCGCCCTCCCCGGCGTCGTCAGCCGCGTCGCGGCCCGCCTCGCCGCGGGCGACCGCATCGGCATCTTCCCGGAAGGCACCACCTGGTGCGGCCGCGCCCACGGCAGCCTGCGCCCGGCCCTGTTCCAGGCCGCGATCGACACCGCAACCCCGGTGCAGCCCATCCGGCTTCGCTATCTGGACGCCGCCGGTGAACTGTCCACGATCCCCGGCTTCGTCGGCATCGACACCATGGCCGATTCCTTGCGCCGCGTCCTGCGATCGAAGGGCGTCGTCGCCGAAATCGTGCTGCAACCCTTGGAGTCTCCCGGCTCCGACCGCCGCGAACTGGCCCGCCGCTGTGAGCGCGCCATCCACGGCGACAGCGTGGACCGCGCCTTCAGCGGCGTCATCCACAGCCTGGAGCAGGAAGCGCTCTCCGAGCAGGCCATCGAGGCGGCCCGGACGATGGTGCCCTCGCCGCAGCGGCCCGCCACCGCGGCGGCTCCCGCTCGCGTGTAATCCCGCCCACCGGCCGGATCGGTTCAGCCAGAACCGATCCGGCCGGTATCGCGTTCACGTTCGCGTGTCGGGATCCCGCAGCGCCAGGGCCTGGTCGATGGGCATGCCGGTGCGCTCGGCGAGAATCATGCGCTCCCGGACCTCCCTGGGCGTGCGAGGCCGGTAGCCCGGGCCGGTGCCGCGGCGACCTGGCCGGCGTGAGCCTATTTCGGCTCTGGCTCAGGCTGTTTCGGTGGTGAACAGGTTGACCTTGTAGGTCGTCACCGGGGCCGTGCGGCTGAAAAGCTTTCCGGCGAGCCGATAGCGGAGCGGCCAGGTGCGGGCGATGCTCGGCTGTGGTTGTGCGAAGGTGCGTGATTCGCGTAGCCGCAGGCCCAGTGGTTCGAGCGTGGCCGGGGCGTCGCAGATCCACTGCATGCGGGCGGATACGGCCTGGAAGACCGGATTGCGGTCTTGGCTGTTCATCATCATGCTGCCGCCGGTGTCGATCGCCAGCGCAGTGTCCGGGAACTCTTCCGCGAACCGCCGCAAGGTGGCATGCACCTGTTCTTCCGGGAAGTAGAGCAGCACCGCCTCACTCAACAGGAAGACCGGGCCGGGGCGCTCCCGCACCAGCGCGAACCAATCCGTATCGAAGATCGACCCGGCCACCATGGTGTACCGATCCCGATCCTGGAAGAACCGCCGCCGCAGCGCCATCGTGTCCTCGAGATCGAGATCGATCCAGTGCACCCGCCCGTTGTCCAAGCGATCGAAGCGGGTGGACAACCCGCACCCGAGGTCGACGACCGTCCCGTCCGGGTGCTCGCGCAGAAACCCGCGCACATACTCGTCGAACAGGGAAGCCCGCAGCACCGACCCGGCCAGCGAGGGCCCGCGGAACTTCGAGAAGTCGTAGTCGATCGCCTCGACGAGCTCGATGGCCTTCTTGTCCCCGAGCACACTCGACCGATGCCGGGCGTCACGCGCCCGTCCATAAAGCGGAATCAGCAACGTTTCTTGGACCGTACCCAGCGAAATCGTTTCACCCACCCCAGCACCCTAACTTAGGGTGCGCTAACGTCGCATCCGCATTTCGGGCACACGTGCGGGCCTGCGGCGGCGCGCATGCGTTCCACGCCTTGCAGATTGAAGTGATAGGCCGCTTCGAAACTCCAGGCCAGATCTGCCAGCCGGGCACCGGCGGGGGTGGCGCCGCCCAGGGTGTCGCCCGCGCGGCGCAGGGCGATGACGAACTGCTCCTCCACGCTGACACTGGCTTGCCCGACTCGGAACCAGACGTCGCGACCGATGGAGTACCGGTCGCGGCGACCTTGGCGCTCGCGCAGCAGTAGTCCGATTCCGGTGAGGTAGCCGACCGCCTTGGAGATCGACGCCGGGCTCACCGAGAGGGCGTGCGCCAGATCGGCCGTGGTGAAGGAGTCCGCGTCGCTCACGCACATCCAGGCGTATATGCGTGAGGCCATGCGCTGCAGGCCCATTCGCACCAGTAGGGCGGACAATTGTGCGGCCGGCTCGGGTGTGGGGTCGGCCGGTTCGATGGGACGTGCCGGGCTCGCGGTGGGATCGGGCCGCCGTTGTGCGCGCTGTTCGGCGGTGCGCTGGGCGGGTTCGGCGCGATAGCGTTCCGGGCCGCCGTTGCGGGCGATCTCCCGGCTGATCGTGGAGGTGGGGCGGTTCAGCTCGCGGGCGATATCGGCGTAGCGCAGGCCCGCGGCCAAGCCGGCGGTGATACGGCGGCGATCCTGATAGGTCAAGCGGGGGCCGGGCATATGTCCAGCGTGGCATTCACCGTCAGGTTGTTGCAACGAAAAGCAGGCGGAATTGCATTACCGCGCACTGTCGTTGCAACAGAATCCATCAAATACGGCTACTACCAGCCTATTTCGCAGAGTCTTCATTGCCAGTGGGATGAACGGTTCGTAGGTTGATGCACACCACCGACAAGGAGGCATGCGATGACCCGAACACCCACGGAGCCAGTGGAATTGCCGATCGAGCGGCCTGCCGGACGTCCCTTCGAATTGCCCGCGGGGCTGGCCGCACTGCGCGCCGAGCGACCCCTCACCCGCATGCGTTTCCCGGACGGCCACCTGGGCTGGCTGGCCACCGGATACGACGTGGTGCGCGCCGTCATGAGCGATCCGCGCTTCAGCGTCCGCTACGAATTGCTGCACGATCCGCTGAACGACGTCGACCTGTCGCAATACCCCGCGCCGCCAGGTGATTTCGGCGGGCTCGACGCGCCTGAGCACACCAGGCTGCGGAGACTGCTCACCGGCAGGTTCACCGTGCGCCGCATGGCACAGCTGACCGCCCGCATCGAGCAGATCAGCGACGAACACTTGAACGCCATGCGACAGGCCGGGCCTCCGGCGGATCTTGTTGCCGCATATGCCGGTCCGCTGCCCACCCTCACGATCTGCGAACTGCTCGGCGTCCCGTATTCCGATCGCCCCGTCTTCGGCCGGCTGGTCGCGGGTATCGCCGAGCCCACATCGTTCCAACAGCTCCAGGAGTCGTCGGAGCAGCTGGCCGTCTACCTGCGGGAGCTGGTCGCCGCCAAGCGCGCCGCACCCACCGACGACATACTCAGCGAGCTGACCACCGCCGACCTGTCCGACGACGAACTGGCCGGTATCGGGTCATTCCTGCTCAGCGCCGGCATGGAGACCACCCGCTCGGTAATCGCCCTGAGCGTCATGGCATTGCTGGCGCATCCCGGCCAATTCGCCGCCCTGCGCACCGATCCCGGCCTGGCCGCCACCGCGGTCGAGGAACTGCTGCGCTACCTGTCCATCCTGCACACCGGCGTCCGCGCCGCGCTGACCGATGTCGAGCTGGCCGGGCAGGTGATCACCGCGGGCGAGTCGGTCGCGCTCGCGTTCGGCGCGGCCAATCACGACCCACACCGCTTCCCGGACCCCGGCGTCCTCGATGTGCGGCGTCGCGCCGTCGGGCACGTCGCCTTCGGCCACGGCGCGCATCAATGTCTCGGCCAGCAGCTGGCCCGCACCGAATTGCGCATCGCGATACCCGCATTGACGGCCGGGTTCCCCACCCTGCGCCTGGCGATCGATCCGGAGGACGTGCCGCTGCGCTACGGCAACCTCATCTCGGTCAGTCGGCTCCCTGTCACCTGGGAGGCCTGAGCCATGCGCATCACCGCCGATCGCGACCGCTGCTGCGGCTCGGGCATGTGCGCCCTGACCGCGCCGGAGATCTTCGACCAGAGCCCGGACGACGGACTGGTTGTGCTCGTGGATCCGGCGCCCGCCGCGGACCGGCACGCCGTCGTCCACGAGGCGATTCGCAACTGTCCCGTCGGAGCACTCTCGGCGACCGATCCGACGACTCCGCGCACCGGCGGCTCATGATGGGACGACCAGATGGGCTGCGACCTCGGCAGCGAAGCGGCCCGTGCATTCGGCGGCAACCGCCAGCGCATCCGCGGCTGTGTCCACGTCGCGCAGCAAGGGGAGCCGGTCGACTCGAATACCGCAGGCCGCCACCGCTTCCCGGGTGAGCCTGCCGGTCTCGGAGGTGGACATCGGCACCTCGGTCAAGGTTGCGGCGGGTTGCGGGGTCGACAGTCCCAATGCCCACCAGCCGCCGTCGGCCGCCGGACCGAGGACCGCATTGCCGTTGGCGGCGAGCAGGTCCCGCGCCGCCGAGGTCAGCAACGCGGGTGTCACCTCCGACTTGCCTGCGGTGCGGGGCCGATAGGCGATGTCGTGCTCGACCACCCGCCAGCCGGCTCGTCCCGCCCGGACCAAGAGCTCGAGCGGGTAGCCCGACCTGCGATGCAGCGGCCCCAATCGCATCAAGGTGTCGCGGTCTTCCGGAACGTCAGCCAGGTCGCCAGCGCCCCCGGCATCGGGCCGAACTGGACCAGTGACAACACCGCCGGATCGATGCCCGAATAGGTTTGCGCCACAAGCAAATCAGCCGAAGCGACAAGTGTGGACACTACGTAAACGCCGAGCGCGGCCCAAACCCCCGCAGTGGTCGGTGACCGCACCGCACCGATGGGGCCGGGCTGGGCGCTGCTGATATCAGTGGGACTCACGCGACTTACCCTGTCGGCCGATATCCGCCCGCGGATCACCCCGGAGTCTTGATCACCTGTTGTACTGGGGTATCAAGTACGACCGCCTCCGCAACAAGCAAGCTCCAGCCCAAGTCGTCGTGGCTAGCTTTGCCAGTTCGGTCGGTGATCTTGAGACCTATTGGGATAGAGGGCATTTAAGCCGCGCAAGGCATGCCTTGGCTTGGTGAAACAGGGCGGCGCGCGTCGCGTGGACGCCAAAATCGCACTTCTGATCTGTCGTGGCTGGATCCATGAACTGCCGATCAGCGCATCAGCAGGGACGTTCCGCACGTCCGGACACCCGATTGGCTTGGCAGCCGATGATGGTGGCCTGTGTGTCGGAGGTTGGTTCGTGGTGCCGCGGGTGTTCGGGGACGTCACAACTCAGGCGATGCGCGCGGCCATCAGGGTCTCGAAGGTGTAGGGCCGCAGGCCATCGGTGCGGCCGGCGAAGTACCGCTGCTGGAGGTCTGCGCGTGTGGGGTGGTCCACGACTTTCAGCCCGCACCTGCCGACCAGCCTCTCGATCTCCGATACCGGCCAGCCAGGTTGAAGAGGCTCGCCGACAGCAGCCGCGATCGGTGTGTAGATACGGGCGTATTCCGTCCCCGCGTCGTCGAGCGCAGCGTCCTCGGCCAGGTAGGACAACACCACCTCGGACCCGGGCGCGGCCGCTGCGATCGTGTGCAACATCGACTCGATCGCCTGTGCCGTCAGATAGGGGGCGACGCCCGTCCAGCAGAACATCGCCGGCCGCGCCCAGTCGAATCCGGCCGCGCCCAGCGCATCCTGAACCGGTCCGGCCTCGAAATCGACCGGCACGAATACCTGCGAGGCGTTGAGCGGCAGGCCGAGCTCCCTGACCCGCTCGAGCTTCCAGGCCTGGGAGGCAGGGTGATCAACCTCGAACACCGTCAGCGAGCCGAGCAGATCCGGCCGCCGCCACGCGAACGAGTCGAGCCCCGCGCCGAGAATCACGTACTGCGTGAAGGCACCGGCAGCCAGCCGGTCCTCGGCGTACCGGCTGCGGGTGCAGACCGCCGCGCGGGCCTCGCGACGGACCGGGTCGGGGAACAGCGGATCGAACTGATCTCGCAGCTCCTGCCATACCGGGCCGACAAGCACCAGGGCCAGCACATCGTCCAGCACCCAGGGCGACGCCGTCTCCAGGCGAAACAATCCACGCGACACCGCCGCAAACATCGCCGTCCTGCTCGGCGCGCTTTCCATGCCTTCCTCCTTGCCGGCCAGAACCCAGCATGCCGGCCACACCCACCCACTCCGCGCACTTCACAGGATGCGCCTGAATCACCCTGACGGCCATAGCCAGACCGCCTGAACCCGCACCGATGAGCGTGAATGTCCGAGCCTGACCGTGGACACCCGTGCAGATTCGGGGCGGCCTCCTCGGTAGGCTCCGGGTTTGTCCGGATCACAGCCGAAACAAACCAGGATGGTGTGATGAAGCTGCCGGCTGGCGTGTCGGTAGCCATTGCCGAATGCTTGGCCATCGGTCCCGCCGATATTCTCGCAACGGCGCAGAAAGTCCGCGGGGAGACGACGATGAACGATCTTCTCGTCGAGCTCGAAGCTGCCGAACTCGTTACCACCTTCGAGTGGGATGAGGAACCCGATACGATCCGCGAGCAGCTCGAAGCCCTGCGGCCGTTCCCGTCAGCGATGTCGTGGCACTGGTATGACGACTTCCTGAACCGCGCAGAGGATTTTGACGCTGCAGAAGCCGTGGAGCATTTCCTCGGCCTGGTCGGCACGCACAGCCTGAAGTCGGGAACCGCGACCGTCTGGATCGATACCGGCAACGACTCCTACGCGATTGGCTTTGCCCGAAAGAACTCTCAGCAACTGAAGAATGCGCGTCCATGGGTCACCGTGGTTCGTCGCAGCACCATTGCCCACAGATTCGATCTGCGGCGGTTCGCTTCGCTGTTCCGCTGACCCGGTGCATCGCAATCCCACACCAAACAACGCACCATAATGCCGCATGTCGCGCTGGCCGAACCGGCCAGCGGGGGGCAGGACAAAGGTCAACGGGCCGAGCCGATCTGGCGCCGGACGAACGCAGCATGATGCCGATACCGAGTAGTTCCTGCTGATGATTCGGTTCGACTACGCACCGGGCCAAGGTTGACCCCAGCAACCGTCGTGAACTACATCCGCGATGTCACGCTGGCGCTGTTCGAAGCGGGCAGTGGGTTGTCCGGACGTACGGTGTCCCACGGTGATCGCGCCGATCGGGTCGTAACCACTCGGCACGTTGAACTCGGCGCGGAACCCCTCGAGATGCTCGGGCATGATCGCGAAGAAGCACGCCCCGAGACCTTCGTCCACCGCGGACAGCAACATCGCGAGTGTGGCCATGCCAGTATTGATATGCCAGTAGGGCACCGCCCAACGCGCCTCGGCCCGGTCGGTCCATCCTTTGTCCGCTTCGGTGTATCGGTCGAGGTAAGCGTCCTTGTTCGACATGGGGACCACGATCAGCGGTGCGTTCTGGATCGCGGGAATTGCACTGCAGCGCAGACATTTACGACTGATTCCAGTTAGATCTGGGCGGGGAGCGTCTGGCTGTCATCTCTGTCGCCGGCTACGCGTTGACCGCATCGCGGACAGGGACGTCGCCCTCCCGAATATCCGGCACCTGCAGGCCGGGAAGCAGTGACGCCACCGCAACAGGTTGCCCTGGCTCGCAACTCGTACCCGCCTATGAGCACACGGCCCGGCCGGCCCAGGTCACCTATTCCGGCGAGCCGTGCGTGTGATCTGGATGGCCTTAGCGAACGAGGCCACCGCCACGGTCAGGCATGCGACGGACGGGACAGAAGTCAGCCCGCTGGGTGGCACTTCGAAGGTGGAGAACAAGCTCAGCATTCCGGCCAGCGTCAACAGCGCCATGAATCCACCGACGACCAGTTGCGTACGTTCGTGGCGCTGACCGTCACTCGAGGAAGAAGAGTGAACCGCAGGTCCAGCGAACCTTCCGCTGGATCCCGGAGTCTGGGTCATACCGGCCCACCGCTCCTGTTCACCCGCGTGTGTGCCTGCGTCCGGGGCTGGTGTGCGAGCGAATGCGATTGCACCACTGGCGAATACGATGATAACTCCGCAACTCACGGCTATCCAGCTCGACAGCGGCAGGGAAACGGGCCGCTCGGCGACGCCGAGGATGGTGACCGAGAGGTCATCGGGGACTGTTACCGGCGCGAGTCCCTTCTCGATGGTCGTCTTCGCAGTGGCGGAATCGATTCCCGAATCCATGATCATCGGCAGGACTGCGGCGGTGCGGTCTTCTCGCAGCCATTCTCCCGTAGGCATCCCGACCGACCGCACTCCGGGCAGCTTGCCCAGTGCCAGATAGAGCGGGCCGATCTCCGACGGCTCGAGCATCCGAGCCGACGATGACTTCAGCAGGACAGCGACGTTCACATCCTGCGGAAACCCCTCGGCGGCCAGTTCGGAGGAAAGAGAGTCTCCTGATGCCGAACCCGCATCGCTCTGCGATAGTCCAATTCCTCCGCCTACGACCAACCCGATGCCGATCAACAGACCCAATACCGACAAGACCAAGCGCGCGTTCTTCACGAACCCCCCACAGTTGAATCATCACAAGAGCGTGCGGAGTCTAACTCTTGTCCCGATCACGAATTGACGTGCGAGCGCGAGGGTTCGAGCTGTTGCCGGAGTGGAGAACTAGCCTGCCCAGAACACCATGATGTCTTTGTCGGCGGTCTTCGCTGCGCGCATCCACTCGATGCGTGATTCGAGATTTTCGCGCACGTCCGCACGCAAGCCGGCACGCACCGCCGGATCCGAATTCTCCCACTGCTCGAGCTGGTCGGTGCACAGCTGCCTGCCCCAGCTGCCACCGTTGGCCCCGTCTGGTTCGGGCAGGCCATGGTTTGACGCGAAGCTGTAGAGCAGATCGATCCTGCTCTCGTCATCCATTCCCAACTTCCCGAACGCCTTGTCGAGCCTCTCCTGGAAGGAGTGGTGGAAGTCCTCTTCATCGATGTCCTCGCCGAAGTACGCGCAGATTCGCTCGCACGCCTGCAAGTAGGCGTATCCGCAGTCCTCGGTGTAAGGCCCGCCATTGATGACAGCACGCAACGCGCTCTTGGCATCGAGCGCCACGTCTCCGCACCCAAATATGCGCTCGCTGGCTTCCTCGGAATCATGCCAGTTCTTTGTGATCGCCTCGTACAGCGCCTCATCTTTCGAACCGATGGCGGCGTTGACGGTAGTGCGGTCGACCAAGTACACGGTCATGATGGAACTCATGGCGGCATCCTAAAACGACTGGCCGACATGGCAACACGGCCCAAGTGACGCCGGTGTAGCGCCAGATGAGTGCGTTTGTCGACTGCGCGGCGCGCGTTGTGGGCGTATGGTTCGGCGAATGACAGCAGTCCAGCCACCACGCCTGGCGGAGGCTCTCCCGGATCTTGCCAGTGAGGTCGCCGAGATCGTTTCCTGCACAACATATCCCGAGCAGTGACGGCATTCCGCCACCCGTGCAATCGTCCCAACCTCCTAGCCTGCTCCGGCTCGGCCGCCGAGAACCTGGATGCTCCTCGAAAGACCGCGCACGGCAAGTAAATCCGCAAGGCGGGAGAGGGCTACAGATCGTGCTCCTTGTAGGCGAGGAACTCGCCGAGGAGATCGAATAGAACCTCGAGCACGTGCGCTTCTTGCTCAGATGTCGGGGCCGTGACGAAGTCCCATTCCGGAATCGCGATCTGATTGATCAGTGCCCACCACGCGAGATTCCCGCCTTGGCACGGCCGATTCGCCAACAGCCACTCTTCGAAGCCTTCAAGGCTCAGCCCCCCAGGCCTTCGGGTGGCGAAGTCGTAGCCGTTGAGGAAGCCCACCACTCCGCGTAAGGAGGTGCGGCCGATGTACATCCCGGGTCGCTTGGCGAACAGCGCCAGATACTGGCGGTCAGTCAACTCGGTCACCACTACCTCGTCGGGACCATAGTGTGCCAGTGGGGCATCGGGTTCGCTCACTTATCTACCCCACCACAGTTGTGGCGGTTCCGATAATTCGGCCGAGCCGGGCAGGATCAGCGAGGATGCGGAGCGCCGAGTTGTCGCAGGAGAACCACTCGATCCACCGAGTCAAGTAATCGCCAACTTCGTAGCAGCCCTACTCGGGCGCTGACCCGCTGGGCCTGCAACACAGCTGACCTCCGGCGCCGACCTGCGGTCGCCCCAGGTTGGATCCCCTGTATTCGGCTACATGAGGGCGCGTTCGGAGCGCCCGGGTTAGCCGATCCGAACGCCCTCGTAACCGGCATGTGCGTGCGTTCCGAACTGGCTTCGCCACGAGGATGGCGTTGCGCCGCTCGGCATGGGAAACCTGCTGCGGATCCGGCACTACATGTCCGCGCGGGCGAGGGCCTCGGCTTCCATCGCGGCGATGAAGGCGGTGACGTCGGATCCGTAGATGCCCCAGCTGTTCACACCGCCGAGCTCGACTAGGCGAAGCACGCCGTCGGGGCCGACGCCGACATCGACGGTGACCATGGTGCAGCCGTGAGCGACTAGTCGCGCCGCCGCGGTTTCCGCGAAACTGCGAACGTGATCGGGGACGGGCAGATACGGCTCGATCGGATACGAACTTCCGCAGACGAAGCGGCCGTCGCGGCAGAAGCAGCGGTACTCGTACTCGAAGGGCACGACCTCGGACACGACAACCAGCTCGTCTCGGTACTGGTCGTAGGTCTCGAGCCAGTGCCCCAGGTCCGTGATGGCATGCACGCCTGCGGGAAACAGCTTGTAGTTCGTGTCGCTGCGGAGGAAGACCTGGTCGCTGTCGAACATCCGCCGCAGCGGTAGACCGGGAACCGCCGAGAACGGCACGAAGACCGCGGTGCGTCCCAGGAGCTCGTAGATGTGTCGGTAGTAGAACGAGCAGCGCAGCATCGTGTAGTCGTCGAAGACCGCTTCTCCGAGCCGCGGCACGCGACCGAGACTTCTCATCGTGGGCATGGTCCCGTACCCGACGACCGGGCGGCCGTCTTGGACAACGGGCCAGCGTCCGGTCAGCGCATCCCGCGAGTGAACAATCAGGGCATCGTCGAGCGCCGCCGCGACGAGAGCGGAGCCGGGGAATTCCTCATCGAGATCGATGAGCCATTGCGGTCGCATGGCACGATGCTATTCGCGCAGAGCGCGGCAATCAGGTTGAGCAGTCAGTGATTCGGTACGACGACCACGCCGGTCAGCGGACGGCTGGACACAATTGCGGTCAGCCACACCGACACCCTCCACTCGGCAGTTCAGTACGCTCGGTCAGCCGCGGTCTGACCGCGCCCAACGGCCTTGTAGCGGCACGAAAGTGCGTTCGGCACAGGCATGAACTCATCCAGCAGGTAAGGATGGTCGTATGCGTGATCCACTCAGACTGCTCGTTGGTGACCACTACGATTCCGGTATTCAGCGTTGGCCCGGATCGGAGCTTGTCCTCACCACCGCTGGCGGGCTGTTCCTCATGAGTGTCAACGCTCCGACAGCTGCGCAGATCGCGGAGTTCAGCGCCTCAGCAATGCAATTCGCTTGGTACGACGCACGTCATCATGGCATCTTGTGCTACCGGTTCGGGTAAAGCCCTTGGCAGCATTATGCTTTCAACCCGCACGAGGACACCCCGCCTGGAACTGTGGCCGGTCTGCCTGCAATCGAACCCGGGCAGACCCAGGCATTCTCTCTTGGCCTGGCCGAGGCCGACCGCACAACAGTGCTGGCCGTGCGGAAGGTTCAGTGGCCAGAACATTTCGTCAGCGCTGTCCGAACGACCGTGGCCCGACTGGTTGCACAATCATCCGACAAGATCGGTCGGATCGATGAAAACAACGAATTCCATCTCTTCGTAGGCAGCGAGAGGATTGCCCGTCGTGCCGGTGTGCGGTGTCGCAGCAGTTGAAGTCGACAACCCTTTGCGTTCCGCCGACCGTGTTCGGGGACCAGGCAGCGTCGGGGGTCTCGATCACCGACGTTCGTGGCCGTCGTACGGCCTGAATGAGGCCGATGGAGCGCCGGAATGGCGACTGGAAAGAATCATTCGGTGGTAATCATGGGTCAGAATGTCGCCATGCGTTTTCCTGGGGAGTATCCGTTCCGTGGTCAGATGGTCTGGCTCACAGCCGATCAAGGCGGTCGCTCATCGGGGCCTCCTGAGACACCAGCCGGCCATGACTACGCGACAACGGCGTTCGTCCCTCCTCACAGCGCAGAGGGACTGGCATCTTGGGGAATGCGGGTTGAGGATCGCTCGGCATGGCGATCACCTGCCAGCGCCGGATGGCTGATTGTTGAGAACACCGGTGCTTACACGGTCGAGGCTGGTTCCGTCGTCGTTGTCACCGAAGGCCCGTGCCGGGTTGTTGGCTATTTCCACGTCGACGAAGTGACCGATAGCTCGGCAACTCAGCTTTGATCGACGACATAGGATGCCTGATGCATTGGAACGCTCGCCCAGCAACATTAGGGTGCGGACGGTTCAAGGCAGTCTATGGGCGATCCAAGCGCTGAATGCCATCCAAGCCGAAATGGGTTGCAGCCTCCATGCGGCCATCGATGAGTTCGAGCTCCGCTATGACCTCGTCCAGTTCAGTAGGCTGCCGACCATGAGTCCTCTCTGGCGCGGGGCAACCCGGATATTTCTGCGCAGCGGCGTGATTTTCGGCATCGTCATGGCGCTCTACCTGGGATTGATCTCCGGCTCTGTGTGGGGTGGGGTGATCTCCGGATTGATCGGTGGGCTGTTGTTCGGTGCCATCATCACGGGGCTGTCCATTATGCGGGCACGGCGCGATGGCACCGGCCACGAGCTCGGAGCCGATGTGCGCCAGCAGGTTTCGATCGAGGTGGAGCGGCCCGCCGGGGAGGTGTTCGCGGTGGCCGAACGGGTGCTGGCCGAGGTGCCGGCGACTATCACCCAGCGCGATCCCGCCGCTGGTGTACTCACCGCGCGTACGAAGATGTCATGGCTGAGCTGGGGTGAGAACCTGCGGGTGGTGGTGTCCGAGCGGCTCGACGGCAGCACCGTGGAGGTCTCCAGTCGTCCGCGCCTTCCGATCACGACCGTCGACTACGGTCGCAATCTCCAGAATGTGCGGTCGATCGTGCGGGCGCTGACCGCACCGGCGTAGTGGCCAACCGTGGTCAGGAGCCCCCTCGCACTGGCGATACGCCGCTCATGGGTACATAGGCGGTCGTGACGGCGACGGCGACCCAACTCGATGCCTTCCTCGCTGAGGGCGAGACAGCGACGTAGAACGTTCGGTTCTGCCATACAACGCCGATCGAATCCGCCAGGCGAGGGAGAAATCTAGATAGGCCATCCTGGATGGATGGATTCGGATGGGCTTGTAGCGATCGAGTTGTCGAACGACGAGCGTGAGGTGCTGCGCCACGGGCTGGGAGAGTGGGGCGGCCCGGCTCATTGCAGCGACGCGCTCGCGGTCGCGATGGACTTCCAGAGCGTGACGGACCTGCACGAGCAAAGGCGCCGACTGCGCTCGGCGTTGATCGCGAACCAGCCACTGAGCGCTCGAGATTGGCGTCGAATCCTGGTGGCAACCGAATTCGTCTTCACCAGCGATGTATTCGGTTCCGGAGTGGATTGGCCGATCACCACGGGCTACTCGGACGAGCGGACCATCGCGATTCTTCGGGCCCTGCAGAGGACGCTGGGCGCCGCACTACGTCAAGCCTTGTACGGCCAACGCTGACAGTACTCGGGCAGGAATTTCGAAGTTGGGTTGGTGGGCACGAATCAGGGGATTCTGTCAGAGGTCGCGCAGACTGAGCCAGCGAAGTGCACGACGACAGAAGAGCAATGGGCAGAGCCCTTTCGGGTGGCGGACCGAACGCCGGGAAGATACGGATAGTCGGCCGACCGCCTCCGCGTCTTGCGAGCCAACGGTGAGCTCGGGCCCTCGGCCGAATGCGCTGCAGCAAGTCATGTACGCATCGCGAATTGGAGGCCGGGGCAACCTGTGCCGGTTGGCCTGCTCGTCCCCGATCTACAGGGTATCGGATTCGGCGCATCCGCTTCGACATGTGCATGAGTCCGCGAGAAGCCATCGAAGCCGGGCCGGAGTTCGACCGAGCCCGAGTCGGTGCGCGTTGGATGCCTCCTTGGAGCGTCTTCACTTCCGCGAATGAGGCTGCCTCGCCCATCGCTTCCCCTAAGGGGGTCAACGGAATGCACTACATTGCCGCGCCTCGCCCGATTCTGGAGGCTCGCGGCCGCCGAACTGGTTGTCGTTGCTGGTGGTGACGTCGGAGGACTTTCTTGACGGTGGTGTCGCCGATGGTGCTGTCGACGCCGACCACGCGGGGCCAGGCTTCGCCGTCCCGCCAGCCGCAGGCGGGGCCGCCGGATTGACCGGGGGTGAAGTCCTTGGTGTGGCCCAGGACGTAGCCGGTATGACCGGAGGCCGTTGTTCTCGAGAGCGGGGCGTTCGATGACTTACCCCGCCGGCCGCAGGTCGCCACGTCGGCTGTGGCCTCTCTCGCTAATCGAGGAAGTAGGCGTCGACCTTCTCATCGGAATCCAGGATCTCGTTCGAAGCCACGCCGAGCTCCATTGCTAGCTCAACTGATCCGACGAGCGCGACCTGCACGTCGGGCGAGAAGGCTCGTTCGAGCAGTCCGAGATAGTCCGACATGCTCTGGTCCAGCTTGTCCAGTATCGCCTGGTACTCGGTGGCGAGTTGCTCGTCGAGTGTGCGCTGCTCGTCGAGGTAACGCTCGATCAGCGCCGCCTCTCGTTTCGTCAACGATGATGCGACGGCCTTGTACATCACAGTGCCGACCGCGGTGCCGATGACGGCGCCGAGAATGGGAATGGGGATGGTCGCTTGGCCAACGAAAGCGGACAGCGCGTGTACTGCGGCCTCCAAGGTGATGAGCTCGGAGGTTTCGATGAACTCGAGTTCGTCGATTTCATTGCGGCGGAGCTTGTTCGCTTGCTCGGCGATGCTGAAGGATGTGGTGACGATCGAGCTGGCGACGGCTGCGGAGGTCGCGGTGAGATTCGTGAGCGCGTAGATGCTCAGTCCTCGGATGCCGCCCTTGCCGAAACCTGAGCCGGTCTCGCCTGCGATGTCGATCCAATCACGCTCGCTGAACTCATTGAGCCGCTTGCCTTCCCGGCGCTTGGCGACCACGGCCAGTACGAATGTGGTCCCGCCCGCGGTCGCGGCGGCCGTGAGTGCGGCCGTGCCTCCTTCTCGCAGCGTCGGTAGGCTGCGCTGGTGGGCGTCGTCGCGCAGGGACCGGTCCGTGGCGCGGAGCGAGTCCTTTTCCGCCGCCATGGTCGAGGTGTAGACACCGCGCTGCACCTCGTTGTACTCGAGCGTCGAGGGCTCGAGCGATTCGAACCCGACCGATCCGTCTTGGAAGAACACCTGGACCCGCTGCCAATCATTGAGGGAAGGTCCGTCGCTGCTGCGTGACAGCAGCTTGCTCGCTTCCTCGGGTGACATGGCATGTAGCCGCTGGATCACCTCGAAGTGATCACGGGGGATCTGGTATTTCCCACCGTTGCGCACGTATTCGGGATACTTCTGGAGGTGCTCGGCGATCGCGCCCAGCGAGAAGCGGCCACCCGCTGCAACGAACTTCTGCTGGATCTCGACACTTCCGCGCATCAGGTCGACGG
Organism: Nocardia sp. NPDC127526; assembly: GCF_042672265.1. Classification (NCBI taxonomy): domain Bacteria; kingdom Bacillati; phylum Actinomycetota; class Actinomycetes; order Mycobacteriales; family Nocardiaceae; genus Nocardia; species Nocardia sp. NPDC127526. The sequence continues at coordinate 14,770 of NZ_JBHXVO010000016.1, read as the reverse complement.
GTCCGTTGTCGTTGACCCACTGGTAGACGGCCTCGTGGCCGAGGATCTGCTGTCGTGCGTTGCCGATCCCGACCTCGGCGATCTCGGCGATGAAGCCGTGCATGCCATGCTGTCCGCCGCGGTTGGCGGTGACCACCTCGCGGTCGATCTTCTTGACGGCTTCATCGACACTGGCGAGCGCATCCCGAAGGTGCTCGTCCCGCTGGCTGAGTGCGCTCAGAAGGTTGTCTACGCGGAGTTGGTTGAGGTAGCTCACCCAGGAAGCAACGGCCTGCTCCTGGATGTTCGTGACGAACTCGGCAGCGTCACTCACTATCGGCATCCTGTTCGATGCGCATGCTCAGCATCGTCGCGCACGACTTCGTGTTGTTCACCAACGCAGCGAGTGTCGACCGCTCGGCAGGGGCGAGCGTGTGGAAATCGGCGCGGAAGTGCACCAGCGCTTCGCCGTAACTCTTTACCAACCCTTCGCGGAGCAAGGTCGTCCGCTGAAGGAGATCGTCGATCTGAGCATCCATGCCTTGGACGAGGGTGGTGTTGCGCTTTATCGCAGTGAGCGCTTCGTGCTTCGCCTCTCGATTCTCGAACTTCTTCTTCGCGAACAGAGCGATCGACGCGAGAAGGGTTGCGCCCGCGATGGTCCAGCCGATCGGGCCGGCCAGCGCGAGCAGTGTGGTGCCTGTCGCAGTGCCGCCGCCACCGGCGGCCAGCGCGCCGCCACCGAGCCACGCCAGTGCTGCCTGGCTGGCTGCTGCCCCGGATAGGGTCGAGATCGCGGTGCCGGTCGAAGCCGTCCCGAAGGTCGTGGCGACCCACATCGCCGCCGACGGTGCCAGGCTCGCTACCGCTGTGCCCGCCGCGAACCCGGCGCCGGCACCGGCAGCCGACAACCGTGCCGCTTCCAGCTCTTTCTGAGCGAAATCCTCCGCGTGCAGGAACCGTTTCCGATGTACCTCGATCTCGTCGAAGTCGGTGTCGAATGATTTCGGGGTGTTGGCGATGCTGTTCACCAACTGCTCGACCAGCTCGATCAGGTCCGTCGAACGTTCGCGCTGACGCAACAGAGACAGGCCCCTGTCGGCCATCGCTGTGAAGGCGCCGTTGTATTCCGCTACGGCCACTTCGTAGGGGTCCGGCCCTTTCGCAGTCAGCTTCTCGACCCTGCCTCTGGCAGCATCCTTGATGTTGCCGACCTGCCCGGCGAACTGAGATGAAGCGGTTCGCGCCGCCTTGCCGATACTGTCGACGGTCCTGCCGATGCCCTCCTTGGCGTTGCCTACGTCGAGCTGTTCTACCATCGCACCCCTCCAAGACCGTTGCGGCTCAACAACGTAACGGAGAATAGCGACCACATGCGACAGATTGGACGGGATGCACAATCTGATCCACCGAGGGGCGGCCCTCGGGTGTCCAGAGCGGCCGAGTTTCGAGGTCAACTCTGAGGATTTGGACTGAAAATGCCCCAGCACCCGCCTCCGGGCACCTCTCGACCGAACTCGCCGGTACCGTCAACGACCGTGCAACGCCGTCGGGCGGGTGCCTATGACGTTGCGCAATAGATGCATTGGGACCCCAAAGGATCAGCAGTTGAAGCTTTCTCGGAGTGGACGTATTGCCGTGGCGGCGCTGGCTGCAGTGACCGCGTTCGGGCTGTCGGCGTGTGGCGGCGGCGACAAGGAGACCGCCAAGCCGGCTAAGCCTTCGAGTTCGAAAACTACGGCCAGCCAAAGCTATCCGTCGGCGCCGACTGCCGCCGATCTGAACAGCGCAATGCAGAAGGTGCTGGATCCGAACGTTCCGGACTCCGAGAAGCTGGATCTGATGCAAGGCATGCAGGCTGATCCGAGTCTGCCCTCGCGAATCATCGAGGCCTACAAGCAGAACAATGCCTCCATCACCGTCACCAACGTGACGGACCTGGGAAACGGCACCCTCACTGCGGACGCGCAAGCAGCGATCAACGGCGGTGCGGCGCAGCAGGCGGTCGTGCCGTTCGTGGCCGAGGACGGCAAATGGAAAGTGCAGAAGGAATGGATCTGCAACATCTTGGCGTTGGGCAGCCAGACCTCGCCCGCCTGCAGCTGATTCGAAGGCCCCATCGTCGGGTGGCGAAGTGTTACCAGGTGAACCAGTCGGGATGCTTCTCTGCTTCGGTCCGGAGCTTGTCGAGCCGGTGAGCGAATAGGTGTGTACCGACGCCGTTGTGGCCCATCGGGCTGGGGCTGCCGATTTGTGGGCTGCCGCACAACTCGCGCGCTCCACCTCGGTACCGCTGTCGGTGGTCCGTCGACGGGCGATGGGGCGGTTCCACGACAGCAGCAAGAGGTGGTCAGGGGTGGGGATGGCTGGGGCCGTGCCTCGACGCATTCCGCTCGGCCGCTCGGCAGATGCCCGGAGCTGAGCCCGGGGAATACCGGGCGGCGGTCGGTGGGTTGCGGAAGTCGTGTGCGGAATCGTAGAGAGTTCGTAGACGGCGGGGGGATACCCCAAGGAAGCCCAGGTCAACGATGGGATAGGCTTTATCGGTCATGAAGTCGGCTTTCCCGGGTCCGGTCGGTGCCCAGACGGTCTACCTCGATCACGCGGCCACGACACCTATGTTCCCGGTCGCTGTCGAGGCGATGTGTGCTGCGCTGGGGACGGTGGGGAATGCGTCGTCGCTGCACGGGTCGGGGCGGGCGGCTCGGCGGGCGCTGGAGGAGGCGCGGGAGTCGATTGCGGCGGGGCTGGGGGCGCGGCCTTCGGAGGTTATTTTCACTTCGGGGGGGACCGAGAGTGACAATCTCGCTGTCAAGGGGATCTACTGGGCGCGGCGGGACGCCGATGCGAAGCGGAACCGGATTCTGGCGAGTGCGGTGGAGCATCATGCGGTGATCGACACCGTGGAGTGGCTGGAGCAGCACGAGGGGGCGCGGGTCACCTGGTTGGAGACGGACACCGAGGGTGTCGTCTCGCCGCGGACTCTGCGGGCGGCGCTGGCCGAGTGTGCCGACGAGGTTGCGCTGGTGAGCATCATGTGGGCCAACAATGAGGTCGGCACGGTGCAGCCGATCAGCGAGCTCGCGGCGGTGGCACAGGAATTCGACGTTCCCATGCACAGTGACGCGGTGCAGGCCGCGGCGCAGCTGCCCATCGACTTCGGGGCCAGCGGGCTGGCGGCGGCCAGTTTCGCGGGGCACAAGGTCGGCGGGCCGCACGGGGTCGGGGTGCTGCTGCTGGGGCGGCAGGTGGCGGCGGTGCCGCTGCTGCACGGGGGCGGGCACGAGCGGGATCTGCGGTCGGGGACCTCGGATGTGCCGGGGGCCATCGGGCTGGCCGCGGCCGTGCGCGAGACCGTAGCCGGATTGCCCGCGCGCACAGCGGAATTGACGCGCCTGCGGGATCGGCTCATCGACGGCGTGCGGGAACTGGTGCCCGATGCCGTGCTCAATGGCGCGACCGGGGAGCGACGGCTGCCGGGCAACGCCCACTTCACGTTCCCCGGCTGCGAAGGCGATTCGCTGCTCATGCTGCTGGACGCGGCCGGGATCGAATGCTCGACCGGATCGGCCTGCAATGCCGGTGTCGCCGGACCCTCCCATGTGCTGCTGGCCATGGGCGTGGAGCCGCGGCTGGCGCGCGGGTCGCTGCGATTCTCATTGGGACACAACTCGACCGACGCCGATATCGATGCCCTGCTGGCCGCGCTGCCGCAGGTGGTGGAGCGGGCGAAAGCGGCCGGACTGGCCGGAGCGAAGGGAGGCTTCTAGATGCGTGTACTTGCCGCGATGAGTGGTGGCGTGGATTCCGCGGTGGCGGCCGCCCGCGCCGTGGAGGCCGGACACGAGGTGGTCGGCGTGCACCTGGCGCTGTCGCCCACCCCGGGCACGCTGCGCACCGGATCCCGGGGCTGCTGCTCCAAGGAAGACGCCGGCGATGCCCGCCGTGCCGCCGACGTGCTCGGAATCCCTTTCTACGTCTGGGATTTCGCCGATCGGTTCAAGGAAGACGTGATCGACGACTTCGTCGCCGCGTACGCCGCCGGTGAGACCCCGAACCCCTGCCTGCGCTGCAACGAGAAGATCAAGTTCTCGGCCCTGGCCGACCGCGCCGTGGCCCTGGGCTTCGACGCCGTGGTCACCGGCCACTACGCCCGGCTCGAGGACGGCGTCCTGCGCCGCGCCGTCGATGCCGACAAGGACCAGTCCTACGTGCTCGCCGTGCTCAATGCCGAGCAGTTGAAGCGCGCCATGTTCCCGGTCGGCGACACCCCCAAGCCGCAGATCCGCGAGGAGGCCGCCGCCCGCGGCCTGGCCGTGGCGAACAAGCCCGACTCGCACGACATCTGCTTCATCCCGTCCGGTGACACCCAGGCCTTCCTGGGCGCGAAGATCGGCATCCGACCGGGTGCGGTCATCGATGCCGACGGCACCAAGCTCGCCGATCACAAGGGCGTGCACGAGTTCACCATCGGCCAGCGCAAGGGGCTGGGCCTGCCCGGTCCGGCCGCCGACGGCCAGCCGCGCTATGTCACCGGCATCGACGCCGACTCCGGGACCGTGCACGTCGGCTCGGCCAAGGACCTCGAGGTCTGGACGGTCCTCGCCGACCGCGCCATCTGGACCTCCGGCGTCACGCCCACCGAGCCGGTGGAATGCGTGGCCCAGGTTCGCGCCCACGGCGGCACCGCTCCCGCGGTCGCCGAGGCCGTCGGCGACGGACTGGTCGTCCGCCTCCGCGAGCCCCTCACCGGCGTCGCGCGCGGCCAGGCCGTGGTCCTCTACCGTCCCGACGAGGCCGGCGACGAGGTCCTCGGCAGCGGCACCATCTCCGGCACCGAGCGCGAACTCCACGCGTACGCAACCGAAGCGGTAGCGGACGCCACCCGGTGACCGACCACCCCAACTTCCTGGACGTGCGATCACCGGGAACTGGTGGCGGCATTCGTCGAGTAGGTCCCGCCACCAGTTCCCGGTCGGCGTTGTTTCACAGTGGAGATGCCCGAGCCGGCGCGGGAATTCGGCGGGCGAGAGGGATGCGGGGTGGCGTGGATGACTGACGGTGACACTGGGATCGGTGTGCTGCGGGGCGGGATCGCCACCGGAGTCGGGTCCTGGCCCGGGACCGATGTGCGGGAGGCCGCGGCCACCGTGGTCGGCGAGCTGGGGGATCTGCCCCACCTTGTCGAATTGCCCGGGCGCGGAGTGGGTTCCGACATGGTCGGACGGGCCTCTGCGCTGCTGGTGGACATGCAGTTCGACAGCACCACACGGGGTTATCGGCTCGCGGTGCGGCCGGGGGCGGTCGCGCGGCGTGCACACGATCTGCTGCGGACCGATCTCGATGCCCTCGAAGAGGCCTGGGAGATCGCCGGTTTCGCGGGCTCGGGTCGGCCGGTCAAATTGCAGGCCGTCGGACCGCTGACGCTCGCGGCGGAGGTGGAGCTGCCGCTCGGCCACCGCGTGCTCACCGATTCCGGCGCCCTGCGCGATCTTTCGGAATCCCTCGCCGAGGGCCTCGCCAACCACGCGGCCGAGCTCGGCAAGCGCCTGGGGGCGGAGGTGCTCGTCCAGCTGGACGAGCCGCTGCTGACCGCGATCCTGGACGGTTCCCTGCGCGGTGTCAGCGTTCTGAACACGGTGCGCGCCATGCCCGAACCCGAAGCGCTGCACGTTCTCGACACGGTCATCACCGCCCAGCCCGGCCCGGTCCTGGTGCACTCGTGCGCCGAACCGCCTGCCCTCGGCTTCCTGCGCAAGAGCGCCGCCGCCGCGGTTGGATTCGATATGGCCACCATCGGCACCGGCGATCTCGACCGCATCGGCGAATTGCTCGATGACGGCAAGTATCTGGCCGTCGGCCTGGTGCCGACCGCTGCGCCGAGCAAGCCGGTCACCTGGCGGGAGATCGCCGAACCCGGTGTGCGCCTGATGGATCGCCTCGGTTTCCGCCGCCGCTTGCTGGCCGAGCAGATCATCGTCGCCCCGGCCTGTGGTCTCTCGGGCGCTCCGCTGTCCTGGGCTCGCAAAGCCCTGACCCTGGCCTCCGAAACCGCCCGAGCCTACGGTGACGAACCCGAATCGCTCACCTTCGACTGAGAATTCGGTAAACCCTTACGGTTGCTCACGAATTTGGGTCTAGCGTCGGTTCCGGCTCGGGGAGTCGCCGAGCCGGAACGGACTCGAACGGGGAGCAATCGATGACCGGAAACCGACCGCAAGCACCCATCGCCGGCGTGGCCATGACCGCCATCGGGGTGGCCGTCATCCGGGCGCGCGAATCCGAACGCGCCGACCGGCTGTACGACGATCCGCTGGCGCGAGTATTCGCCGATGCGGCCGCGCGGAGCTTCGACCCGGCGCGCTGGCAGCGGCTGGAAGCGCTCGCAGATCAGTTCTACGAGGGCCGCAGTGTCGGAGTTCGGCTGGTCGATGACGGGGTGCGGGCCGCGCTCGACGCGGGTTGCCGCCAGATCGTGCTCATCGGCGCCGGATTGGATACCCGTGCGTTCCGGATGGAATGGCCGGAGGGCGTGCGGCTGTTCGAGATCGACTTGCCGGAGTTGTTCGCGTTCAAGGAACCGGTGCTCGAGCAGGCCGGTGCGACGCCACGCTGCGAGCGCCGGGTCATCGCGGCCGACCTGCGGGGTGACTGGCCGAAACAGTTGGTGGCGAACGGTTTCCGTGCCGACGAACCCACCCACTGGATCGACGAGGGTGTGCTGGGCTACCTGAACGAGGACGCCCGCGGCGTGGTCGAAAAGATCACCGAAATCGCCGCCCCGAGAAGCCGTTTCGGTTTCGGCCGGTTCGCGGTAGACGCGAACAGCGGCCCCTACACCGAACTGCGCCGCATGGTGGCCGGCGATACCGCGCAGCCACAGTCACCGGTCGGTCTGGGCCCCGACGCCGAGCAATGGCTCACCGAAATCGGCTGGGACACCGAATTCCACAGCTGGGATGACCTTGTCGCGCCATACGGCAGACCGGTCGCCGTGAACGACCCGGCAGTCGGCATGATCCGCGCGATCCGCCGCTGAGCCCCGAGCACGAGACTCCGCCGCGTCGCCGAGCCCGACTCCGGCCGCGTCGCCGCGTTGGGCGATGCGGCGCATCTGTGTAGGCGGCTTGGGCGGGACCCGGTGCCGAGCAGTGGCTCGCCGGAATCCGGTCGCACCACTCAGCGAGCGTCGCCGTCGGCGACCCTCGCGTGGGCATGATCCGCGCGGTCCGATGTTGGGGGGAGTTGATCGACGGCAGGCGGTGTGTCGCGGAGAGTCCGTGTGATGCGGGCTGCTGCGCGATGGGGCGCGCGCCACCATCACCAGCTGGTTACCCGATGAAGCCATTCGCCGTGAGGGCCTGGCCGTCGCACGCGAGGGGCCCTGGCGCGGGCGGAGGTGGTGCGCGCGCGGGCACGCCGAACGGATGTCGCGCTGGGCCGGGATGTCGGACGGCCAACGGCGGTGCGGCCGAAAGGCTGTGCGGTGGCGGGTCGTGCCCGCACCACGCCTCGGCGAGCTGGGCTGCAGTCTTGCGCGGTTTTCCGGGTGGAGCTGTCCGGACTGTCGCCGGGGAAGCGCCGCTGCTGTCGCGAGGTGTTCAGACGGCGAGGGGTTGCGAGCCTGGGATGGGTTGTGCCGGTGGGTCGTAGGCGCGCCAGGCTTCGGCGAGCCGGACCGCGGTTTTGCGCAGGTCTTGTTCCGAGGCGACGAAGCTGAGGCGGATGTGGTCGTGGCTGTTGCCGGAGGGGTCCAGGCCGGCGCCGGGGAGGATGGCTACGCCGTGGCGGAGGGCGCGCTGGGCGAAGGAGGTGCCGTCGCCGTGGGGGAGGCGGATCCAGAGGGTTTGGCCGCCGGGGGCTTCGGGGATGTGCCAGTCGGGGAGGTGGCGGTGGAGTTCGGTGCGGAGGAGGTCGTGGGCTGCCTTGCGCTGGTGGGCGATTCGGTCGCGGAGGAGGTCCAGTTGGGGGAGGAGGTGGACGGCGGCGAGCTGGGCGGGGATATTGCCGCCGAGGTCGTGGACGGCGCGGAGGCGGGCGATGCGGTCGATGACGGGGAGGGGGGCGCGGAGCCAGCCGACTCGCATTCCGCCCCAGATGATTTTGCTGAGGGAGCCTACGGAGATGACCTCGTCGCTGTAGGCGGCCAGGGGTGGCGGGGTTTCGATGCCGGGGAAGGACAGTTCGGCGAGGACCTCGTCATCGATGAGGGGGGTTCCGGAGGCGGCCGCGGAGTGGACGAGGGCGCGGCGATGGGAGGCGGAAAGGATTGCGCCGGTGGGGTTGTGGTGGGTCGCTATCACGTAGGCGAGGGGTGCGGGCGGGATTTTTCCGAGGCCGATGGGGGCGGGGACGGGGATGGCGGCGGCGTCGCGGAAGGCCTCCAAGGATCCGGGGTAGGTGGGGGTTTCGACGAGGATGCGGTCGCCGGGGCGCAGATAGGCGTGGGCGATGAGGGACAGGGCCTGCTGGCCGCCGCCGGTGACCAGGATCCGGGCCGGGTCGGTGGGGACGCCGCGGCGGGCGTAGCGGTCGGCGATGGCCTTGCGCAGCAAGGGATGTCCGGCGGGGTGGTAGCCGATATCGCCGGTGAGGGCGGCCAGGTCGGGGACGATGCGCTGATAGGCCTCGGCCACTTCCGGCGGCGGTGTGCCGGGGGCCGCGCAGGCCAGGGCGATGATGTCGGCGTCGGGTTCCAGGAGTTGCAGGAAGGCGGGGGAGTGGGTGGTGTCGCGCAGCGGTTCGGAACCCGTGCCGGCGACTCGCGTCCCGCTGCCCTGACGGCGCACCAGCCGGCCTTCGACGCTGAGCAGGTCGTAGGCGGCGACCACGGTATTGCGGCCCACGGCAAGGGCTTTCGCGAGGGCGCGGTCGGGCGGCAGCGGGGTGCCGGGCGGTAGTTCGCCGTCGTCGATCAGGGTGCGCAGGCGGGCGGACAGCAGGGCGTACAGCGGCCCCCGGCCCGCGGACCAGCGGCCCAGGCGATCGGCCAGTTCGATTGGCTCCATATCAGAACCAATTCTGCCGAATTGGCTCTGGGATGGCCAGGGGGAGCCCGCGACGATGAAGGCATGAGCAAGGTTTCCATCACCGATACCGTCGCCGCGCTGCCCGGCCCGTGGCAGCAGCGCGAACTCGCCCTCGTCAATGACACCGTGGTGCGGGTCGCCCAGTTGCACGGGGAATTCCCGTGGCATCACCACGACGAGGACGAGCTGTTCCTGTGCTGGGACGGGACATTCCGGATCGAGCTGGACGATCGGGATCCGGTGACGCTGCGGCCCGGCGAAATCTTCGTGGTGCCCAAGGGTGTCCGGCACCGGCCCGTCGCCGAGGAACCCGCGCACGCGCTGCTGGTCGAGCGGCCGGAGACCAAGCAGTTCGGCAACTGAACGCCCGGCGGCTCTGCCACTGAACGCCCGGCGGCTCCGCAACCGGATGCCCGGCGGCTCCGCAACCGGATGCCCGGCGGCGACGGCCCGGTGTCGTCGCCGCCGGATGTTCTTACTGCTCGGGCGGTTCGGGCAGCGTATCCCCGGTCTCCAGCAGGGTTTTCAGATTCGCCAGGATGGCGGGCCAGCCCTCGCGGATGCCGGCCAGCATGCGGCTGTCCGGGCCGAAGCCGTCGTGCACGACGGTGAGCTTCACCATCTCGCCGAGCTGCTCGATATCGAAGGTGACCTTGGAGCGCGGCTCGGTGGACAGCTTCTCGAAATCATCCTCGCTGAAGCCGAACTGCTCGGTGAAGGCGCGGTCCACCGAATGCCAGGTGTAGGACAGCCGGCGGAAGGGATCCGACTCCAGGATGACCTGTTCGGGATCCTTGCCGACCCAGCCGGATTGCTCCCATGTCATGGCCGAACCGGTCTTCCAGTCGGTGTCGAAGGTCGCGCCCCAGTACCGCTTGGTGAAGGCGGGCTCGGTCAGGGCCTGCCACAACTTCTCGGGCGTGGTTTTGATGTATGTGGTGTAGACGAATTCGTCGCTCATGGTCGCGCTCTCCAATGCGGATTTGAGGTCGGCGAGTGCGCGCACCCGCCCGCGGTCGTATCGATTGATCCAGCGGTCGGCGATGGCATTGACGGGTTCGGCATTGAGGTAGTGCAGTTTCTCGCGGCCCTGCCGTCGCGTGGTCACCAGGTTGGCCGCTGCCAGCACGGCCAGGTGTTTGCTGACGGCCTGACGGGTCATATCGAGCCCGGCGCACAGGTCGCGCAGCGTCTGGCCGTTCCGCTCGTTCAGGCTGTCGAGCAGTCGACGGCGGCTGGGATCGGCCAGCGCCTTGAAGACCTCGTCCATCGAACCCCTCACCCGTACACCTTCGCCATAGGCAACCCTGTGGTTGCGCATCCGAGAATAGGCAACCGCGAGGTTGCCTGTCAACCGTGGGTGTCCGATAGGTGCGAATCGCTTTCCGGCCCGCCGACCGGCAATATGTGCAGGGTGTTGCGTAGTTTTCAGGTGACGAATCACCGCTCACTCGCCGAGTCGCAGGAGTTGCGCCTCACCCGTGGCAACGGGCCCATTGCCACCCCCGTCACCGCCGTCTACGGCGCCGCCGCCACCGGTAAGTCCGGCCTGGTCGACGCCCTGGACCGAATGCGCGACGCCGTGCTCAACTCGGTCACCGGCTGGGACCCCTACAGCGGTCCGGTGCGCACCCCGCACCTCGGATTCGCGGACCGCCCTTCGGAATTCGTCGCCCACTTCGTGGCCGAGGGCTGCCCGTACACCTACGGCTTCCGCCTCGACAATGCCGATGTGCAAGCGGAATGGCTGCATTCGCACCCGCACAACCGCAAGCGCATCGTCTTCGAACGGGCCGGTGACGATATCCGCATCGGGCCCATGTTCGAGGCCGCTCGCTACGGCCTGGGTGCGGTCGTACCCCTGGTGCGCCCGAATGCCCTGCTGCTCAGCCTGTCCGGCCAGCTCTACGCCGAACCCCTGGTGCCCGCCTACCGCTGGTTCCAGTCCCTGCTGGAAGTCCAAGTGGGCCAGCCCGATCCGCAGGAGATCGCGCACCGCGTCGGCTCGCACATCTCCCGCTCCACCGATCACGCCATGCGCCTGCTGACCCTGCTGCGCGCCGCGGACCTCGGCATCACCGATCTGCTGCTGCCCGGCGACGACCCCATGTACGCCGACTACCTACGCGACCTCGACACCGATATCGCCGCCACCACAAAGGAAATCGACGCCTGCATCACCTCGGGCAGCTATGCCGAGGAGCTGTTCCTGGAACACGGCATCACCGTCACGCTGCTGCAGCGCGAGCTGTCCAATCTCTACTCCGCGCGCGACGCCCTCTACTCCCGCATGGTCGCCCGCCGCGGCGTCGGCCTGGGCCTGACCCACGAGGGCATCGACACCGCCTTCGATATCGCCGACGAATCCACCGCCACCCTGGCCATGCTGCGGCTGCTGCCGCCCATGCTCGACGCCCTGGACGCCGGCGGCGTCTTCGCCGTGGACGATATCGACGCGCATCTGACGCCCGAGGCGGCCGACAGCCTGATCCAGCTGTTCCAGAACCCCGAAACCAATATGCACGGGGCGCAATTGATGTTCACCACGGCCAACCGCACCCTCATCGACCGCGGCAACGGCCGCTCGCAGTCCAAGCGGACCACGGTCTGGCAGCTGCGCCGCACCCCGACCGGCACGTCTGAGCTCACGCCGCAGTGACGCTTAGCATGGGCTCATGATGGAGTTCGCGTTCATCCTGTTGATCGGCGGCGCGCTGGTGGCGACGATCCTGCTGTACCGGCGGGGCCGCAGCGGTGCGCCGATCGCCGCACCGGAGTCCGGCACGCTGTACGTGACCGGGGTGAGCCCGCGGCCGAACGCGGTCGGCGAGCAGTACGTCACCATCAGCGGAAGCATTTCGGGGCCGTCGCTGGTCGCGCACGAGGTGTACGGCCGGTTCGCCTGGGATGTGAATCAGTGGCCGTCGGTGGGCGATCAGATCCCGGTGGTGTATCCGGCGGGCAAGCCGGACAACTGGGCCATCGATCACCCCGGCTCACGCCCGTATTTCGGTACGCGGGAACGCGATCAACGCAAGGAACTCTGAACCGGTCAGGGGAGTGCGCCGTAGGCGCGTGTCGGCGTGACGCGGAGTACGACGCGGCGATCGGCGACCATGGCGCGGCGATAGTCGTCCCAGTCCGGGTGTTCACCGGACAGCGCGCGGTAGTAGGCGATCAACTCCTCCACGGTGGCGTCGGACGGATCGGCCGCCACGGGGGAGAGGTCGGCCTCGCCCTCGATCACGGCGTAGGACCAGAAGTCGGGTGCGCTGACGTGCAATGCCGTCCAGGGGTTGCGCGACAGGTTGGCGTATTTCGCGCGATCGGCCGTGATGGAGATGCGGATCAGCCCGTCGTCCGCCACCCAATGATTCACATTGGACTGCTGCGGCAGCCCGTTGCGGCGCAGGGTGGTGAGGACGGAGTTCTGGTTGGAGCGGGCGAAATCCACCGCTTTGGCGAGATCCATATGGGGTGGAACCCGAAGGGCCGGAGCGCTGTTCCCTGGATCACAAAAATCTGGTCCCACTGCCTGCGACGTGCGGGAATGTCACGCAATCGTGTCGGTGGGACCCGCTAGTCTCCTTGTGTGAGCGAATCGGGCATCGAGATCAATGCGGCATCCGGGGCGGAGCAGGCTGCGGCGAGCGGCGACGAACGCGTGCAGTGGCAGCGACTGGCGGAGGAGGTGCGCGACCACCAGTTCCGGTACTACGTGCGCGATGCGCCGATCATCTCGGACGGCGAATTCGACGAATTGTTCGGGCGGCTGGTGGCGCTCGAAGAGGCGCATCCGGATCTGCGCACCCCCGATTCGCCGACCCAGGTCGTGGGCGGCGGTTTCACCACCGAGTTTGCGCCGGTGGACCATCTGGAGCGGATGTACTCGCTGGACAATGTGTTCAACGAGGAGGAGATGCGGGCGTGGATCGCGCGCGTCGAGGCCGAGACCGGGACGGGCACGCACTACGTGTGCGAGGTGAAGATCGACGGCGTCGCGCTCAATCTCGTCTACGAAGAGGGCAAGCTGGTGCGCGGCGCGACGCGCGGCGACGGGCGCACGGGTGAGGACGTCACGCTGAATGCCCGCACCATCGAGGACATTCCGCACGAGCTGACCGGAACCGACGAGTTCCCGGTGCCGCGGCTGCTGGAGGTGCGCGGCGAGGCGTTCATGACCCTCGCCGACTTCGAGCACCTCAATGCCTCGATCGTCGCGGAAGGCAAAGCGCCGTACGCGAATCCACGCAATACCGCGGCCGGCTCACTGCGGCAGAAGGATCCGGCGGTGACGGCGCGGCGGCGGCTGAAGATGATCTGCCACGGCTTCGGGCGGCTGGAAGGATTCGCGCCGAAATCGCAGTACGAGGCGTACCGGGCGCTGGCGGCGTGGGGGCTGCCCGTTTCGGCGCACACGGTGCAGGTGCAGGGCGCGGATGCCGTCGTGGATCGCATCAAGTACTGGGGCGAGCACCGCCACGATATCGAGCACGAGATCGACGGCCAGGTCATCAAGGTCGACGATTTCGCCTTGCAGCGGCGGCTGGGCGCGACCTCGCGCGCGCCGCGCTGGGCCATCGCGTACAAGTACCCGCCGGAGGAGGCCACCACCAAGCTGCTCGACATTCAGGTGAATGTCGGTCGCACCGGCCGGGTTACGCCGTTCGCGGTCATGGCCCCGGTCACCGTGGCGGGCTCCACCGTGGCCATGGCTACCCTGCACAATGCCGCCGAGGTCGAGCGCAAGGGCGTTCTCATCGGCGACACCGTCACCATCCGCAAGGCCGGTGACGTGATCCCGGAGGTGCTCGGCCCGGTGGTGGACGCGCGCACCGGCGACGAACGCGAGTTCGTCATGCCCACGCACTGCCCGGAGTGCGGTACCGAACTCGCCCCGGAGAAGGAGGGCGACGCCGATATCCGCTGTCCCAATCAGCGGTTCTGCCCGGCGCAGTTGCGGGAGCGCGTCTTTCACGTGGCCGGTCGCGGTGCGTTCGATATCGAGGCGCTGGGCTATCAGGCCGCCATCGATCTGCTGAAGTCCGGGGCCATCGGCGATGAGGGCGATCTGTTCGCCCTCGACGAGAAGAAGCTGCTCGGCACAACGCTGTTCACCAACAAGTCCGGCACCCTGTCGGCGAACGGCAACCGGCTGCTCACGAATCTCGAAGCGGCCAAGGATCGTCCGCTGTGGCGCGTGCTGGTCGGGTTGTCCATCCGGCACGTCGGTCCGACCGCCGCCCGCGCGCTGGCCTCGGAATTCCGCAGTATGGACCGCATTCAGGAAGCCTCGGTGGAGGAACTGGCCGCCACCGACGGCGTCGGCCCGACCATTGCCGCGGCGCTGAGCGAATGGCTCACCGTGCCATGGCATCTCGACATCATCGACAAATGGCGCGCGGCCGGGGTCCGGATGGAGGACGAGGCCGACGAGTCCATCGAGCGCAATCTCGAGGGCCTGTCCATCGTGGTGACCGGGTCGCTGCAGGACTTCACCCGCGACGGCGCCAAGGAGGCCATCCTGGTGCGCGGTGGCAAGGCTTCCGGATCGGTGTCCAAGAAGACCGCTTTCGTGGTCATCGGCGACGCGCCCGGTTCCAAGGCCGCCAAGGCCGAGGAGCTCGGCGTGCCGATCCTGGACGAGGACGGTTTCAAGCGCCTGCTCGAAGGCGGACCCGAGGCCGTCACGCCCCCGGCCGAGTGAGCCGGATGCGGATCCGGAAATACTGAGACGGCGACGCCGGTGCGGAATATCGCAC
>NZ_JBHXVO010000015.1:0-168978 GCF_042672265.1 Nocardia sp. NPDC127526 | reverse complement strand
AGGATGTGCAGGCGGCCGGCGCGGGCGGGGTCGACGGTGTCGGCGGTGTCGCCGGAGGCGTATTGGTAGCCGGAGCGGCCGCGGATGCGTTGGTCACCGCCGGAGCAGAAGGCCCAGCCGCCGTCTTTGGGGGAGGGGCCGTTGCCGGTGAGCAGGACGGCGCCGACGTCGCTGCTCATGCGGGCGTGGTCGAGGGTGCGGTAGAGCTCGTCGACGGTATGGGGGCGGAAGGCGTTGCGTACTTCGGGGCGGTCGAAGGCGATGCGGACGGTGCCCTGGGTGAGGTGGCGGTGGTAGGTGATATCGGTCAGGTCTTCGAAGCCGGGCACGGCTTTCCACAAATCCGGATTGAAAGTCACCGTGCCCACCCTAGTGAGATCGCGCGCTAGTCGTAATCGGGATGTATCCAATGTGGATGTGCCGCAGCGAGATGCGCGTCGATGGCCGTCTCGACGCGCTCGCGCCAATCCGGATTTTCGAGCGTGGTGTTCTCATCGCGAAACCACCCGCAATCGGGGGTCGGGCACCGGAAGCGATAGGTGCCGAAATCGTCGATTCGGCCCCCGAGGCTGACGCGTTCCCGCCGGGTATCTCCGATGTCGCCTTGTCCGGCGAATGCTGAAAGTTCGTCTGCCACGGGAACACTCGATCACAGATAGGCGCTCGCATGACAATTACAAACCGCACGGTACATGATCTTGTGATCGGCGCCACTGCCGTCCGGCGCTGTTCTCCCTTGTGTTTCAGGGGATTTCATTTTTTCCCACCGCGTCAGGAGTTGCGCGATGACCGGGTGCTACCCGTAAGATTCAGCCGGGCCGAACCGTAACCCCCCCACGGCGGCGGCCCGAATATACGGCGGTGAGTTCCGGCCTTGCTGGCCGGCGACCGCCGGTGGTGTCGATGTCGCCGGGCCAACTCCCCCCTTCGCCCGGCGGCATCGCTCTTTTCCCGAATCACCCACGCAGCGGTATGAATTCCACCATTTCGCCGTCGACGGCCGCCGGCGGCACGATGGCCAGGCCATCGCGATCGAGCAGTCCCGCGAGATGCGCCGTGCGCAGATTCGGATCGCCGATCCAGCCGCCGCCGGGCTGCGCCCGGGCGGGCACGATGCGCGGTGCGGGCCCGGAGATTTCGGCGGCATTGCGCAGCGGGCCGGTGAGCGGGCGGGCCGGTGCGCCGCCGGTGAGGCCCTCCAGCAGGGCGTGGACCAGCGCCAGCAGCGTGGCGACGGCCGCGTAGGGATTGCCGGGCAGTCCGAGAACCACCGGGCCGGTTGACAGTTGGGCCGCCACCGTGGAGCCGCCCGGACGCAGCAGCAGGCGGCCGATGAGCAGCCGGGCGTCGGCGCGGTCGAGCGCGCCGCGCAGTTGATCGGCCGCGCCGCCGCCGGTGGCCCCGACGATGACCAGCAGATCGCAGTCGGTGGCCGCGGTGAAGACCTCGTCGAAGGCATTGTCGGTATCGCGCAGGTGCACGCGGTCGACGGTGGTCACGCCGTATCCGGCGAGCAGGCCGGGCAGGATGGGGCCGAGCGAGTCGCGGGTCTGGCCGGTGTGCAGCGGGCCCTCGCTGCGAATCTCGTCGCCGGTCATGACGATTCGCGCCCGCACCGGACCCCGGACCGCGGCCGTGCCCACCTCGGCGCCGGCGGCGACGGAGATGAGGGCGGCGGTCACCGGGGTGCCGGCGGGCGCCAGTTCGCGACCGGGCTGCCAATCCTCGCCGCGGCGGCGGACATCGTCGCGAATCGGGGTGTCCGGCAGCCGATGCAGCAGGCCGTCCGCGCTGACCTCGACGAACTCGTCGCGGACGACGGTGCTGGTGCCGTCGGGTACGTGGGCGCCGGTGGCGATGCGCACCGCCTCCCCGGCCAGCAGGCCCACCGGGCGCTGCCCGCCCGCGAAGCCGATATCGCGGCGCAGCTGCCAGGGGCCGTCGCCGCTGACGGCATAGCCGTCCATGGCGGAGACGTCGAAGCGTGGCAGCGCCTCGGCGGCCACCAGCGGTTCGGCCAGGGCCGCACCCCGCGCCGCGGCGAGCCGGAGCCGGTGCACCGGCAGCCGGGAGATGCTGCGGCGCAGCACTTCCCGGGCCTCATCGAGCGGCAGCGGCGCGGCGGCCCGGCCGGCGGCCGCACGGGCGTGCCGGACATCGTCGGGGGTGTCGCAATCGTCTACCCCGCCCAGCGGGACCATGACCGTGTCGACCGGCACCAGCGCCTTCATCGGCCGGTTCACCAGGGAGTCCAGGCTGTTGAGCGCCGCGCTGAGCGCACTGCGCCGCCAGACGCCGACCAGATATTGCGGCCGGCCGGAGGCATCCGCGGCGAACACCGCATCGCTACCGGATTCCTTTGCGTGCAGCAGCAATTCGCCGACGGTGTGAGCAGTGAGAAATGGCATATCCGCCGCCAGCACCACGATCAGCCCCGCCGGGAATTCACAGCCGGACAGGGCGTGCAAGCCGGCGGCGATGGCCGCCACCGGACCGGCGCCGGCCGGTATCTCCTGTGCCTGAAGAATTTCCGGCGGCAACTCCGGCCGGTGCGGTCCGACCACCACCGTGCGGGCGCAGTCCGCGACCGCGGTCAGCGCCGCATCCAGCATCGATTGCCCGCCGACCACGATGGCGGGCTTGTCCACGCCGCCCATCCGGCTGGCGCGGCCACCGGCGAGCACGATCGCGTCGACAGTTGTCACGAGGCGGAAACAGCGGCGGGACACATCATGGTTGAAGATCGTAGTGGTGGATGCCGGGCAACCCTTCACGTGGGCGCATCGGACCCGAATCCATGGCTTGCTAAGCAATTGCTCGCCTATGCGTCGTTATGACATGTGTCGCGACACATAGTAGAAATGATCATGTTTTGGACTTACCTGCAATGACATATGGCAGTATCCGGTGCCAGAGACAGGCGTTCCAGCGCGTTCCACTGTCCGGTACCGGGTAGTACTGGATCGATGAAGGTTGGTTAGCTGAATGTTTGTGGAGAGGGAACGGCGTGGTGCTGAGCGTGCAGCCTAATCGAGACTCCGATGAGCTCCAGCCGCCCACATTCGGCCTGCTGCTGCGTCGGCTGCGGGATGCCCGGGGAGTATCGCGCGAAAGGCTGGCGTTCAATGCCGGAGTCAGCGCCAGCTACATCAGCCATTTGGAGAAGGGCGATCGCGGCCATCCGACCCGGGAAGTGGTGGATGCGCTGGTTCGATATCTGGACCGAATAGATCCGCTCTCCGCGGTGGAACGGCGGCACCTGTTGGATCTGGCCGGGCTCGGTGTGAGCGAATTCCCCACTGTCGAGCAACTGCGCGCGGAAATCACCGATGACATGCGGCACGCACTGGATCTGCACGAACCCAATCTGGCCGCCTATGTCGATACCCGCTGGAATGTGCTGGCCTGTAATGCCAGCTACCGCAAGGCATTCCCGGGCGTGGAGGAGGATGTCAATCTGCTGCGCTGGCTGCTGGGCAACCCGCTCTCCCGCGCGGTCATGCCGGAGTGGGAGGAAGAGGTCCGGCTGACCGTGCACTGGCTGCGCGGGCTGATCGCCGGTTCCGGCGACACCACCTGGTCGCTGGAATTCCTGGCGGAACTCGGGCAGTTCGAACTGTTCCGCGAATTGTGGGACGAGGGCGTCGCGCTCTACGGCCGGCCCACTCCCACCATGCATCTGCGCGACACCATCAGCGGCCGGTGCAGCGCCATCGCCGTGCAGATGTTCAGCGTGTTCTGCGCGGCCTACCCCACCCAGATCCAGATCTTCCTCGGCATCCCCACCTGGTGCGCCGAGACACACGGTCCGGGGGCGTCGCGGCCGTCCCCGGACGAATAGGCCGCGCCCGGCCGGGCACGGCCCGCTCACCGCACGGCCGGATGCTACTGCGCGGCCTGGATGCCGCGCGCCGCACGGCCTTTCGTCCACGGGGCCGACAGTGCCTGGGTCGGCGCGTCGCCCGGTCGTGCCGCGGCCCGGCGCACCAGCTGGATCAGCAGCGGCGCGACCACGTCCGGATGCGTCCACGCCGCACCGTGTCCCGCGCCCGGAATGGTGACCACGCCGTCCGCGCCGGCCAGGCCCGCGGCCAGGGCGTCGGATTTCTGCGCGGTGCTGGAACCGTCGTAGCTGCCGCGCGCCACCAGTGCGGGCGCGGTGATCTCACCCAGCCGGTCCGCGACCGAACGGCGTTCCATCAGGCATTGCGCCGCCGCCCGGATGGACCGGCGGTCCGAGGAATACCAGCGGCTGGTCCACGCGCGCCACAGCCGCGGATCGGTGCCGCCGATCAGGTGCGGGGCCAATTCGGCGACCAGCGGGGCCATCGGTTCCGGGCCGCACCAGCGCTCGAAGAATTCGCGATACCAAGCCAATTCCCCCGGCGTGCATTCGCCGGCCTCGGTATCCAGCAGGGCCAGGCCCTGTACTCGTTCGGGGGCCAGCAACGCCATTCGCAGTGCGGTGTATCCGCCCTGGCTCATTCCGCCGATGACGGCTTTCTCGGCGCCGATCTCGTTCAGTACGGCCAGGCCGTCCTGCGCCATATCCCAATAGCTGAACTGTTCCCCATCCGGTGACTGCGTGCGTCCGTGACCGCGCGCATCGACTGTTACGAGATTGATACCGGCCGCTGCCAGAGGTTCGCGCATGGGTTCGAACACGGATTCGTCCAGGAGAAATCCGTGGGCGAGCAACAGGGTCGGACCGGGCGTGTTACCGGCAACGAAATGAACTGTGGCTGAGCCAGATCGCACATAAGGCATGGTCAGACCGTAAAGGGTGGAACTGGCCGCTTCCTAATATTTGCCGCATCGGTGCCGGACACCCTTCCGTGCTGTTCCCGACGGGTACCAACACTGGCCAGTGTCAGTACTGCTAGGGGTTTGCTCCAGATTGCCTGAGAGCTGGACAACTTCAGGGGTCGGCATTTGTAATCAGGTCGTGGCGCTTTCGCGACAAGCGCAATTCCACAGGGAGGAAACAATGTTCGACGTCACCGCTGCGACCCGATCCAACGACTTCCGAGTCGATCAAGGAGCTGTACTGCGCGATTCGCTGGAAGGGCTCTTACTGCACGACGGCGTCGGCCTGGATGCCCGTATGCGGCATGCCATTGCGGCGGTCGTCCATCTCGCCGTCGATGCGCCGCTCGGCCCGCCGGAAGATGCCGAGGAATTTCTCGGCCGGCTCGACGCCTCGTGGCTTTTCGCCGCCTGGAACGACAGCGATACCGAATTGTCACTGCTCAACACACTGGCGTGCGGCGAGGTTCCCGCACTGTCGTGGTGCGAGCTCATGTTCACCACGGCATTGGCGCCGTGGTCCTCCACTCCCGCCGCGGTGCACGCGCGCCGCGTTTTCGTCTCCGGCGATCAGGCCCGGCTGGCCGCCGTCGGCAGTGATTGCTCGATGCTCGGCCGCGCGTGATCCCTATTGCGACGTAGTGAAGAGGTGGACGACGTGAAACTGCTATTCACCAATTTCGACGCGATGTTCGAAACCTTGGCCCGCCGGGAGAGTTTCGAGCCCGAGGCCTGGCATCAGCGGGCCCTGTGCACGCAAACCGATCCGGAGGCGTTCTTCCCCGACAAGGGCGGCTCCACCCGCGAGGCGAAGCGAATCTGCGGGTCCTGCGAGGTCAAGAAGGAATGCCTGGACTACGCGCTCGTCCACGATCAGCGCTTCGGCATCTGGGGCGGGCTCTCGCCCCGGGAACGGCGGCGCTACGACCGCGGCGCGGCCTAGTCCGCAGCCGGCCGCAACAGGCAGAACTCGTTGGTCTCCGGATCGGCGAGCACCACGATCGGACCATTGGCCGGCACGGCGCCCGGATCGATCGGCAACGCACCCGCCGCACACAGGCGGGCGGCTTCGTCCACGGGATCATCGGAAGGGAAGGCGATGAGATCGAGATGCAGCCGGCTGCGCTCGCCGAGCGCCTCGGGCGTCCGCAGGAATTCCAGCCACGGCCCCTGCCCCGTCGCCGACCGAATACCGGCGTAGTGCGGATCGTCATGGGTGATCGGCCACCCCGCCGCCGTCGACCAGAATTCGGCCAGCCGTAGCGGATTCTCGGTATCCACCACGATGGCGGCCACCGCACCGGTATCGACATAGTGCTCACGCGGCTCGAGGACACAGAATTCATTGCCCTCGGGATCGGCGAGCACCACCCAGGGCACGACGCCCTGACCGATATCCAGCCGCCGCGCGCCCAGCGACAGGGCGCGGTCGATCTGTAGTCGCTGATGGTCGATCGACCGGCTGGCCAGGTCCAGATGAATGCGGTTCTTCGCGGACTTGGCTCGCCGGGCCGGCAGGAAGGTGAGCGCCACGTCCAGCCCGTCCGGATCGGGCGCGGCCACGTCCACCTCACCCGGGCGGTCCACCGTCACGTCCCAGCCGAGCAACTCGGCCCAGAAGCGGGCCACGTTCCTCGGCTCGATCGCATCGAAGACTACGCACGCCAGCCGGGTGGACATCCATCCACGGTAGCCGCCGCCCGGGTGCCCGCGGGTCAGGTTTCACGAACCCGAATCCCCGTGTTGCCGAGCACTAGCTGTGGTCCTTTCATCCGAAACGTGTGAGCCCGCCCGCGCCGGCCGGTCCTACGGTCGTCGCTGGTATCGATCCATTCGACCGGCACGCTAGGAGAATCCGATGGCAGGGACCTTGACCGTGTGGAAATTCCCGACGACCACCGGCGCCGAGTCCGCACTCGCGACGCTGGAGGAACTGCAACGCGAAGAATTGATCACCGTGCGCGACGGAGCCGTCGTCACCTGGCCCGAGGGCGCCAAGAAACCCAAGACCCGGCAAATGCGCACCGGCACCGGCAGAGGCGCACTCGGCGGCGCTTTCTGGGGCCTGCTGTTCGGCCTGCTCTTCTTTATCCCGCTGCTCGGCGTGGCCATCGGCGCCGGCCTCGGCGCGCTGACCGGCGCCATGGCCAATATCGGCATCGATGACGGCTTCATCGATCGAGTCAAGGAAAAGATCACCCCGGGCACCTCGGCGCTGTTCGTCCTGACCTCGGACGCGGTGGCCGACCGTGTCAAAGAACGCTTTCCGGGAGAAGAGGCGGAGTTGATCGCCACCAATCTCTCCTATGAGCAAGAGGAAATTCTGCGCGAGGTCTTCGCCGAGTAAATGTCGTCCGCGCGTTCGGGAGTGGTGCTCACCGCGCTCGCCGCCGGCCAATTCCTCATGACGCTGGACAGTTCGGTCATGAACGTGTCGATGGCGCACGTGGCGGCCGATCTCGGCACCACCATCACCGGAATCCAAACGGCCATAACGCTGTACACGCTCGTCATGGCCTCGACCATGATCACCGGCGGTAAGCTCGGCGGTCTGCTCGGGCACCGCCGGGCGCTGGCCGGCGGCCTGATCGTCTACGGCGCCGGCTCGTTCACCACCGCGCTGGCTCCGAATCTCGGTGTGCTGCTGCTCGGCTGGTCGGTGCTCGAGGGACTCGGCGCGGCGCTCATCATGCCCGCCATCGTGGCGCTGGTGGCGGGCAACTTCCCGGCCGGAAAGCGCACCGCCGCATACGGTTCGATCGCCGCGGCCGGCGCCGCGGCGGTCGCGGCGGGACCGCTCATCGGCGGGGCGGTGACCACCTTCGCGTCCTGGCGCTACGTCTTCCTCGGCGAGGTCGTGCTGGTGGTGATCATCCTGCTGGTGGTCCGGCGGATCGCGCCGGTCGCGGCGGAACCGGGCCGGCTCGACCCGCTCGGCTCGCTGCTGTCGATGCTCGGACTCGGCCTGATCGTGTTCGCGGTGCTGCGATCCGGGGAATGGGGCTGGGTGCGGGCCGCACCGGCCGGGCCGCACTGGCTCGGCCTGTCGCCGGTGATCTGGCTGCTGCTGGCCGGATTGGCGACGCTCTACGGTTTCCTGCGCTGGGAGACCCGCCGCACCGCGAGCGGCCGCGACCCGCTGCTCGATGTGGCGCTGCTGCGCAACCGGCAGCTCACCGGCGGGCTCGGCATGTTCTTCGCGCAGTTCCTGGTGCAGGCCGGGGTCTTCTTCGCGGTGCCGCTGTATCTGTCGGTGGTGCTCGAACTCAGCGCGCTGGAAACGGGTTTGCGGGTGCTGCCGCTGTCGGCGGCGCTGGTGCTCGCGGCACTGGGCATTCCCAAGGCGTGGCCGGATGCCAGCCCTCGCCGCACGGTGCGCGCCGGACTGGTGCTGATGAGCGCCGGAATCATAGTGCTGGTGGCCGGTCTGGATCCCGGTGCGGATGCGCGGGTGGTGACCATCCCGATGCTGCTGCTCGGCCTCGGGCTCGGCGCGCTGTCCGCACAGCTCGGCGCGACGACGGTGTCGGCGGTGCCCGACACCCGCAGCGACGAGGTGGGCGGTTTGCAGAACACCGCGACCGGCCTGGGCGCGTCGCTGGGCACCGCCCTGATCGGCTCGGTGCTGATCGGCACCCTGACCACCTCCGTGCTGGCCGATATCCAAAACAATCCGGATATCCCCGACTCGGTGCGCCAACAGGCCACAACACAACTGGCGCAAGGTGTTCCGTTCATCTCGAATACCCAGTTGAGCCAGTCCCTGGCCGCCGCCGGAGTATCCGACGCCACGGCGTCGACCCTGGTCGAGATCAATACCGACGCCCGCTTCGACGCCTTGCGCACGGCGCTCTCGGTCACCGCGGTGCTGTCGGTGGCGACCCTGTTCGGAACGGGTCGCCTCCCGCGCCGGATTCGTGCTGCCGCAGCCGATTCCGGCGCAGCGTGACCGAGGTGGTGAACAGCCGCAGGGCCGTGCCGATCAACACCAGATTGCCGATCATCTGAACCAGCACCACGGCGCGGGCGGGCTGGGTGACGGCGGTGATATCGCCGAATCCCACCGTGGCGAAGACCGTCACGCAGAAATACAGGGCGTCGAGCCGGGTCAGCGATTCGCTGAAGTTGCCCGGATCATGGTTCGCCAGTGCGTGATACACCGTCGCGAAACCCACCAGGTACGAGCCGAACACCGCGGCGAAACCCTCGACCGCCTGCGCGATCGGATACTCCGCGCGCAATACCCGGCGGACCTGCCAGGCGCACACCGCGCCCACCGTCAGCGCGCCCGCGATCAGCAACAGCACGGTGCGCGGCCGGTCCAATCGGGTGAACGGCAACAGGAAATAGGCCAGCAGCAGCACCGTGGTGGTGCCCACCGGGCGCAGGATCGAGCGCCGCAGCGCCCGCCGCCGGGCCGATGCCGGCCCGTCTTGCGAAGCGCCCCTGCGGATCACGCCCCCGACGCTACCCGCGTCGCCACCCGGGCGATTCATCCCGCACGGGTGACGGCCGGGGCGGCCTGCGGTGTCACGGTGTTCTCACATCCGGCCCGAGGACAAGGAGTTTGCTCGTGGACCACTACCCGCCCATTGCCGATCACGGCCTCATCGGAGACTTGCAGACGGCCGCACTGGTGGCCACCGACGGCACCGTCGACTGGATGTGCCTGCCCCGCTTCGACGGACCCAGTGTGTTCGGTGCGCTGCTGGACCGCGACCGGGGCGGGCACTGCCGGATCCGGCCCGCGGAGAGCTATCGGAGTACGCAGATGTACTTTCCCGACACCGCCATTCTCATTACGCGATTCATGACCGAGAACGGGACCGGCGAGATCGTGGACTTCATGCCGCCCATCACCGCTCGCACCCCGAGCGACAATCACACGCTGGTGCGGATGCTGCGCTGCGTGCGCGGGCAGATCAGCTTCGAACTCGATCTGGTGCCACGCTTCGACTACGGCCGCCGGGCGCACACCACGCACATTCTCGAGGACGGCGCGGTCTTCGACGGCGGCGAGTTCGGACTCACCGTGCACGCGGTGCGCGAGCCCGACGACGCCCGCCTGGCGCATATCCAGGCGATGGGCGGCGGGCATCTGCGCGGCTCGATCACCTTGACATCCGGGCAGATTCGCGGCCTGGTGCTGGAGTCGGGCGCGGCAACGGCGCCGCGCCCGATCCGGGTGGCCGAGATCGAGGAGATGTTCGCCGAGACGGTGCGGTTCTGGCATACCTGGCTGGCGCAGTCCACCTACCGGGGGCGCTGGCGCGAGATGGTGCACCGATCGGCCATCACCCTCAAGCTCATGACCTACGCCCCGACCGGCGGCATCGTGGCCGCGCCCACCACCGGACTGCCCGAACAGCTCGGCGGCACGCGCAACTGGGACTATCGCTTCACCTGGATCCGGGATGCGTCGTTCTCGGTGTATTCCCTGCTTGCCCTTGGCTTCACGGAGGAGGCGGCGGACTTCGCCGGCTGGCTGCGCGACCGCTACCGCTCGCACGGCGGGCCGCTGAAGATCATGTACCGGGTGGACGGCTCCTGGGATCTGAACGAGGAGATCCTCCCGCACTGGGAGGGGTACCGGGGCTCGAGTCCGGTGCGGATCGGCAACGACGCCTCCGGGCAGCTCCAGCTCGACATCTACGGCGAAATGCTCGACAGCATCTATCAGGCGGACAAGCGCGGGCTGCGCATCGGCCACCAGGGCTGGCACGATGTGGTCGAACTGCTCGACTGGCTGGCCGGCAACTGGGACCGGCCCGAGGAGGGCATCTGGGAAACCCGCGGCGGCCGTGCCGATTTCACCTACGGCCGGCTGATGAGCTGGGTGGCTTTCGACCGCGCCGTGCGACTGGCCACCGAGCACAGCCTGCCCGGGCCGGTGGAACAGTGGCAGCGGCATCGCGACCGGATCTACGACCAGCTGTGGGAACGCGGCTGGAATCCGCACCGGCGGGCCTTCGTCCAGCAGTACGACTCCGATGTGCTGGATTCGTCGCTGCTGCGGATGGCGCAGGTGGGTTTCGTCGCGCCGCGCGATCCGCAGTGGCTGTCCACCCTGGACGGCATCGCCGACGAACTGGTGACCGACAGCCTGGTCTACCGCTACGACCCGCTCGCCTCGCCCGACGGGCTGCGCGGCACCGAGGGCACCTTCTCGCTGTGCACGTTCAGTTATGTGAACGCCCTGGCTCGCGCCGGGAAACTGGCGCAGGCCAGGCTGGTGTTCGAGAAGATGCTGACCTACGCCAACCACGTGGGGCTGTACGCCGAGGAGATCGACCTCACCGGCGAACAGCTCGGCAACTTCCCGCAGGCGTTCACGCACCTGTCGCTCATCGACGCCGCCATCGCGCTCGATCACGCCATGGACTCCGGGCAGCCGGCCGATGCGGGGCTGCTGGCCGGAGCGGGCTCGCCGTTGCGTGATTGATCACCGTACCCGGTGCGGTCCACATGGCCGCTCGCTCACAGCAATCCGAGGCGGCGCGCCCGTTCCAGCGCCGCCGTGCGGGAATTCACGCCGAGCTTGGCGTAGATGCCGCGCAGATGGGTTTTCACGGTATTGACCGAGACGCCCAGATCGTCCGCGATCTGGGCTGCGGTCCGCCCGGACGGAAGTCTTTGCAGCACAGTCGTTTCGGTGGCGGTCAACGGCTGCGCGTCCACCGTCGCACGCCGGGCGCGCGGATGATGCCGGATGCGCTCGACGAAATCCTCGTGCCGGCCGAAACTTCCGGCCTGACCGTCCAGCAGCCCGACCGCGCCCGGCACATCCAGGAACGGCCGGACCAGCAGATGCGGTTCGGCGTGCGCGAGCGCGCGCTCCAGCGCGAGCCGCTCCCGGTGCGGGTTGTGCGCGGTGTTCCGGGCCGCGTAGAGCAACCAGATGGTCACCCGGTCGACCGTGCCGAGGCCGGAATCCCGGGCGAGCAGGGGATCCAGCAGGGTGTCCAGCATCGACGCCTTGCCGGTGCCGAGAGCCAGTGCCGCCCTGGACAGTTCGACCTCCGGCGCGGCCCCGGCCAGCGTATGGGCCCGCTCGATCAGCAGGTGCGCGGTGCGCGGTTCCCGCACCGCCAGCAGCGCCCACACCACATGGGGTAGCAGGGCGGCGACGGTCACCGGGAACGGGCCGCCCCGCTCCAGCGCCGCGAGCATGCTGTGCCGCAGCGCTTCCGCGGCCGCATAGCGGTCGGCCGCGGTGTCGAAGGCGAGCAGCCGGCCGATGACATACGAAGGCCACCCGGCCGTGGGCCGGATCGAGCCATCGCTCTGCTCCTCGGTGCCGAGCAGCGCCGCGGCGGCCTCCTCCCGCCACGGCTCGCCGCGCAGATACGCGCCGAAGACCGCCAGGGCCGCGGCCTGCGCGGCATCGGCGGAATCCGGCAGTTCGTGATCGGCCGCGATGCCGAGCGCCTTGGTGGCCCGCTCGTGCATGGCCGTGACATCCCCGGCGAATCCGGCGGCCACCGCCAGCCGGGTCACCGAACGCACCGTGAGCAGCGGCTGATTCGCCGTCGCGGCCAGCGCCAGCCCGCGCCGCAACTGCCGTTCACCGCCCTCGCGATCACCGCGCAGGAGCAGTGCGGTGGCGCGCTGCGTGGCCAGATAGCAGTCGATATCGGACTGTCCGACCGGTTCCGCCGGTGCGGGCACGGGCGGCTCGGTGATCGCATTGGAGAGCACCGACGCGTCCACCAGGGCGGCGCGGGTGAGCGGCGGGAGCCAGGACGCGGGCACGATGTGCTCGCGATCCACGCCGGGGCGGCCGTGCGCCGGGGCGAGGTAGGCGAGGGCCCCGGCGGCGTCACCGCGGGTGAGCGCGTCGATCGCGCGCAACAGCCGGATATAGGGATCATCGGCCAATACCGAACCGGCACTGTCGATTCGGTCGAACAGTGCCGCGCCCTCGCCGTCCAGCACAATGGCCATGCCGCGCTGCCGCAGGAATTCGGCCAGCCGGTCGCGGGTGCCGTCGCCGAGCAGATGCGGCAGCGCCGCCAGCGGCAGGTGCGCGCCGTCGAACCACGCGGCGGCGCGCAGATTCAGATCGTCGACCAATTCCGCACCCGCGTAGCGGATTTCGTCGCGAAAATGGGATCGCAGCAGCGGATGGTAGCTGAGCCAGAGCCGATTGCCGCGCAGGGTGCGGGTGATCGGGAAGTTGATGCGTTCGAGCTCGCGCAGCAGATGCCGCGCCGCGGGACCGGCCAGCGCCTCGGCCAGCGGTGCGGTGAACGACTCCGGAATGCAGGTGTAGAGCAGGAATTGGCGCAGCGGCGGGGTCAGGGTGTCGAGCAGTTCACCGGTCAGGAAGTCGGACACCACCGACGGCTCGGCCAACGCCGCCAATGCCGCGGCCCGCTCGCCGCGATGGGCCGCCAGATGAATGGCGGTAATGCGGACCGCACCCGCCCAGCCCCGGGTCAAGCGCATGACCTCCGCCAATTCGGCGTCGTCCAAGTCGCATTCGTGCTGTGCGCACAGCGCGCGGACCTGTGCGGCGGTCAGCGCCAACTGCTCGGAACCGAGCCGGATGACCCGCCCGTCGAGCTCCAGCGCGTGCCAGCGCACCGGCGGATCGAAACGGGCGCACACGATCACGGTGACCGACGCCGGGAGATGCCCTAGCAGGTATTCCAGCCCGGCCAGCGCGAACGGGTCGGTGATGCGGTGCGCGTCGTCGAGGACCAGCAGCCGGTGAACTGTCGTGTTCTCCAGCGCGGCAACCACATTCGTCGCCAGGGTATCCGGCGCGGTGAACCCGCCGGTGTGCGCCGGGGCGGCGGCGGGCAGGCTCAGGCGGTTGCACACCGCGGCCCACAGGCGCTCGGCGCGATCGAGTTCGGCCGTGACGGTGACCCAGCCGACCACGGTCGCCGGGCCGGCGGACCGGCGCCGGATCCAGTCGGCGATGGCGACGGTCTTACCGCTCCCGGCGGCCGCGCACAGCAGCAGCACCCGCCCGCCGCCGCGCCGGGCGGCATCGAGGCGGTCGTACAGTTCGGGCCGAACGATCGGTGGAAATGACAATTCCGGAATTACCAATTTCGAGTTCTCCTGCTCGCACACCGGCAGCGGAGTAATCCGCCATGGGTGAGGCGCGCGGCCGCGGTCCGGAGCACAGTCGAACGGCTCCACCATCACCGAACAGATCAGGAGTTCACTATGACCGAACATCCCGTGCGACATGGTATTGCGGCCGGCACTTCGATCGGCGCGGCGATCCTGCTGATCACCGTGGGAGCGCTGTCGGTGCTGTCGGGTATTTCCGCGGTGGCCGAGGACACGTTGTACGTCGTCGGCTTCGAATACATCTATCAGCTGGATACCACCACCTGGGGTTGGGTTCATATCGGGCTCGGCGCCGTGCTCATGCTCGCCGGCGGCGGCCTGATGGCCGGGACGACCTGGGGCCGGTTCGCCGCGATCGGCGTCGCGGCATTGTCGATCATCGCGAATTTCCTTTTCCTGCCGTACTACCCGTGGTGGTCGGTGCTCATCATCGCGCTCGATATCGTCGTGATCTGGGCCGTCACCACCTGGAAGGGCGATTCGGCGAGAACGGCGTGAATCGGTGACCTCCTAGTCATCGGACTGCTCCAGCAGCATCCGCGCCGGGACTTCTCGGCGACTTTCCCGCCGCTATCGGCCGCCGCGCCCACGACACGCAATGCGCATGTTCACTCGAATATCCGGCAAATAGCTAATATTCAGCGATTGAACAGGGTGGGTGGCCCCCTATTTAGTTGCGAGAGAGCGCATGAGCGAGCCGATGTGGTGATGAGGAAGCGACAGGTGCGAGTCCTGGGGCCATTACAGGTCGTGATCGACGGGGTCCCCGTCGATATCCGGGGCCGGATCAAGCGAACCCTGCTGGGCCGCTTGGTGATCGCCCAGGGACAGGTGGTTTCCACCGGGCGGCTGATCGAGGACATCTGGGAGGGCGAGCCGCCGCCCAGCGCGGTCTCGGTGCTCCAGGTCCAGATCCACAATCTGCGAAGGGTTTTCGAACCGCAGCGTCCGCGCCGGGCGCCCGCCGCCATCCTGGTGTCCGAACCGCACGGCTATGCGCTGCGGCTCGCCCCGGAGGAGGTGGACGCCTGGCGCTTCGAAGCCCTGCTGGGCGCCTACGAGAAGCGCGTCCGGGACCTCGCCGCCGAATTCGATGCCGCGCAGCGGTGCGCACTGCTCGACGAGGCCCTCGACTGCTGGCACGGTCCGGCCCTGGAGTCCTTCCCGGACGCCCGCTGGGCGGAGGCGGAAGTGGCCCGGCTCACCGACTTACGCCTGCTGGCGGCCGAATTGCGGGCGCAGGCGGCGCTGGAGCTGGATCGGCCCACCGAGGTGGTCACCGGGCTGCGGCCGCTGGTGGAGCGGTATCCCGAGCGCGAGGAGAGCACGCGCCTGCTGGCGACCGCGCAATATCGGCTGGGGCAGCAGACCGATGCCCTGGCGACACTGCGGCGGGCGCGTGACTATCTGATCCGGGAGATGGGCGTCAATCCCGGACGGCGGCTCCAGGAACTCGAGACGGCGATTCTTACCCAGTCCGAGGCACTCGAGCAGTGACCCCGCGGCGCTCGAGCCGTGACCGCTCAGAAGTGAAAGCGCGCCCCGCGCAGGTCCACCCGGCCGTCGGTGATGGGGCACCCCTCCTCGGCCAGCTTGCGCAGTTGCCGATCCGCCAGATGCGGTGCGGGCGTGCCGTTCGCGCGCAGCACCCGATGCCAGGGCAGGTCCGCGGCATCGGTGCGCATGATCCAGCCGACCGTGCGGGGCGTGGACAGGCCCGCCGCGGCCGCGATATCGCCGTAGGTGGCGACGCGGCCGGGCGGAATGGATGCCACCAGTTCGCGGACGCGTTCGATATCGGCTTCGGAGGTGGCCACGGTCGCGGATCCTAGAGGGCGGCGCGCACGAGGGCGGCGGCTTCGGCGGGGCGGGCCTGGGCGACCATGTGATCGCAGTCGAATTCGTGCACGGTCAGATTGTCGCCGAGATGGGCGGTGAGGGCGGCGCGGAAGGCGGGGGTGACGAAGGGCGGCTGCACCTTCATGGCCTGCGCCAGGGTCACCGGGAGATGCGCGGGCGGGAGGACGAACTCGCGGGCGAGCTGACCCCAGTAGGCGATGATCGCCGGGAAGGTCAGGCGCCAGGCCATGCGGCCCGCGGGGGTCGGGACCAGGTGCTCGGCCAGTTCGGCCGCGAGGATCTCGGCGTCCACATCGGCCCACGCCGTCTCCAGCTTGTCGAAGCGGGCCTGATCGACATCGGCGTAATCGGGATTGTCGACCGTCGCCTGGGCGATGCGCAGCAGCAGCTCCGGATCCAGCGCGATGGCCGGGTCCAGCAGCACCAGCCCACGCACCAGCTCCGGATGCCGGTGGGCCAGGTGCAGCGCGGCGGCCGCGCCGAAGGAATGCCCTAGCGCCACCACCGGTTCGCTGGTCTCGGCGCGCAGCAGTGTCACGAGATCATCGACGATGGTTTCGAAATCCCACGGCGGCACGCCGGTCGACCTCCCGTGTCCCCGCAGATCCGGTGCAATGATCCGGACATCGGGCAGATGCCGCTCGGCCAGTGCGCGCCAGCGCCCGCCGTGCCCCGTCAGCCCGTGCAGGGCCAGCACCACCGGACCGGTCGAGGGACCGAAATGATGAATATGAAGATCGGACACCCCGTCCATTCTGCTCACCCGCACCGACAATGGCGCGCGCGGCGCTGTGATCGGCGGCACGGTGAACTCACGGCAAACAAAGACTGTCGGGGCGATCTGTTGAAATAGCTCCCGTGATGCGATCGGATAGCTCGGTGCAGTTGGTGCGCCGGGTCGAGGCAGTCTCCCGCCCTCGGGAGTGGGATGCCGCCATCGCACCGCTGCTCACCGACTTCGAGATCGATCCCGGCTGGCGGCCGTGGCAGGTGCTCGGCGGGCCGGGGACGGGCAAGACGGCGCTGCTGATCGATATCGCGGCGAGCCGGATACTGGCGGGGGAGGATCCGGAATCGGTCCTCGTGCTCACCTACTCCAAGCGCGCGGCCAGTACGGTCCGCAATGCCATCACCGCGCGAATCGCGGAGGCCGATCCGGAATTGGGCGGGGTGCCCGGGGCCACGCGCGGTCCGCTGGTGCGCACCCTGCATTCCTACGCATTCGGCCTGCTGCGCACCCTCGCCGCCACCCACGGCAATCCGCCGCCGCGCTTGCTGACCGGATCCGAGCAGGACATCGTGGTCCGCGAAATGCTGCGCGGCGAACTCGCCGACGGCGCGCCCCATTGGCCCGAACGCCTGCATCCGGCTTTGGGCGCGGCCGGATTCGCTGAACAATTGCGGGATCTCATGCTGCGGGCCACCGAGCGCGGGCTCGGGCCGGAGGACCTCATCGAACTGGGCCGTGAACACGGTCATTCGGAGTGGGTGGCCGCCGGGCGCTTCTTCGAACGCTACGAGCAGATCATGCTGCTGCGCTGGTCGGTGGGCATGGACGTGCCCGAGGCCAGCGCCCCCGCCCTCGACGCCGCCGAGCTGATCGGCGCCGCCATCGACGCCCTGATCATGGACGCCGACCTGCTCGCCGCCGAACGCACCCGCCTGCACAGCGTCCTGGTCGACGACGCCCAGCACCTGGATCCCCATGCGGCCCAACTCATCCGAGCCATCGGCAGCGGCCTGGCGACCACCGTCATCGCGGGTGACCCCGACCAATCGATCTTCACCTTCCGCGGCGCCGACTCCCGCTTCGCCACCGACCCGGACGCCCCGGCCGATCGTCGAATCATCCTGCGTCACAACCACAGATCCGCCCCGGTCATCCAGGAGGTCGCCGACCGCATCACGAGCCGCCTGCCCGGTGCGAGCGCGCACCGCATCCCGCCCGCCGATCCGCAACCGCGCAATGGCTCCACGCGTTTTCTGGACGAGATCAGGCCCGACGGCGCGGGCGGAAACTTGCGCGGCGCAACTGACCCGCCACCTGATCCGAACGATCTGCCGATCGAGAACCCTTGGGAAAGCGCGCAATCCGAGGGCGAGGTGCGCGTGCAGGTACTCACCACGCCGGCCAAGGAAGCCGCGCTGATCGCCGACCACCTGCGCCGGGCCCACCTCACGCACGGCGTCCCCTGGTCGCGCATGGCGGTGATCCTCCGCTCCGTCCCGTTGTCGCTGGCTCCACTGCGTCGCGCCCTGCTCGCCGCGGGCGTTCCCCTGCGCCAGCCGCCCGCCGACGTCCCGCTGGCCCGCCGCCGCGGCGCGTCCTGGATGCTGCTGGCCCTGCGCGCCGTGACCGCGGGCGACCCCACGCGCCTCCGCAACCCGCGACCCATCCCGTTCACCGCCGATGACGCGCTCGATCTGCTCGCCGGACCGCTCGGCGGCGCCGACCAGATCAGCCTCCGCCGCCTGCGCCGCGGCATCCGCCGCACCGTGATCGAACTCGGCTACCCCGACCGCGCCTCGGACGCGGAGGACGGTGAACACGCCGATGTGATTGCCGAAGGGCACGATACGGCTGCAAACGGCGGCGGCACATCGATGACGGATGCCGGTCCGGAGGCCACCACAGCTGAGCGGGTGCGCGAGTCGGCGCTGGATGCGGAGGCGGCGGATCGGTTCGCGGATCTGGATCGGTCGTCGGCGGAGATCTTGCGGGATCTGCTTGTGGGGGAGGGGAATCGGGCGATTCTCGGGCGGCTGACCGATGTCGAGGCCGCGCCGTTGCAGCGGGTGCTGAAGGCGCTGGGGCGGGCGCGGAAGGCGCGGCGCGCGGGCGGCGGGCTTGAGGATGTGCTGTGGGGACTGTGGACCGGGTCGAATCTGGAGCGGCGGTGGGTCGGGCAGTCCGAGCGCGGGGGCGCGGTCGGCATGCAGGCCGATCGGGATCTGGATGCGGTGGTGGGTTTGTTCGAGGCGGCCGCGGCGTATGTGGACCGGCTGCCGCACGCCACCGTCGAGGGTTTCGTGGAATACCTGGAGCAGCAGGAGATTCCGCAGGACAATGCGCCGCAAACCGAGCCGGGGGAGGCGGTGACCATATGCAGCGCGCACGCGGCCGCCGGGCGGGAATGGGACACCGTGGCGGTGGCGGCGGTGCAGGAGGGGATCTGGCCGAATCTGCGGCCGCGCGGCACCCTGCTGGCCGTCGAGGATCTGGTGGATCTCGTCGCGGGCGTGCGGGGCGCGGGGGAGAAGGTGAGCCGGGCCGCGCCGCTGCTGGCCGAGGAGCGGCGGCTGCTGCTGGTGGCGTGCAGCCGGGCGCGGCGGTCGCTGCTGGTGACGGCCGTCGAATCCGTCACCGGTGACCAGGATCTGGTGCCCTCGCGGTTCCTGGCCGAACTCGACGCGGACGCCGCGGACGGGCAGCCGGGACGGATTCCGCCCGCGGTGGATCCCGGCCGGGCGCTGGCCATGCACGCCCTGATCGCCGAATTGCGCAGTGCGGCCTGCGATCCCGATTCGACGGCCGAGCGGCGGGCGCGGGCGGCGCACGAGCTGGCACGCCTGGCCGAGGCCGGGGTCCGCGGCGCGCACCCCGACGACTGGTACGGCACCGCCGAACTGTCCTCCACCGACCCGCTGTTCGACAGCGAGGACGGCACGATCAACCTCTCGCCGTCCACGGTGGAGCAGCTGAATACCTGCCCCCTGCGCTGGGCCCTGGAACGGCACGGCGGCGGCGACGGCGAGAACCCGCACGCGCTCAAGGGAAATCTGGTCCACACGCTGGTGCAGGCCCTCGCCGGCCAGGTCAGCGAGGATCAGGTCAAACACGCGCTCGCCAAGGCGTGGAAGAAAGTCGATCCCAGCGCCCAGCACGGCGAGAACTGGCATTCCCGGGCGGAACTGCGCCGCACCGAGTCCATGGTCGACACCTTCCTGGCGTGGCTGCGCAATACCCGCGACGAGCTCACCGCCCTCGGCGTCGAGGTGCCGATCGACTGCGTCCTGCCCGCGCGGAAACCGGGCGAGCTGCCGGTGCGGATCAGCGGCCGCATGGACCGGCTGGAGCGAGACGCCTTGGGCCGCTTCGTCATCGTCGATGTGAAGACCGGCAAGACCCCCATCTCCAAACAGGCGGCCGAGGACCACGCCCAGCTGGCCACCTATCAGGTCGCGGCCGCGGCGGGAGCCCTCGGCGACGGCGAACCGGGCGGTGCGCGCCTGATCTACGTGGCCAAGCCCTCCACCAAAGAGGGCGCCACCCAGCGCCTGCAGCAGGCCCTCGACGACCAGGGCGTCGACGATTGGCGCGGCGTCATCCACGACGCGGCCGCGGCCTCCAAGGGCCCCAGCTACCTGGCCATGCGCAATGACGGCTGCCGCCACTGCAAGGTGGCGGGCAGCTGCCCCGTGCAGGACACCGGGCGGCAGGTGACCGACGAGTGACTGCCGCATCGCCTGACGATTCCGCGGGGGGTGGTGGCCGGACGGCGGGCGGCCGCGTCACCCCGCGCCAACTCGCCGACGCACTGGGCCTGCCGCCGCCGACCGACGAACAGGCCGCGGTCATCGCCGCCCCCGCCGGTCCGACCCTGGTCGTGGCCGGAGCGGGCGCGGGCAAAACCGAGACCATGGCCGCCCGCGTGGTCTGGATGGTCGCCAACGGCCTGGTCGAACCCGATCAGGTGCTGGGCCTCACCTTCACCCGAAAAGCCGCCCAGCAGTTGACCACCCGCATCCGCACCCGCCTGGCGCGCCTCGCGGGCGCCCCCCTGCTGCGCGATATCGACCCCACCGGCCGCCTGCGCGGCCTGCTCACCGCCTCCGAACCCGAGATCAGCACCTACCACTCCTACGCGGGCCGCCTCCTGTCCGAATACGGCCTGCTGCTACCGGTGGAGCCCACCGCCACCCTGCTCACCGAAACCCAGCTCTGGCAGCTCGCCTACCGCGTCGTCTCCACCTGGGACGGCGACCTCGACACCGACCGCACCCCCGTCTCGGTCACCGAAGCCGTCCTCGCCCTCTCCGGCCAGCTCGCCGAACACCTCGTGGAACCCCGCCAACTGGCCACCGCCCACCTGGAACTGGAGCGCCTCATCACCACGCTCCCCGCCGGCCCCCGCCAGCGCGGCGGCCCCAAGAAGGCCCTCTTCGACATCATCGACACCCAGCACGAACGAGTGGCCCTGCTCCCCTTGGTGAACCGCCTCGCCGAAGAACTCCGCCGCCGCGGCGCCCTCGACTTCGGCGCCCAAATGTCCCTCGCCGCCCGCCTCGCCGCCCGCCACCCCGAGGTCAGCACGGCCGAACGCGCCCGCTTCCGCCTCGTCCTCCTCGACGAATACCAGGACACCGGCCACTCCCAGCGCATCCTGCTCTCCGCCCTCTTCGGCGCGGCCCGCCCCGTAACCCCCTCACCCCCGCCGTCTTCCTCGGCCGCGTCTTCCTCCACGGCGTCTTCGTCGGCCCCACCCTCGTCATTCCGGCATGCTTTTGGCCGGAATCCACAGCCGCCAGAGGTGGATCCCGGCCAAAAGCACGCCGGGATGACAGGTGCCGCTCGCGCCGGGACGGTAGGTGCTGCTGACGCCGGGACGGTAGGTGCTGCTCACACCGGGACAGCAGGTGCTGCTCACGCCGAGACCGCAGGTGGTGACGCAGGTGGAGAGCGACCGCTGGCGGTGACGGCGGTGGGTGATCCGATGCAGTCGATCTACGGGTGGCGCGGTGCGTCGGCGGCGAATCTGCCGCGTTTCGCGACCGACTTCCCGGTCGCGCCAGGGGTTCCCGCGCCGATCCTGCCGCTGCTGACCAGTTGGCGGAATCCGCCCGAGGCGCTCGATCTGGCGAATCTGGTGGCCGATCCGCTGCGGCATCGGGCTGCCGAGGGTGGCGGGGTGACGGTGGACGCGTTGCGGCCCAGGCCGGACGCCACCGCGGGGGTGGTGGCCTTGGCCTTGGCGGAAACTGTTGCGGTCGAGCGGGATTGGATTGCCGAGCGGATCGCGGCCGAATGGGAGGCGAAGGCGGACGCGGGGGAGTCGCCGCCGACGTCGGCGGTGCTGGTGCGGCGGAACGCGGATGCGGCGCCGCTGGCGGAAGCCTTGCGGGAGCACGGGTTGCCGGTGGAGATCGTCGGGCTGGGCGGGTTGCTGCATACGCCGGAGGTCGCCGATATCGTCGCTACGCTGCGGCTGATCGCGGATCCGTCGGCGGGCAGCGCGGCGGTGCGGATTTTGACGGGAGCGCGCTGGCGCATCGGGGTCGCGGATATCGCGGCCTTGTCGAAACGGGCTCGGGAGCTGTCGATTTCGCGGCCGGCGGGGAAGAATCCGGAGATCGCCGATGCGGCGGGATTGGACGAAGCGCTGCGGGAGGTC
This sequence comes from Nocardia sp. NPDC127526, assembly GCF_042672265.1. Lineage (NCBI taxonomy): Bacteria > Bacillati > Actinomycetota > Actinomycetes > Mycobacteriales > Nocardiaceae > Nocardia > Nocardia sp. NPDC127526. The sequence continues at coordinate 146,833 of NZ_JBHXVO010000015.1, read as the reverse complement.
GCGCCAGAGCCGTCGGAGCGGGCGGGGCTGGGCGATGCCATTGCGGATCCGGGTGCGGCGGAACAGTATTCGCCGCAGGGCTATGCGCGGATCGTCGAACTCGGCAGGGAGCTGGCGGCGCTGCGGGAACGCGCCGGGCAGTCGCTGCCGGAACTGGTCGCGGATGTGGAGCGCACCATCGGGGTCGGGGTGGAGACGCAGACGCGACGCGCCATGGCCGCCGCGGGGCGCGAACACCTGGACGCCTTCGCCGACGTGGTGGCCGGGTACGCCGCTGATCACCGTTCGTCCCTGGCCGGCCTGCTCGATTTCCTCGCCGCCGCGGAGGAAGTCGAGGGCGGTCTGGAACCGGGTGAGGTGGAGGTCGCGCACGACCGCGTCCAGGTGCTGACCGTGCACGCCGCCAAGGGCCTGGAATGGGAAGTGGTGGCGGTCCCGCACGTCGTGGACGGCACCTTCCCCTCGGGCACCGGCACGACCACCTGGATGGGCGCGCTCGCCGAACTGCCCACTCAGCTGCGCGGCGACCGGCAGCAGGACGACGCCGGTGACGGGGTCCCGGTGCTCGACCTGTCGGAGGTGTACGACCGCGCGGACCTCGAACACGTCCTCGACGAACACAAGAAGGCCCTGGCCCGGCGCCGGCTCGAGGAAGAGCGGCGGCTGTTCTATGTCGCGCTCACCCGCACCGAGCGGGTGCTGTACGTGTCGGCGCACCACTGGGCGGAGACCGGGTCGAAACCCAAGGGCCCCTCGGACTTTCTGCTCGAGCTGAAGCAGGCGACGGAGGTGCCCGGCTCGGAGCTGTCGCGCGCGGTGCGCATCGATCGCTGGGACGAGCCGCCGCCGCTGGACGAGGTGAACCCGTTCACCGACAATCCGCCGACGGCCTACTGGCCGCGCGATCCGCTCGGCCCGCGGCGCGAGACCGTGGAGGAGGGCGCGGCCCTGGTCAAGGCGGCGCTGACGGCCCTGCGCGCCGCCGATCGGCCGCAGCAGGCCGCCTTCGACTTCGGACCCGAATTCGACGATCCGGCAGCGGAATCCGACGCCGACGACGCGGATCCGGAGGGCTGGTCCACCGACGTCGACGCCTTGATCGCCGAGCACCTCGCCGCCGAGCAGGCCGTCCGCGAGGTCGAACTGCCCGGCCAGCTCGCCGCCACCTCGCTGGTGGACCTGCGCTCCGATCCGGCGAAACTCGCTGCGCGCCTGCGCCGCCCGCTGCCGTATCCGCCCAGCCCGTTCACCCGCCGCGGCACCGCCTTCCACGCCTGGGTGCAGCGCTGGTTCGGCGCCGGCCGCCTGCTCGGCTTCGAGGAACTGCCGGGCGCGGCCGACACCAGCGACACCGACGCCGAGCTCATGCGCCTGCAGGAGGCGTTCCTGTCCTCCCCGTGGGCCGACCGCAATCCGGTGGAGGTCGAGGTCTCCTTCGAAACCACCCTCGCGGGCACCGTGATTCGCGGCCGCATGGACGCCGTCTTCGCCGAACCCGGCGGCCGCTGGATCATCGTGGACTGGAAGACCGGCGGCGAACCCAAACCGGCCGAAGAGGAATCGGTGGCCGTCCAGCTGGCCGTGTACCGGCTGGCCTGGGCCCGCCTGGCGGCCGCCCGCACCGGCCGCCCCGAGGCCGAACTGCTGGCCCGCACCGGCGCGGCCTTCCACTATGTCCGTACCGGCCGCACCATCGCCCCGGACCATCTCCCCGGTCCCGACGAACTGGCCCAGCTCATTACGAGCGCCGCACCGCAGAGCCCGCCCCCGCCCGAACCCGAGCCGGACGATATCGAGCCGCCACCGGATTTCGAACCCCCGCCCGATCCGGATTTCCTGCCCCCCGATCCCATCGGCTGAGCGCGACGCGCCCCCGTCCAACTCCCTTTGTCGCGCCCGGCCCGGTACGCTGCGGTCCTGTGCCGCAGGTAGACATCCCCGAAATGGCTGGTGATTCGCGTGTTCGGTGATTCCTCGCGCGGTCTGATGAGGCTCACCGAGCGTCCGGATTTCGCGCTCGTGGGCATTCTGCGGATTCCCGCGCACGAGGCCAGCCCGGGGCGGTTGCTGGCGCGGCGGGTGTTCCTGGCGGTGCTGCTACTGGCGATCGCCACCTTCGTGGTGTACTTCGGCCGCGACGGGTATCGCGACAATTCCGGTAATGAGCTGTCGATCCTGGACGCGGCCTACTACGCCACGGTCTCGCTGTCCACCACCGGGTACGGCGACATCACGCCGGTGTCCCCGGACGCCAGGCTGGTCAATATCGTCGTCATCACCCCGCTGCGGGTGCTCTTCCTCATCGTCCTGGTCGGCACCACCATCTCGGTGCTGACCGAACGGTCCCGGCAAGCTTTCAAGATTCAGCGATGGAGGCGCAGCGTGCGCAATCACACCGTGGTCATCGGCTACGGCACCAAGGGCCGCACCGCCGTCGACGCCATGCTCGGCGATGGCGTGAAACCGGCCGACATCGTGGTGGTGGACACCGATCCGCAGGTGCTGGAGGCCGCGGCCAATGCCGGCCTGGTGACCGTGCACGGCTCGGCCACCCGCTCCGATGTGCTGCGGCTGGCGGGCGTGCAGCACGCGTCCTCCATCGTGGTGGCCGCCAATCGCGACGACACCGCGGTGCTGGTGACCCTCACCGCCCGCGAAATCAACCCCAAGGCAAAGATTTCCGCCGCCGTGCGCGAGGCCGAGAACACCCACCTGCTGCGCCAGTCCGGCGCCGATTCGGTGGTGGTGTCCTCCGAGACCGCCGGCCGTCTGCTCGGCATCGCCACCACCACCCCCAGCGTGGTGGAGATGGTGGAGGACCTGCTCACCCCCGAGGCCGGCTTCGCCATCGCCGAACGCGAGGTGGAACCGGAGGAAGTCGGCGGTTCCCCCCGCCACCTGCGCGATATCGTGCTCGGCGTGGTCCGCGACGGCACCCTCGTGCGCGTCGGCGAGGAACAGGTCGACGCCCTCGAGTCCGGCGACAAGCTGCTCTACATCCGCCGCGTCCACCTCTGACCCGTCACCCGGCCCGGCTAGTCTCGAACCCGTGTCAGGTTTTCAGCTGAATGCGGTTCCGGTCCTTTCGCGCACGACTCTCGATCGGGCGGAGCATCTTCGCAGCGATGAGCAGGCCCTGAAAGAGGGCTGGGGGCAGGCCAAGCTGGTGCGGATGAACAAGCGCGGCCAGGTGCGCATCGAGAACGGCACGGTCGTGCTGGACCTCGCCACCACCCTCGCCGCCGAACCGTCGCCGGCGGCGGTCTTCCTCGGCGTGGACGGCGATATCCACCTGTGGGCGGTGCGCGACAACGACATCGAGGGCGAGCTGGCCGATCTGCGGGCCGTCGGCGCGACCCTGGAGCTCGACGATTTCGGCACCGGCCTGCTGTCCACCGCCATCGCCCTGCTGAACTGGCACGACAAGGCCGGCTTCAGCGCCGCCGACGGCACCCCCACCGCGCTCAGCTCCGGCGGCTGGTCGCGCACCAGTGAATCCGGGCACGAGGAATTCCCGCGCATCGATCCGGCCGTCATCTGCCTCATCCACGACGGCGGCGACCGCGTGCTGCTGGCCCGCCAGCACACCTGGCCGGAGGGTCTGTTCTCGCTGCTGGCCGGTTTCGTGGAGGCGGGCGAATCCCTGGAACGCTGTGTGGAGCGCGAGATTCGGGAGGAGGTCGGCGTCGACGTCCGCGAGATCCGCTATCTCGGCAGCCAGCCCTGGCCGTTCCCGCGCTCGCTCATGCTCGGCTTCGCCGCGGTCGCGGATCCCGAGCAGCCGTTGACCTTTCACGACGGCGAGATCGCCGAGGCGCACTGGTTCAGCAGGACCGAGGTGCGCGCGGCCCTCGCGGCCGGCGCGTGGGGCGTCAAATCGGATGCCCGTCTGTTGCTGCCGGGTTCGATTTCCATTGCGCGCACCATCGTCGAATCCTGGGCTGCCACAGAGTGATCAATAATTTGGACAATTCGCGATCTCTCGAGCAAGATCATGCATGGCTTCGTTTTCGGAAGCCTTTTCTTGATCGGGAGAAACTGAATGTCTGTATGGCGCAAGGCCGCCGTGGTCGTCGCTTCGGTAGCGGCCCTCACGTCCCTGGGTTCGGCGGCGGCGAATGCCGAGCGCGGGCCCGACGGCCGGCTCTACGGTGCGATCGCCGTGAGCACCCTGAACAATGACGACAGCTGGGGCGCGGCCTGGAACTACCCGAATCAGGGTGAGGCCAATGGCGGCGCGCTCGACGAATGCGGCCGCAGCTGCAAGGTCCTGGTGGAATTCAACGAAGGCTGCGGTTCGGTCGCGCAGAGCGAGGACGGCGCGCGCTTCTACGGCGGCTACGGCAGCACCCCCGCCGCCGCCGAGCAGATGGCGCTGACCAGCCTGGCCGGCATCAAGCCGCAGCTGCCGTTCCCGTTCACCGGGTCCAGCCAGCCCGAGCGCGGCACCATCCTGGTGACCAAGTGCACCGACGGATACTGATCCGCTAACGCGAAAACACACAAAGAAGCCGCATCCCGATGGGTGCGGCTTCTTTCTTTCGACGCCCGCGCATTCCGGCCTCAGCGGATGGCGGCGAGCGCTTCCTTCACCTGAACCAGGCTCGGATTGGTGGCGGTGGAACCGTCGCGGTACTTCACCGTCGGCACCACATGATTGCCGTTGTTGACGCTGCCCACGAATTCGGCGGCATCCGGATTCTCTTCGATATCGATCACCTCATAAGTGATCCCGGCCTCATCCAGCTGCTTCTTCAGTCGCCGGCAATAGCCGCACCAGGTGGTCGAGTACATGGTCAGGTCCGTTGCAGTCACGGAGGGTGCAACGAGATCACCCGGGATGATGTTCCCGCCGCAGCATGCGGTCGGCTCGGCTCTCCCACAGCAGCGGCCAGAGAATCAGGCCCGCCAGCGCGCACACCACGCCGAGCGCGCCGATGTGCGGGGCGAAGATGACGAGACCCACCGCGACCAGGGCGCAGGGCACCGGCCAGATGAGACTCCACTTCCAGCCGGGCCGGGTGCGCAGGCCGACGACGGCGTTGATGATGAAGTACGCGGCCGCACCACCGCACAGGGTCCAGCCGATGCCCGTGGTCAGATGCCCGGCGGCATGGTCGATGCTCAGTCCCAGTCCGCCCGCGATGGTGGCGATCGCACCGGTGAGGAAGCAGTGCATGGCCATGATGTGCCGGCGCGGCATCACCGACTCGGGCACCGAGCCGCCCAGCAGCCGGGCCACCACCCCGCCGTAGAGCAGGGTCAGCGCCCACAGTCCGGCGAGGATCACGAACGACGCGAAACCCAGCGTCAGCACCCGCGCATTCCACGGCACCCCGCCGACCGCGTTGATCACCGCGATCACGCCCTCACCGAGCACGATGATCACGTACAGTCCCAGCCGTTCGCCCAGGTGCGCGGGATCGGCATGCACCGCTTCGAGTTTCGGTACCCGCGATTCGTCGAACGCGCGGGTGCGACGCATTCGCCGCAAGCGCCGGTCGAACTGACTCTGCGCCTCGGCGAGCAGCTTCTCGCCGCTCACGGCGAACATGACCCACAGATCGATGGCCAGGCCCACGGCCCAGCACACGTACTTCCACGGTGCGGGCACCCACAGCGACACCAGCCAGGGCAGGATGCCCGCGCCGAGTTCGATTGTCGGCCAGTCCACCACGATCTTGCCGCGTCCCCAGATCCGGCCGGACGCGATGCGCACGATCACATAGACCGCGGCGAAGGCCGTGGCGTGTCGTTCCGGGAGCCCGGCCACGGCCGCGGCCATGACGCCCAGTCCCAGCATGGCGGCCAGCATGAGCGTGACCCGGGTGTGGTCGCGGGCGATATTTCCGTACAGCATGACCACCGCCCACACCATCCAGAAGGCGAGGTAGAGCAGTCCGTACAGGGCGAAGTCGCCGAGCGTCGGGCCGTGGTGCAGCAGATGGGTCAGCTGCGCGATGCCCGCGACGGCGACGAGGTCGAAGAACAGCTCCATCCAGGAGGCGTGCCGCTCATGGGTTTCGGCAGTTTCCGGCGGCGTATCGGTGGTCACGGAGGAACAGTATTAGTCCGGAACGGTCGGTTCTATCAGGCACACGACCGATATCACGTGCGAACTCTGTCGGATCCTGCTGCCATGATGGAGCGCGTGACTGCCGCCGCGACCCAGCAGGACGAACTCCGGCTCGACGAACTCGATGCCGAGCAAGCGGCGGCCGTGCGGGCGCCGCGTGGGCCGGTGTGTGTGCTGGCCGGGGCGGGGACGGGGAAGACGCGCACTATTACCCATCGGATCGCGCATCTGGTGTCGGCCGGGCATGTGAAGGCCGATCAGGTGTTGTCGGTGACGTTCACGGCGCGGGCGGCGGGGGAGTTGCGCGGTCGGCTGCGGGCGCTGGGGCTGGGCGGGGAGGCCGGGCAGGTGCAGGCGCGCACCTTTCACGCGGCGGCGTTGCGGCAGCTCAAATACTTCTGGCCGCAGGTCGTGGGCGATGTGCCGTGGCGGCTGATCGACAGCAAATTCCCCATCGTGGCGCAGGCCGCCGGGCGGGCGGGGCTGTCCACCGACACCGAGACGCTGCGCGATCTGTCGAGTGAGATCGAGTGGGCGAAGGGCTCGCTCATCGCGCCGGAGGATTACGCGGCCACGGTGGCCCGGATCCAGCGCGACGCGCCCTACGAGGCGTCGAAGGTCGCGGCGGTCTACTCCGCCTACGAAAAGCTGAAGACCTCCGCGGACGGGCTGCTGCTGGACTTCGACGATCTGCTGTTGCACACCGCCGCCGCGCTCGAGGACTATCCCTCGGTCGCCGAGGAGTTCCGCGGCCGCTACCGGTGTTTCGTGGTCGACGAATATCAGGACGTCACGCCCTTGCAGCAGCGCGTGCTCGACGCCTGGCTCGGTGAGCGCGACGATCTGACCGTGGTCGGCGACGCCAACCAGACCATCTACTCCTTCACCGGAGCCAGTCCCACCTTCCTGCTGGACTTCTCGCGCCGGTTCCCGGAGGCCACGGTGGTGCGGCTGGAGCGCGACTACCGCTCCACCCCGCAGGTGGTGTCGCTGGCCAATCGGGTGATCGGCGCGGCGCGCGGGCGGATCGCGGGCACGCGATTGCAGTTGATCGGCCAGCGCGCCGACGGCCCGGAACCGGTCTTCGCCGAATACGACGACGAACCCGCCGAGGCGACCGCGGTCGCCAAGGCCATTGCCAAACTGCTGGGCAAGGGCGTGCCCGCCGCGGAGATCGCGGTGCTCTACCGCATCAATGCCCAGTCCGAAGCCTATGAGCAGGCGCTGACCGAGGCCGGCATCCCGTTTCAGGTGCGCGGCGGCGAAGGCTTCTTCGCGCGCACCGAGGTGCGCCAGGCCGTGCAGGCCCTACGCCAGGCCGCGGCCCGCGACGATCTGCCCGACGTCCGCGGCGCCGACCTGGTGACCTTGGTGCGCGCGGTGCTGGCCAAGCTCGGCCTCACCAATGAGGAGCCCGCGGGCGTGCAGGCCCGGGAACGCTGGTCCTCGCTGGTCGCGCTGGTCCAGCTGACCGAGGAACTCACCGGCCACGACGCCGATCTCGAACTCACCGGACTGCTGCGCGAGCTCGCCGCCCGCGCGGAGGCCCGGCACCCACCCACCGTGCAGGGCGTCACCCTGGCCTCGCTGCACGCGGCCAAGGGCCTGGAGTGGGATGCGGTCTTCCTGGTCGGCCTGGCCGACGGCACACTGCCCATCCAGCATGTGCTCGGTCCGGACGGCTCGGTCGCCGACGAGGCGTCCCTCGAGGAGGAGCGCCGCCTCCTCTATGTCGGCGTCACCCGCGCCCGCGAGCACCTGCACCTGTCCTGGGCGCTGGCCCGCTCCGAGGGCGGCCGCAAGGTGCGGCGGCGGTCGCGCTTCCTCATCGGCCTGGTGCCCGATGATTCGCCGGCCTCGCGCATCGCCCAGCACACCACCGATCGGCGCGGCCCCAAACGGGTGCATCCGACCTGCCGGGTATGCGGCCGCCCGCTGCTGAACACCCAGGCCACCATGCTCGGCCGCTGCTCGCGCTGCCCGGCCGACGTGGATCCGGAGCTGCTGACCGCCCTGCAGGAGTGGCGCCGGGAGAAGGCCGACGAGCTGAAGCTCCCGCACTTCGTGGTGTTCAGCGATACGACGCTCACCGCCATCGCGGAACAGCGTCCCGCCGATGACCGGGCGCTGGTGGCCATTCCGGGCATCGGCGCCAAGAAGCTGCAGACCTATGGTGCGGACGTGCTCGCCATCGTTCGTTCTCGCATACGGAACCAATAGTGCGCAAGACCGCAAAACTGCTGGTCAAAAATAGGTTGTGCGCATCCGTATGACTCCCTAGGGTGGTTGGCATGCACCCGGGGAGGATTCCCGGCGCGCATTTGACCTAACGGCAACGAGTACAGGAGGGAGGCAGACCCGTGTTGAACATTACGAGCACCGCATCGACGCACGCCATTCAGAGCGCTGTGGCGATGCCGCGTGTGCTGTCCGACGTGTCCGCCTCCCGGGGCAACTCCTTTGCGCAGCAGGGGATTCGTCTGTCCAGCGGTGGCGATCTTGGTCTTCAGGTCTTTGCAAGCAAAGCGCAAGCGCCGATGAGCAACATCGTCATCAAGCAGGACAAGCCCATGGAGGCCTGGCACCCGGCAGCCGCCTATGGCGCTACCGGCCGCTTCGCGGTTGAAACCGGAACGAACCCGGTGGATCTGCTGGCAGCCCGCCTCCGTCACACCCACCTTGCGACCGTGAACAGGAGTCGACACCGAAGTCGACTCAGGTAGGGGACCACTCCCCGGACCAACTGGCCACGGATCGCCCGACAGCGAAACCGTGGCCATAGTTTTATCGGCCTCCGGCCACCGGCACCGGTTTCGCAGCACAGAGAACGAACCGTTGCACGAGCAAAAGGAGACCGACGTGTCCACCACGGTTACCCGTGACCGCGTGACATGCCGCACCACCGTGGCCCCCACTACCCGCGTCCGCCGGGGAGTCACCATGACCCTGCCCTGCCGGGTCGGCAACCCGGACCTGTGGTTCGCCGAGAGCCCGGCTCAGCTGGAAGAGGCCAAGGCGCTGTGCGCCAGCTGCCCGATCCGGCAGGGCTGCCTGTCCGCCGCCATCGATCGCGGTGAGCCGTGGGGTGTTTGGGGCGGTGAGATCTTCGACCAGGGTGTCGTGATCGCCCGCAAGCGTCCCCGTGGCCGCCCGCGCAAGGTCGCAGTGGCATGAGAACCCCCGTAACGGGGGGATACGATTGGAAGTACGAACCAGAACAACCCGCTTGCCTGACGGCAAGCGGGTTGTTTTACGTATAGGGGCGGAAACGAACAACCCGCCGAACGGGACGGCGGGTTGTTTTGCGTTATGGGGCAGGCTGATCAGTGAAGCAAACACCGTCAGCTGGCGGTGCGATATTCCTTGTAGCCCGGCACCCAGTCCTGCATGAGCTTCATGAACGGCAGCTCGGCGTCGAGCTGGGCGCAGATGCCGATGGAGCCGCCGAGGACCCGGAAGATCATCACGTGCTCGGCCGGAAGTTGCAGGGCCCGAGCGGTTTTCATCATGTCCTGATTGGTGATGTCGGTGGCCTTGCCGGCCACGCGCTGCATCCACCGGCGGGTGAAGTGGAAGGTCTCGGTGCGGATGGGGTCGGTGAAAGGCCGGAGGTAGTCCTCGATCTCCTTGTGGCTCACCGCCTTACCGGGAATCACCCAGCCGTTGTCGTACATGAGCTTGGTCAGCTCGTCGTAGCGCTCCTCGACGCCGAGGGCCACCATCTGGCCGAGAATGGGCGGGAAACCATTCGGCAGCGGGGCGCAGGCGCCGTAGTCGATGACGGCGAGGCGGCCGTCCTCGAGATACATGAAGTTGCCCGGATGCGGGTCGGCGTGCAACAGCCCGGCAATGGCCGGTGAGCTGAAATGGAATTCGCCCATCAGCGCGGCCACGGTATTGCGTAGCTCGTAGGTGCCCTCCGGATCCTCCATGCCGCGCTGGATGATCTTCGAGACCGGGGTGGCATCGTCCAGCCATTCGGTGACGATCACCTTGGGCGCGCTGGCAACGACTTTCGGCACCAGGAAGCGCGGATGCCCGTCGAAGGCCTTGGCGAACTGGCGCTGATGCCCGCCCTCGATGCGGTAGTCGAGCTCCTCCTCGGTGCGCTCGCTGATCTCGGCCAGGATCGGCTTGACGTCCGCGCCGGGAATCAGGGCGCCGATCATGCTCGCCATGCGATTGAGCGTCTTGAGATCCGCGCGCAGCGCCTCGTCCGCGCCCGGATACTGCACCTTCACCGCGACAATGCGGCCATCGGACCATTCCGCCTTGTGCACCTGGCCGATGCTGGCCGAGGCGGTGGGCTCGTCGTCGAAATGCTGGAACCGTTGCCGCCAGCCGGTTCCCAGCTGCTGGTCGAGCTGGCGGTGCACGGCGGCGGCCGGCATGGGCGGGGCCGCGGCCTGCAATTTGGTGAGCGCCTCGCGGTAGTGTTCGCCGAACTCCTCGGGGACCGCCGCTTCCATGACCGACAGGGCCTGGCCGAACTTCATCGCGCCGCCCTTGAGCTCACCGAGGACCGCGAACAGTTGTTCCGCGGCCTTCTGATTGAGCTCCGCGTTGATTTCCTGTTTGTCGCCCCCGGCAAGTTTGCGGCCGAACCCGACGGCCGCCCGCCCTGCGATGCCGAGTGGAATCTTGGCCAACTTGGCATTGCGGGAGGAGCGCTTGCTCACAATCTCTGACACGTTCCCATCATGCCGATGTCCCAGACGGTCCGGTAGGGGATTCGGGTGTTCTACCGGGTCAGGAAGGTTAGTGGTATCGGTCACAATGGCCGCCTTCCGGCTATCTTCCGGCGCAATCGCAGCGTGGGTGCGGAAACCAGGGGCGGCGATCGAGATGGTGTGAATCCAAATTCAGCTCCAGGGTCGCGTTCAGGGTCGCCGGCGGGCGGGTCGGATTGCCGTGGGCGATCCGCTCGATCTCGGTGAGCGCCAAGGCCGCAACGGCCGCGACGCCGGCGGGGGAGCAGTGGCCGACGCGGTCCAGCAGTTGCGCGCTCAGGCGCGGCCAGGCCGGATCGCGGTCGCAGCGGTGCAGATCGGCGCAGCGCAGGCAGCTGGTCGCGCCGGGCAGCACGAGCGGGCCGATGAGACCGTGGCCGTCGCGCAGGCGAACGGGAAGATGCGGAACCCGACCGCGCACGAGTTCGGCCACCAGCACCGGATCCGGCACCAGGGTGTCGGCGAGGAGGGTGAGGTCGGCCCGGGAACGGGTGGGGCGCAGGCCGATACGGCGCAGTCCGGCATCCAGGGCGTCCGAGAGCGGGCCGCGGCCGTGGATGCGGACGGCGTGCAGCCGAGTGCCCGGTTCGCCGGCCACCAGCAGACCGGTGGCGGCCAGTTCGGTGAGGAGTTCGGCCGCGATCTCGGTGTCGAAACCCAGTTCCCGGGCGTGCCAGAGGATCTGCGGTCGGGTCCGGGAGCCGTCGAGCAGGCGCAGGAAGGCGGGGACGGGGCCGGGAGCGTGCACGATGAGCGCGTGCCCGGGGCTCCAGCCGAGCTGGACCGTGCCATCGGGGCGCAGTAGCACCGGGATTCGCGGATCGAGCCGCGGGCCGCGCGTGGGCGCGAGCGTGGTCATCCTCGCAGTGTGCACGGGCCCGGATACGCGACAACCCGCGAAAACGCTTGACGATCAGCGCTTTCGCGGGTTGTCCACAAGTTCCAGGCGGAGGGCTTGCCCGCGGTGTCAGGCGGAGGGCTTGCCCGCGGTGTCAGGCGGAGGGCTTGCCCTCGTCGTCGCCGGGCTCCTCGGCCTGCTTCTTCTCCAGCCGCTCGCGCTCCTCGGTCTCGGCGAGCTGGGCCAGCGGATCGTCGAAGGAGCTCGCGCCGCCGCCGATCACCGAATCGATGAACCCGGCGGGCGAATCCAGATCGGAGGAGTCGGGTAGCAGGTCCGGATGCGCCCACACCCCGTCGCGCTGCTCCGCCCCGGCGTCGGTGGTGAGCCGCCGCCACAGCGCCGCGGCCTCGCGCACCTTGCGCGGGCGCAGTTCCAGACCGACCAGGGTGGCGAAGGTCTGCTCGGCCGGCCCGCCGGTGGCGCGGCGGCGGCGCAGCGTCTCGGCCAGCGCGCCCGCACCGGGCAGCCGGTCGCCGACCGCGTCGGCCACCACGGTCTCCACCCAGCCCTCGATGAGGGCCAGCAGGGTCTCCAGGCGTTCCAGCGCGGCCTTCTGCTCCGGGGTCGTCTGCGGTTCGAAAGTGCCCTGGGAGAGCAGCTCTTCCAGCTTGGACGGGTCCGCCAGCGACATCGGGTCCAGGCCCTGGGCGGCCTGTTCGATGGCGGAGAAGTCCATCTTGATGCCGCGCGCGTAGTCCTCCACCGCGCCCAGCACCTGCGGCCGCAGCCACGGCACATGCGCGAACAGCCGCTGATGCGCGGCCTCGCGCGCGGCCAGGAAGACCATGATCTCGCTCTCGGGCTGCTCCAGGCCCTCGCTGAACTCGGAGATGGCCGTGGGCAGTAGCGCGGCGGTGCCGGCCGGTCCCAGCGGGAGACCGATATCGGTGGAGGTCAGCACCTCCTTGGCGAGCTGGCCCAGCGCCTGGCCCAGCTGCGAACCGAAGGCGAGCCCGCCCATCTGGCTGAGCATGCCCATCATCGGGGCCGCGAACTCCTTGGCCTCCTCGGGGAGGGTGGCGGTCCACATGCCCGAAACCTGTTGCGCCACCGGATCGCAGAGCCGCTTCCAGGTGGGCAGCGTCTCCTCGATCCAGTCATTGGCGGTCCAGGCCACCGTCTTGGTCGCGCCGGCGGGGAAGGTGGTGGCGGCGTCCAGCCAGAGTTCGGCCAGGTGCGCGGCATCGGCGACGGCGCGCTGCGCGCCCTGGCTCACCGGTGTGACGCTGGCGCCCAGCTGCTGGCGGGCCAGCCGCTTGGCGATGTCGTAGTTGACCGGGCCGGAGGTCGCGCCCGGCTGGCTCATGCTGGTGAACATGGCACCCAGCTGGGTCAGCATCTGACCCAGCTGCGAGGGATCGAATCCGCCGCCGCCCGGACCGCCGAGTCCGAACGGGTTGTTCGCACCGGAACCGCTGGACTGATCGCCGGGCTTGCGCTCCGGATCGTCGTCGCGATTCGAGAATCCGAACGGAAAGTCACTCATGCCATCTACGGTACTGGAGCCGCGAACGCGTCGAACCGGCGAGCGGAGCGCGGCAATCACCCACATCACCAGTACCCTTGCTGCCGTGACTCGCCGCATATTCACCCTGCTCGCCGCGCTGATCCCGATTCTGGTGCTCGGCCTCGTGGGCAGTGTCGTCACCGTTCCGTTCGTGGCGCTCGGACCTGGGCCGACCTTCAATACGCTGGGCGAAGTCAATGGAAAACAGGTGGTCGAGGTGCGGGATGTGCCGGTCGATCCGACCACCGGCAATCTGAATATGACGACGGTCTCCGTTCGCGATCAGCTGAATATTTTCGAGGCATTGGGCCTGTGGCTGGACGGCGAGAACGGTCTTGTTCCACGCGCCGAGGTCTATCCGCCCGGCGTATCGCGTGACGAGATCGACAAATCCAATAAGCAGGAGTTCAAGGATTCCGAAGACAATGCGGAATTGGCGGCGCTGCATTATCTGAAGATGCCGACCGTGGTGCGCCTGCGCGCGGTCACCGAGGACGGCCCCGCCAAGGACGTGCTGCGCCAGGGCGACGAACTGCTCACAGTCGACGGCAAACCCGTCACCACCACCAAGGACGTGGTGACAGCGGTCTCCTCCGCCAAGCCCGGCGCGACGATCCCGGTGACCTTCCGCCGTGACGGCGCGGAGCAGACCGCGGAGATCACCCTCGGCGCCCGCCCCGACGACGCCGAAAAGGGCTACCTCGGCATCACCCCCGGCGAATTCGCGGTAGGCCCCATCCAGGTCGACTTCAACCTCGCCGAAATCGGCGGCCCCTCCGCCGGTCTCATGTTCACCCTCGCCCTCATCGACAAGCTCACCCCCGGCGAGCTCAGCGGCGGCAAGTTCGTGGCCGGCACCGGGACCATCGACCCCGAGGGCAAGGTCGGCCCGATCGGCGGCATCCAATACAAGATGATCGCCGCCCGCGCGGCAGGCGCCCAGACGTTCCTTGTCCCGGCCGCCAACTGCAACGAGGCCGCCGCCCGCACCCCCGACGGCCTGCGCCTGATCAAGGTCGAAAACCTCACCGGTGCAGTGGAAGCGCTCGACAACCTGAACGCTGGGAAGGACACGCCGAGCTGCGGCTGAGCACCACCCGCGTCGCCTCAACCGGCCGTCGCCTCAACCCGTCATCCCGGCGCGCTTTTGGCCGGGATCTCGCTCCCGTCGGGTGGATTCCGGCCAAAAACACGCCGGAATGACGAGGAGTCGGACGAAGAGTCTTTCGACCCGCTAGAACTCGTCCGGGTCGTTCTCCAACGTGTGGCGGAGCGCTTCAACGAGATTCGGCGCGAGATTCGGCGCGGTGCGCAGTTCGAGGTCGCCCCACGGATCTTCCTCGTCCTCGGACGGGCGGACCTGCAACAGCGACAGTGACGTGCCGTCGCGCAGCACGCCGACGAACAGCCGGGCATCGCGGCGGCCCGGGTGGGTGACGGCGGCGCGGCGGGCGGCGCGGTCGGCCGCATCGCGATCGGCGAGCAAGGGCGCGATGGCGTCGTCGAGCGTCTGCTCCGCGGCGGGCGGCAGCACTACGATCTGCTGCACCAGCACGCACCCCTCCACCGATAGCGGCCAACTGGTGGTCGCCAGGAATTCGTCGAGCGCCCTGGCATCGGCCTCCCCGGCGATATCCTCCGGGAACGGTTCCTGCGCAATCGGCGTCAGCGCGTCCGCCGCATCCACCTGATTCAGCAGCGACGGCTCCGCCGCCACCAGATCGGCCGTCGGGACCAGCGCGAACATCTGCGGCGGGCGATCCCAGCCCTCACCGTCGACATACTCCGCGACTTCGCGAATACAGCGATACAGGGCGGACGCGGCCCACTGCTCAGGGTTCACCGCCCAATCCTCGCACCGCCGCCGCGAGCAACCGATCGCGGGTGTTGGGCCCGACTCCGGGCGTTTTACGTAGAGTGGGGCGCGAACGGTCCATTGGGACCAACTCATCATCGGACTGCGGCGCGCCGGCACCCCCGGCTGCGCCGCCGGACCCTGGGAGAGTGGCATCGTGGGCATGCGCCCTGCGACAGGCTTACCTTCGCTGTCCCGCCGCAGCCGTGTGCTGTTGGTGACGGCCCTGGTGCTTGCGGCTCTATTACTCGTCGGGCCGCGTCTCACCGACGCCTATACGAACTGGTTGTGGTTCGGGGAAGTGGGCTTCCGCGGCGTCTATCACACGGTGCTGCTGACGCGGATCCTGTTGTTCCTCGTGGTCACGCTGGTGGTGGCGGCCATCATCTGGCTGGCGTTGCTGCTGGCGTACCGGTCGCGGCCGGTCTTCGTGCCGGTGTCCGGGCCGGGCGATCCCATCGCGCGCTACCGCACCACCGCCATGAGCCATCTGCGCCTGTTCGGGCTCGGCATCCCGCTGCTGATCGGCGTGCTGTCCGGGCTGGTGGCGCAGTCGAGCTGGGTCACGGTGCAGCTGTTCCTGCACGGCGGCTCGTTCGGGGTGAAGGATCCGCAGTTCAATCTGGACGTCGGCTTCTACGCCTTCGATCTGCCGTTCTACCGCATGGTGCTGAACTGGCTGTTCGTCGCCGTGGTGATCGCGTTCTTCGCGAATCTGGTGACGCACTACGTCTTCGGCGGGGTGCGGCTGTCCGGCCGTGAGGGCACGCTGAGCACGGCGGCGCGGGTGCAGCTGGCGGTGCTGGCGGGAATGTTCGTGCTGCTCAAGGCGATCGCGTACTGGTTCGATCGGTATGCGCTGCTGTCGAGCACGCGCAAGGAGCCGACCTTCACCGGTGGTTCCTACACCGATATCAACGCGGTGCTGCCGGCCAAGCTGATCCTGCTGTCCATCGCGGTCATCTGCGCGCTGGCCTTCTTCGCCGGAGTCGTGCTGCGCGACTTGCGGATTCCCGCCATGGCGGCGGCGCTGCTGGTGCTGTCCTCGGTGCTGGTGGGCGCGGTGTGGCCGCTGCTGGTGGAGCAGTTCTCGGTGCGGCCCAATGCGGCCGACAAGGAGAGCGCCTACATCGAGCGCAATATCGAGGCCACCCGGGCGGCGTACGGAATCACCTCGGACAAGGTGGAGTACGTCGACTACAAGGGCGTGGCGCAGAAGGATCCGGTCAGCCTGCCCGCGGACCGCTCGACCATCGAGAACATCCGCCTGCTCGACCCGAACCTGCTGCAGCCCACCTTTATTCAGCGCAACCTGCAGCTGCGCAACTTCTACGGGTTCCCGGATCCGCTGGATATCGACCGCTACACCATCAATGGCGAGACCGCCGACTACATCGTGGCCGCCCGCGAACTGCAGCCGCAGAACCTGGCCGACAACCAGAAGGACTGGATCAACCAGCACACCGTCTACACCCACGGCAACGGGTTCGTCGCCTCCCCGGCGAACAAGGTGAACGTGGCCCCGCCGACGGATCCGTCCAAGGCGGCGCAGACCGATTCCGGTGGCGGCGGCTACGGCTATCCGGTCTTCGACGTGCCGGGGCCGAACGGCACCACGCTGAAGACGGTCAGCGATCTGGGCACCCCGGAGGCCGAGCAGGCCATCAAGGTCACCCAGCCCCGTATCTACTACGGCGAACTGATCTCCAAGTCGGACGCCGACTACGCCATTGTCGGCGGCAACAACCAGGCGCCGCGCGAATACGACACCGACACCTCGCAGTACACCTACACCGGTGCGGGCGGCGTGCCGATCGGCAACTGGTTCAACCGGTTCGCGTTCGCGGCCAAGTACGCCGAGCGGAACATCCTGTTCTCCGGCGCCATCGGGCCCGACTCGAAGATCATCTTCAATCGCAATCCGCGCGAACGCGTCGAGCACGTGGCGCCGTGGCTGACCCCCGACGGCGATACCTATCCCGCCGTGGTGGACGGGCGCATCGTGTGGATCGTGGACGCCTACACCACCCTCGACAACTTCCCGTACGCCCAGCGCACCTCGCTGGACGGCGTGATCGAGGACAGCATCGATCAGACCACCGGCCGGCTGCTGCCGCGCAAGGAGGTCTCCTACATCCGCAACTCGGTGAAGGCCACCGTCGACGCCTACGACGGCACGGTCAAGCTGTACGAGGTGGACAAGAACGATCCGGTGCTGCAGGCCTGGATGGGCGTGTTCCCGGGCGCGGTCACGCCGGAGAGCGAGATCAGCGCGGATCTGCGGGCGCACTTCCGTTACCCGGAGGACCTGTTCAAGGTGCAGCGCGAGATGCTGGCGAAGTATCACGTGGACGATCCGCGAGAGTTCTTCACCAACAACGCCTTCTGGTCGGTCTCCAACGATCCGACCCAGGAGGGCGCGGCCGCGGGCGCGCATCAGCCGCCGTACTACGTGCTGCTGGGCGATCCCAAGACCGGCAAGCCGTCGTTCAATCTGACCAGCGTCATGGTCGGCTACAAGCGGAACTTCCTGTCGGCCTACATCCAGGCCGCCTCGGATCCGGAGAACTACGGCAAGCTCACGGTCTACAAGCTGCCGGTGGATTCGCAGACACCGGGCCCCGGCCAGACACAGACATCGATGACCACCTCCGATGAAGTGTCGCGCGACCGGAACCTGCTGACCGGCGGCAATGTCAACAAGATCAGGTACGGCAACCTGCTGACCCTCCCGGTCGGCGACGGCGGCATCCTCTATATCGAGCCCTGGTACCTGGAACGCAATACCGGCGGCACCAACGCCCCGTCCTACCCGCAGCTGGTGAAGGTCCTCGCCAGCTACCGCGACAAGGTCGGCTACGGCTCCACCGTCGAGGAAGCCCTCAACAAGGTCCTCCCCGGCAGCGGCAGCGCGGCAACCACCCAGCCCAACCAACAGGGCACCACCCCGCCGAACCAGGGCACCACCCCACCTGACCAGGGCGGCGCGGTCACCCCGCCCACGGTCGGCAAGGACGCCGCGGTCAAACAGATCGACGACGCCCTCCGCGCGGTCACCGACGCCCAGAAGTCCGGTGACCTGGGCGCATTGGGCAAGGCGCTCGAACAGCTCCAAACAGCTGTCGACGCCTACGAGAAGGCGGGCGGCTAGCAACCGCTGTCGGTTGAGAGGCCATGGGGCCCAGGGCAGAAAGCCCTGGGCCCCACCCCTTTCCGGGGGTTTGGGGGCGTAGCCCCCAAGCCCCTTCCATCCCTTGGATACCAAAAGGCGCTGCCGTCTCCATTGACGGCAGCGCCTTTTGCTTCTCCCGGTATGAGGAAGGAGTCTGTGGTGGGTCAGCGACCCCAGGACTCGATGAGCGCGGCGTTCTGCTCCAGCACCTGCTGGTACTGCGCCTGCACGCCGAACTGCTCGGCGTAATCGCCGGCCACCTGCTTGGCCTGGTCGATGAGCGCCTGCCGGTCGTTGGGGGCCGGGGCGGGCGCGACCGGAACGACTTCCGGCTCGGGCGCCGGGGCGGGCTCGGAGACGCCCGCGCGCAGATACTGGCCGCAGACCGGCCAGGCGCCGACGCCCTGCGTGGCGAGCACGTTCTCGGCCACGCGGATCTGCTCGGCCTTGCTCGCATTGTGCGCGTACCCGCTGCCGCCGTTGGCCACCCAGGTGCTGTGCGAGAACTGCAGGCCACCGTAGTAGCCATTGCCGGTATTGATGCCCCAGTTGCCGCCGCTTTCGCACTGGGCGACGCCGTCCCAGTCGTGGGTGGCGGCGGAAGCGGTCGCTGTGAAGCCGAACGGGACGGCAACAAGGGCGCCGGTGACGGCCGCGAGACCGAGGACGCGGGTGTTGATCTTCCGGTTCTGTTTCATGTGGTGTCCCTCCCTGCGCCCACCGGCCCCGGCGCGTTTGCCGCGCCGTGTCCCTGTCCCCAGGACTCGGGGTACCCGACCGCGGGACAGGGTTTCCGATGCGCGGCGGTTCGGGTCGGAGCCCATCACAGGTTTGATCCGGGCCGCTCCTGACGATAACGAGCAAATCTCGGCAGATCACGTCTTGATAACTTCGGAATTGCATGAAGCGAATAACCGGAAAAACACCGTTGATGCAGGTTGGCTATGCTGCATTTCGAAATTCCGAATGGTCTGTTATACGCTCGTGATGTGACTCAACTCACTATGATTTTGTGAGGTGAGTCACGTTTTCGAGCCCCGTGAACGGTCAACGCGCGCACGAGGGCCTCGATCCGGGCCTTGCACCCCGCATGCGTTCCGATGCCTTCCGGATCTGCCGCCGCACCGCTTGGAAAGATCGGATTAACATCCCCGAACATGCGCCTGACCTGCCGATTTGGAGCTTCTACGCAGCCGTGTGTAATGTTGTATTCACCGACGCGGGGTGGAGCAGCTCGGTAGCTCGCTGGGCTCATAACCCAGAGGTCGCAGGTTCAAATCCTGTCCCCGCTACTAGCGAAACGGCCCGGAACCATCAGGTTCCGGGCCGTTTTCGTATTTGCCGGTCGCGCGCCTGTCCGTGGTTCAGGCCGGTGACGGTTCCCCGGCGGCCAGCCGGGCGGCATTGGCCGCGTGGTCGTCGGCGGCCTGCTGGGCGGTGCGCTCGGCCTCGACTCGCTGGGTGTAGTGGCGGATCTCCGCCTGCTCGCGCTCGGCGTCCCAGCCGAGGTGCGGCGCCGCCAGCGCCGCGGCTTCCGCCGCCGCCGCGAGTCCGCGGTCGGGCTGATCGATGGAGATCCTGGTGCGCCGGGTCAGGATGTCCACCAGTCGCAGCGCTCCCTCGTGGGTGACCGCGTAGACCACCTCGGCCCGCAGATAGTCGGGTGCGCCGGAGAGTGGTTCGGCCAGGTCCGGGCGCTCGGCGACGAGGTCGAGCAATTCGCTGATCAGGGCGCCGTAGCGGCGCAGTAGATGCTCGACGGTGGCCGGGGCGAGTCCCGTGCGCTCCGCGAGATCTTGGCGCTCGCGCCACATTTCGTCATATCCCAGCGCACCCAGCAGCGGGATGTGCTCGGTCAATGATCGCGGTGCGGCGCGACCGAAGCCGCGGACCGCGGCGTCGACCACGTCGGCGGCCATCACCCGGTAGGTGGTGTATTTGCCGCCGGCAACGACGAAGAGTCCGGGTGCGGGCTCGGCGACCGCGTGTTCCCTGGACAGCTGGGCGGTTTCGGCGGATTCTCCGGCCAGCAGGGGACGCAGGCCCGCGTAGACGCCCACGATATCGGCCACGGTCAGCGGCTCGGCGAGCATGGCGTTGACGCGGGTGAGCAGATAGTCGACATCGGCCCGGCTCACCGCCGGGTGGGCGCGGTCGAGGTCCCAGTCGGTATCGGTGGTGCCGATGATCCAGTGCCGATCCCACGGAATGACGAACAGGACGCTCTTCTCGGTGCGCATGATCAGCCCGCTCCCGAGGTCGAGCCGGGCGCGCGGGACGAGCAGATGGACGCCCTTGGACATGCGGACCGTGAACGGTGCGGGCACACCGGCGATTCGGTGCGTCTCATCGGTCCACACCCCGGTCGCGCCGATCACCCGTCGGGCCGCCACGGTGAGCTCGGCGCCGGTCTCGGCATCGCGCACCACCGCCCCGGCGACCCGCTCGCCGGCCCGGACCAGCTCGGTCACCCGTGCCCCGGTGAGCACCGTCGCGCCGTACTGGGCGGCGGTGCGGGCCAGGGTCATGGTGTGGCGGGCGTCGTCGACCTGCGCCTCGTGGAACTGGATACCGCCGACCATGGCGCGCGGGTCCAGTCCGCGCGCCGCGCGCAGCACCCCGGCGCGGGACAGATGGCGATGCGGGGGCAACTGCCTGGTCCGGCCGATCAGGTCGTAGAGCAGCACCCCCGCCCCGGCGTAGCCGCGTTCCCAGACCCGGTGCCGCAGCGGGAAGAGCAGCGGCACCGGGCGCACCAGGTGCGGAGCGAGCTTGTTCAACAGCAGCCTGCGCTCCTTGAGGGCTTCGAAGACCAGCTTGAAGTCGAGCTGCTCCAAATAGCGCAGGCCACCGTGGATCAGTTTGCTGGACCTGCTGGACGTGCCCGCTCCCCAATCCCGCGCCTCCACGAGGGCGACCGAGAAGCCGCGCGAGGCGGCATCGAGCGCGGCGCCCGCCCCGACCACGCCGCCGCCGATGACCAGCACGTCGAACTCCTCGCTGGCCAGCTTGCGCAGCGCGGCCGCGCGATAGTCCGGGCCGAGACGTGGGGCGGGCATTGCTGTTCTCCTTGGTGAGCGGGCGGGTTCGCCGGACTGTCAGGCCTCGTCCTCGACCCAGTCGAAGGTCTTGGTGACGGCCTTCTTCCAGTTGCGGTATTCGGCTTCCCGGCGGGTCTCGTCCAGGGCCGGCTGCCACCGCTTGTCCTCGGCCCAGTTCGTCCGGATGGCGTCCTCGCTCTCCCAGAATCCGACGGCGAGACCGGCGGCGTAGGCCGCGCCGAGCGCGGTGGTCTCCGCGACGACCGGGCGAATGACCTCGACCCCGAGGATGTCGGCTTGGAACTGCATGAGCAGTTCGTTGACGACCATTCCGCCGTCCACCTTGAGCGAGGTGAGCGCGACGCCGGAGTCGGCGTTCATGGCGTCGATGACCTCGCGGGTCTGGAAGGCGGTGGCCTCCAGGACGGCCCGCGCGAGATGGCCCTTGTTCACGAAGCGCGTGAGCCCGACGATCGCGCCGCGGGCGTCGGAGCGCCAGTAGGGCGCGAACAGTCCGGAGAAGGCGGGCACGAAGTACGCGCCGCCATTGTCCTCGACGGAACGGGCGTGCTCCTCGATCTCGGCCGCCGAACCGATCATGCCGAGGTTGTCGCGCAGCCACTGCACCAGCGAACCGGTCACCGCGATGGCGCCCTCCAACGCGTACACCGGCTTCGCGTCGCCGAGCTTGTAGCAGACCGTGGTCAGCAGGCCATTATTCGAGAGCACCTTGTCGGTTCCGGTATTGAGCAGCACGAAATTGCCGGTGCCGTAGGTGTTCTTGGCTTCACCGGGGGACAGGCAGGCCTGGCCGAAGGTGGCGGCCTGCTGATCGCCGAGAATGCCCGCGATGGGCACGCCGGCCAGTGCGCCGCGAGCGCGCACCGTGCCGTAAACCTCGGAGGACGAACGGATTTCGGGGAGCAGCGACAGCGGCACGCCCATCTCCGCCGCGATCTCCGCATCCCATTGCAGCGTCTCCAGATCCATCAGCAGCGTGCGCGAGGCATTGGTCGGATCGGTGGCGTGCACGCCGCCGTCCGTGCCGCCGGTCATATTCCACAGGATCCAGGTGTCCATATTGCCGAAGGCCAGTTCGCCCGCCTCCGCGCGCTCCCGGGCGCCTTCGACATTGTCCAGAATCCATGTGATCTTCGGTCCGGAGAAGTACGTCGCCAGCGGCAATCCGGTCTTGTCCCGGTACCGTTCCTGCCCGCCGCCGAGCTGGCCGAGCTCCTCGGCGATGCGGTCGGTGCGGGTGTCCTGCCACACGATGGCGTTGTAGACCGGTTCCCCGGTGGCGCGATCCCAGACCACGGTGGTCTCGCGCTGGTTGGTGATGCCGACCGCGGCGATATCGGCGGCGGTGAGATCGCCCTTGGCCAGTGCGCCCGCGACCACCGCGCGGGTGTTCTCCCAGATCTCGGCCGGATCGTGTTCCACCCAGCCCGCGCGCGGGAAGATCTGGGTGTGCTCGCGCTGGTCGACGGCGATGACCGTGCCCGCGTGGTCGAAGATCATGGCGCGGGTCGAGGTGGTGCCCTGGTCGATCGCTGCGACGTATCGTGACATGGGGATTGTTCTCCTTAGGCGAAACTGTTTGGTGCTGCGCGTGATTCGATCAGAAGACGAGCTGCGAGACGAGTCCGGCCAGCACGCCGCCGATCACGGGGCCGACGACCGGGACCCAGGAGTAGGCCCAGTCACTGGATGCGGGTTCGGCCGTCGGTTCGGCGGCCGCGCCCAGGCTCGCGGCGTGCGCGTGGACCGGCTCCGGGGCGGTGCGCCGCAGCGGCAGCAGCGCGTGCGCGATGCGCGGGCCGAGGTCGCGCGCCGGGTTGATGGCGTAACCCGTCGGGCCGCCGAGCGAGGCGCCGAGGCCGACCACCAGCAGCGCGACCGCGAGCGGGCCGAGGCCGGAGGGCGTCTTCCCGAACGAGAGCACGACCAGGACCAGGATGAAGGTGCCGATCGCCTCGGTGGCGAGATTCCAGCCGTAGCTGCGGATGGCCGGGCCGGTCGAGAAGACGGCCAGCTTCTTGCCGTCGTCCGTCTCGGCGTCGAAATGCGGTTTGTACGCCACGAATACCAGGCAGGCGCCGAGGAACGCGCCGAGGAGCTGCCCGGCCACGTAGACCACCGTCGATCCGAAGGAGATGGCGACGCCCGGGGCGTACTCGTCGGCCCCGCTGCTCAGAATCCCCAGTGTCACCGCGGGATTGAGGTGCGCGCCGGATTTGAAGGCGACGTAGACGCCCGCCATGACGGCGAATCCCCACCCGAAATTGATCAGCAGCCAGCCGCCGTCGGCGCCCTTGGACTTCGCCAGCAGGACATTGGCCACGACTCCGCCGCCGAGCAGTATCAGCACTCCCGTGCCGAGTACCTCGCTGACGAAAACCTCTGCGAGACCCACGATTTCTCCAATCTTCCGTGGGGCGGTCCCGGGCCACGTTGCCCGGATCCCGAAGTGCGCAGAACACTACGGTGATGTGGCACACACTCAATCGGTCCGGTTCGACAATGTCGAACGGTCGCGCTGGCGTGATCTCCACGTCATGCGCCCGTCCGGCACTATGACCTAGATCACATTGGGGAAGGCGCAGGTCACAATGGCGGCGCCGGTCGAGCGGCCACAGCGGTTCGGCGTTCGACATTGTCGGACCCGCTCGGTGAAATACGTTGTCCGCTATGCCGGGCCCGGTGCAATCGATCGAGCGTGCGGGCGCGATGCTGCAATTGCTCGCCCGCAGTTCAGGCGGTCTCGGCGTCGGCGATATCGCCAACTCGCTCGAACTCGCCAAGGGCACCGCGCACGGCATCCTGCGGACGCTGCAGGCCATCGGCTTCGTCGAACAGGACCGCGGCGGCGGCAAATACCGGCTCGGCACGGCACTGCGGCACCTGGGCAACGGTCACCTGGACGCCAATGAACTGCGTTCCCGGGCGATCAACTGGGCCGACGCCCTCGCCGCGCGCAGCGGTGAGGCCGTCCGGATCGGGGTGGCATCCCAGGACCGTGTGCTCGTGGTGCACCACGTATTCCGGCCGGACGACACCCCGCAGACCCTCGATGTGGGCGCGCTGCTGCCGCTGCACGCCACCGCTCTCGGCAAGATCCTGCTCGCCTACGACAGTGATCTGGCGGCCCGCATCCGCACCGGGAAGCTCGAGTCGCTCACCCGCCGGACCGTGATCCAACCGGCGCTGCTCGCCAAATCGCTGGCGGAGGTCAGGGACAACGCGTGGGCCGGCGAGTACGGCGAGCTCGAGCCCGGCGAGGCGAGCATCGCCGCCTCGATCCGCTCGCACGGCGGCCTGGTGGTCGGTGCGATCGGCATCTCCGGCGCCGCCGAACGGATCTTCCCGACCGGCCGGGGACCGGACCCGGCGCTGCTCGGGTACGTGCGTGACGCCGCCCGCGCGGTGTCGCGGGATCTGGTCGAGAACAAGTAAATCCCGGGGCGCGAGGGCCCCGATTCGCTCTACCCGCAGAAAGGCGCGCCCAATGACGCAGCGCTATGTGATGGCCATCGACCAGGGGACGACCTCGACCCGCTGCATAGTGTTCGACTCCGCCGGTCGGCTGGTCTCGGTGGCGCAGCGCGAACACCAACACTACTTTCCCAAACCCGGCTGGGCCGAACAGGATGCGATGGAGATCTGGCGCAATGTCGATCGCATCATTCCCCGCGCCCTGCGCGATGCGAGCATCGCCCGCGAGCAGATCGTCGCGCTCGGCATCACCAATCAGCGCGAGACCAGCGTCGTGTGGGACCGCCACACCGGGCATCCGGTGGGCAAGGCCATTGTGTGGCAGGACGTTCGCACCGCGGACCTGGTGCGCACGCTGAGCGATCGGCCCGATGCCCACCGCGTGCCCGAGCTGAGCGGGCTTCCCCTGGGCACCTACTTCTCCGCGCCCAAGCTACGCTGGCTGCTCGACTCCGTCCCCGGGCTGCGGGCCCGCGCCGAACGCGGCGATGTCCTGTTCGGCACCATGGAGACCTGGCTGATCTGGAATCTGACCGGCGGCGTCGACGGCGGTATCCACCTCACCGATGTGACCAATGCCAGCCGGACCCTGCTGATGAACCTCGAGACGCTCGAGTGGGACCGGGAGTTGTTGTCCTTCTTCGACATTCCCCGAGCCATGCTGCCGGAGATCCGCTCCTCCAGCGAGGTCTACGGGGTCACGCGCCGCGTGGTGCCCGGCATCACCATCGCCGCCGCGCTCGGCGATCAGCAGGCGGCGCTGTTCGGGCAGACCTGTTTCTCCCGCGGGGACACCAAATGCACCTATGGCACAGGCGGTTTCCTGCTCATGAACACCGGCCGAGCTCCGGTCCGGTCGACTCATGGATTACTCACCACCGTCGGTTACCGCATCGGCGACGCGCCGGCCATGTACGCGCTGGAAGGATCCATCGCCGTCACCGGCTCACTGGTGCAGTGGTTCCGCGACGGGCTCGGATTGATTTCCAGCGCACCGGAAATCGAGACCCTCGCCCGCACCGTCGACGACAATGGCGGCTGCTATATCGTGCCCGCGTTCTCCGGCCTGTTCGCGCCGCACTGGCGCAGTGAGGCGCGCGGCATCATCGTCGGGCTCACCTCCTATGTCACCAAGGGTCACCTGGCCCGGGCCGTGCTCGAGGCCACCGCGTGGCAGACCCGCGAGGTCGTCGACGCCATGAACGCCGACTCCGGGCTCCAGGCGACCGCGCTCAAGGTGGACGGCGGCATGACCACCGATCACCTGCTCATGCAGTTCGTCGCCGATGTGCTCGACGTTCCGGTCAAGCGCCCCATGGTGATCGAGACCGTTTCCCTGGGCGCCGCCTACGCCGCCGGGCTGGCCGTCGGCTACTGGGCCGACCTCGAGGTCCTGCGCCGCAACTGGCATCGCGCGGCCGAATGGCAGCCGCAGGCGGATCCCGAACACGTGAAGGCCGAGTACGGCAACTGGAAGCGCGCGGTGGAACTCACCTTCGGGTGGTCCCAGCCTACAGCGCCTGAATCCCTTTCAGGACCGCACGGAGCACGCTGAGGTCATCGGCGGCGCCCGGACCGGCGGCGGGAGCGCGGAAGTCGAGGACGCCGTCGCCGATGAGATCACCGACCAGGATCTTGGTCGCGGTAATGGGCAGGTGCAGCCGGGCGGCGATCTCGGCCACCGAGAGCGGCGATCGGGTCAACTCCACAATGGCCGCGTATTCGGGTTCGTGGCGGCGCAGCCTGCCGAAGCTCGACGTCACCACCCGGGTGACCATGTCCACATCGGTGCGGCGGGTCCCGGATCGGCCCCGCGTCACCGCGTAGAGCCGCACCACCGGCCCGGCATCCTCGTCGTACCACGACTCGTCCGAATCGTTCATGTGTACTCGGGCTGTGCCGGAATTCGGTTCTCCCGCAAGGGATCTGCCATTCCAGAATCAAGAGCGGCGGTGGTGAGCGCTCTCGGGATCAGCACCACGGCCTTCACGCCGCCGTAGTCGGATTCCGTGAGCCGCACCGTAATACCGTGGCGGGCCGCCAGTTTCGCGACCACGAACAAGCCGAGCCGGATATCTCCGGCCAGGGTCGCGACGCTGAAGTCCGGTGGCTGCGCCAGCAGCGCATTGCGGGCGGCCATATCCTCCTCGGTCATGCCCAGACCCTGATCGGAGATCTCGATGGCGATTCCCTTGCCGACCAGACCGCCGGTGACCTCGACGGGCGACTCCGGCGGGGAGAACGTGCTGGCATTGTCGGCCAGCTCTGCCAGGAGGTGGATGATATCGGTGACGGCGGTTCCGACGATCTGCGTCTCCGGCAGCCTGCGGACGTGAATCCTGGTGTAGTCCAGCGATTCCGCGGCCGCGCCGCGCACCACATCGACCAGCGGCACCGGATTGCGCCACTTGCGTCCGGGCTGTTCACCGCCGAGCACGATGAGGTTCTCGGAGTTGCGCCGGGCCCGGGTCGCCAGATGGTCGAGCTGGAACAGCAGTTTCAGCCGGTCCGAATCCGGTTCCTCCCGTTCGGCCTTGTCGAGCAGGGCCAGCTGGCGGTGCACCACGCCCTGGGATCGGTGGGCGATCTTGACGAATACCGCGTTCACGCCCGCCCGGGTCTTGGCCTCGGCCACCGCCGCGTCCACCGCCGCCCGGTGCGCGCGGTTGAAAGCGTCTGCGACGTGGCCGATCTCGTCGGAGCCGAAATCCAAGCGGTCGGCGTCCTCATCGAATTCCTCGCCCGCCGAGAGCCGGCGGATGGTGTCCGGCAATCGTTCATCGGCCAATTCCAGGGTGTCCCGGCGTAGTCGGCGCAGGCGCGCGATGAACCTGTTGGCCAGCACCAGCGCGCCGAGGAAGGCCAGCAGTGCGAGCGAGAGCACGCCCGCCCCGGCGGACAGCGAGTTCCGCTCGAGTCGATTGCCTTGCTCGGTCGCCTCGAAATGCGCGTCGACGCTTTGGGTTTCCCACAGGCCCAGCAAGTCGCCCCGGATCTTGCCCGCGACCTGCTGCCATTCGGCCAGCGTGAGCGGCAGCGGGTCGGCGGATTCGCCGGCGGATCGACCGCTGCCGCCGGCGACCGGGCCGCGTTTGATGAGGGCGTCCTCCTGGGCGCGCAACCGCTGCCATTCCGCGCTGCCGGTGATCGCCTTCCACTGATCGAGGTGCGCTCCCTGCAGCACCGACCCGACGTAGGCGACCTCGCCGCGACCGTCGCCGATGT
The DNA here is from genome assembly GCF_042672265.1 of Nocardia sp. NPDC127526. NCBI lineage: Bacteria > Bacillati > Actinomycetota > Actinomycetes > Mycobacteriales > Nocardiaceae > Nocardia > Nocardia sp. NPDC127526. The sequence continues at coordinate 118,831 of NZ_JBHXVO010000015.1, read as the reverse complement.
ATCCGGCCAGCTCCACCAGCAGTTCCGGCGACAGCTGCCCCGTGAGCATGACCAAGGAACCCAAACCGCTGGTCCGCGAGATGGATTCGGCGGCCCGCAGCGCATGGACCGACTTGTACAGTTCGACCGCGATATGGGACTCGGGCGCCACGTCCGCCGAGATCAGCCAGCCGTTGATAATGGCCGCGACCGCCATGCTGTAGGCGGTGAACGCGTCCGCGGCCGGAATCGTGCGGGCGTCCACGGCGGCCCGCAGGGCCGGCACCTTCTGGCCGACGCCGACCCGGAAGAACCCGTCCTTCAGGTCGGGCCGCAGCTCCGAGAGCGCATTGGCCTGGGCTACCACCGCCGCGTACCCCGCATCGGACTGCTTGCGCGCCGCGGGCAAGGCGAATCCGGCGGCGTCGTCTCCGGCCAGGAACAGCAGTGAGAGCCTGCGTTCCTCCTGGAACGCCTCGATCATCATGATCGACGGCCCGGAGGTGCCGCGCGCCAGTTCGGCGAACCGATTGGCCTCTCGCCCGCTCTGCACCAGATAGGTGGATCCGCCTATCCCGATCGCGAGCAACGCGATACTCGGAATGAGCACAATGACCAGCACTCTGGTCCGGACGCTGACGGTCCGCCGCCACCGTGCTGAGATCTTGCGGAGGAAACTGCTGCCGATCACCGAATTCTCGCCTACTCACAGGTCTGGCTAACCGCCAGCGGTTCTCGCAAAGCTAGTCACTGAAACGCCACCCCCGCAACACTTTCGCCGATTACGGCCGGGAGTTCGGATGTGCGGAAACGGACTCGAGAAACGTTACAGAATGCTATGTAATTTATGTGAATGCTGATGAGAATCCGGTTCTGTTGCCGGAGGGGTTCGACGTGACAGATCCGGGGCTGTGGGCGCAGCGGATACCGGACCGGGAACTGGGGGAGCTGCGGGCGGCCGCGCCGGTGTGGTGGAACCCGCAGCCGGCGACGGTCGGCGGGTTCGCGGATACGGGATTCTGGGTGGTCAGCAGGCATGCCGACGTGAAGGAGGTGTCCCGGCGCAACGATCTGTTCTCCAGTTACGAGAACACCGCTATTCCACGGTATTCCGATGACATGACGCGCGAACAGGTTGAGCTGCAGCGGTTGTCGATGATCAATATGGATGATCCGGAGCACGCGCGGATGCGGAGGGTGATCTCGAAGGGCTTCACCCCGCGGGCCGTGAACGGGCTGCGCGAGCGGTTGTCGGAGCGCGCCAGGGACATTGCCGAGGCCGCGGCGGCAGCCGGGTCGGGGGACTTCGTCACCCAGGTGGCGTGTGAGCTGCCGTTGCAGGCCATCGCCGAACTGCTCGGGGTGCCGCAGGACGATCGGCAGCGGTTGTTCCGGTGGTCGAACGAGGTGACGGGATACGACGATCCGGAATACGCGCACATCGATCCGGTCGCCGCCGCCACCGAGATTCTGGGATACGCGTGGAATATGGCCGAGCAGCGGCGGGCGCGCCCGGCGGGGGACATCGTGACCGAGTTGGTGAACGCCGATATCGACGGGGAGGCACTGACTTCGGAGGAATTCGGGTTCTTCGTCATGCTGCTGGCGGTGGCGGGCAATGAGACCACCCGCAATGCCATTACGCACGGGATGATCGCGTTCCTGGATCATCCCGAGCAGTGGGAGCTGTTCCAGCGCGAGCGGCCGCGGACCGCGGCGGACGAGATCATCCGGTGGGCCACGCCGGTCAGCTCGTTCCAGCGGACCGCCATGGCCGATACCGAACTCGGCGGGGTGACCATCCGCAAGGGGGATCGGGTGGTCATGGCGTACCGGTCGGCGAACTTCGACGCGGACGTCTTCACCGATCCGTTCACCTTCGATATCCGGCGCGACCCCAATCCGCATCTGTCCTTCGGCGGTACCGGCGCGCACTACTGCGTCGGCGCGAACCTGGCGCGGCTGGAAGTCGAATTGATCTTCGATGCCATTGCCGACCACCTGCCCGATATGGCCCGGCTGGGTGATCCGCGGCGGTTACGATCCGGATGGCTCAACGGCATCAAGGAGTTTCGGGTGGACTACCGGACCGGGCGATGAAGGTCGACCTGCAACTGGACGGCAGGCTGGAGGACGCCGCAGACCGGGCTCGCGCCCTGATCGCGCTCGGCGCGGACGGGCTGTTCACCTTCGAAGGGCCCAATGACGTCTTCCTCCCCCTGGCGCTGGCCTCCCAGGTGGTCACCGCTGACCTGATGACCAATATCGCCGTAGCGCTGCCCCGCAGCCCATTGCACCTGGCGCATCTCGCCCACGACCTGCACACGCTCAGCCGCGGGCGCTTCCGGCTCGGGCTGGGGTCACAGGTCAAGGCGCACATCGAAAGACGCTACGGCGCCGAGTGGTCCGATCCGGTCGGCCGAATGCGGGAGACCGTGCAGGCGATCCACGCCATCTTCGATGCTTGGGAAGGCCGGGCCCCATTGCGATTCCAGGGCCGCTACACCCAGCACACCTTGATGCCCGCGATGTTCGATCCGGGCCCGCACCCGTACGGCCGCCCCGAGATCTGCCTGGGCGCGCTCGGTCCGCGCATGACCCGCACCGCCGCCGAAGTCGCCGACGGGCTGCTGGTCATGCCGTTCAACAGCGCCCGGCACTTTCGCGAGCGCACCCTGCCCGCGGTCGCGGACGGGCTCGCGCACGCCGGGCGCGACCCCGCGCAGCTGCGAATCTATCCCCAGGTCATCGTCGGCGTCGGCCGAACATCGGAGGAACTGGAGGCCGCCGCCCGCGGAGTGCGGGGCCTGCTGGCGTTCTACGGCTCGACCGCGGCGTACCGGCCGGTCCTGGAAGTCGAAGACCGCGCGGACCTGCAACCCGAACTCGCCACCCTGGCCCGGCGCGGCGCCTACGCCGACATGACGGCGCTGATCGACGACAAGATGCTGGAAACGCTTGCGGCATACGGCACCCCGGAGCAATGCGCCGCCACGATTCTCGAACGATTCGGCGCGCACGCGGACCGGGTGTGCTGCTACTTCCCGGGATATCCGGCGCTCGACGAGCATATCGCCGACCTGATCCGCTTACTGCATGCGGTGCAACCGATTTCGCCGGAACGCCACTGACAGCGCAGCGGCGCTCTCACGCCCCGGGATGCATTGCCATGGCGTGGAGTGCGTCCGCCAGCTTCTCGGCGAAGCCGTCTCGCACATCGCCGCCGCGTGCCAGGGCGTGGAAAGTCGTGGCGCCGGAGAGTATTTCGAACATCACCTCCGGATCGGCCCCGGGTGGGATCTGCCCGTCGGCGACGGCATCGCCGAGCAGCACGGCGAAGGCGTCGCGGACCGGTGCGCCGATGGCGAGCAGCCGCTGACGGGCTTCCTCGGTCTGGGAGTCCGCCAGCAGTCCCGGCACTCCGGCGCGGGCGGCCGGGCTGGCGGCCCGCGCGAGGAAGATCTGCACCCAGGTGTACAGGTCCGCTCGCAGATCGCCGGTCGGTTCCGGCAGTTCGTGCCCGCCCGGGCCGTGCACCGCTTCCTCGAGCAGGGCTTCGCGGGTGGGCCAGCGGCGGTAGATGGCGGGGGTGTTGACCCCGGCGCGCCGGGCGATGGCGACCACCGTCGCCTGCCGATATCCGACCTCGGCCAGCAGTTTTCGCGCGGCCACCAGCACGGCGAGATCCTTGTCGCTGTCGCGGGGCCGTCCCGGCCGCGGGCGCTGCGCTGCGGTCATCGCTGCATCGTACGTCGCCCGGACGACCGCACTTCCGCGCGCGACCGCGCACATGCCGTTCGCCATGACCGCTCGTAGCCGTTTGCCATCACCACTCGTATTCGTTGTGGCGGCCCGCGGATTCGCCGCCCGCGGGGATCGGGAGCTCCTGCCATTCGGCGTTCAGGCGTGCCGACCATCGCGGCGGCCGACCCTCGAGAAAGGCGCGCACTCCTTCCGCGGCATCCGGACTGCCCATGACCCGCCGGTGCAGCTCGGTCTCGAGCTCCTCCACCGCATCCGGGCCGAGATTGTGGCGCGCGGTATCCCACAGCGCGCGCTTGCACAGCGCCGCGGACATCGGGGCGACATGGGTGGCGATATCGCGCGCCATCTCCAGCGCCGCCGGCAGCACCTCCGCGGCGGGCAGTGCGAGGCTTGCCAATCCGAGCTGGACCGCGCGCTCCGCGTCGAAAGTGCGCCCGGTCAGCATGATCTCGGCGGCCGCGCCCATCCCGGCCAAGCGCGGCAGCGTCCAATGCGACAGTGCATCGGGAACCACTCCGAGCCGCACCTGCCGGATGGCGTAGTCGGCCCCGATGGCCATGAGCCGAATATCCGCTTGCAGAGCCAAAGTCAGCCCGATGCCGATGGCATGCCCGTTGACGGCGGCGATCACCGGCTTGCGCAGATCGAAGGCCGGCGGATGCACGGGGGAGGCGCTGAATCCGGGACTGTCGGCGGCCCCGAAGGTTTCGTCCCGGCCGGACAGGTCGGCGCCCGCGCAGAATGCCGGCGGCGATCCGGTCAGCACGATCACCCGCACCGCGTCGTCGCTGTCCAAGGTGCGGTAGTGCTCGCCCAGCGCGATGCCCATCTCCGCCGTGAACGCATTGCGGCGCTCGGGCCGGTCGAGTGTGAGAACCGCGACTCCCCGGTCGACCTCGAGCCGTACTGCTGTCATCTTGATGCCTCCTCGGCAAGTGCGACGGCGCGGTTATATTACGTTATGCCGCATAACATAATGGTGCGAAAGCCTTGCCGGGACATGAGCGGGGCAGGCGCCGTCCGATCATCGGACCGGGTTCGGTGCGCCGCAGGGACACTCCGTCAACACCCCGAGACCGGCGACAGACACACCGGGCCTGGGCGAGCAAGCTGGTAAAGCTGCAGGTGGGAGTTGTGTGCTGTCTCATCACCTCTGGAAGGAACGGCATGCTCCGGTTCTGGAATCATCGTTCGGCAGTCGGGGTTTGCTGGTGGCGGACCGTACCGGTCCTACTCGCCTCGGCGCTGGCCGCGGCCGCCGTGCTGACGGCGGCGCCGCGCGCGGCGGCCGACGGGGCGTTTCTGGAACCGATCGTGGTCGGGCAGAAGTCGTTCGAACCCGGGATACATATCGCACCGGACGGGACGCTCTATATAGACGGACCGGCCGGGATCTTTTCTGGCGGTATTTCCTCTCCCAGCAGCGTCTTTCGTTCCCGGGATGACGGCGCGACCTGGGTGGCGACCCCGCCCGGTCTGCGCGGGTTCCTGCTCGGCGGCGGCGATTCGACTCTCGCCATCGCACCCAATGGTGAGCTCGCCTTCGCCGACCTCTGGGCGGGCAGCTCGACTGTGGCCAGATCGGCCGATCAGGGCGATTCCTGGCTCGCGCTCCCGATAGCCGGGCTGCCGATCCAGGACCGACCCTGGCTCGCGCACACCGGGCACTCGACCTACCTCGCCTACCACCAGATTCCGGGTGGGATCGGCGTATCGAAGTCCTTGGGCGACGGCCTGGCGTACCCGGTCACCACCATCGCCGCCACGCTCCTCGACCAGGAAGGTTGTCTCACCTGCTCGGCGGGCGGCGTCATCGCCGCGCCCGGGCCCACCCTGCTCAACGATCGAGTGGGCGTCATCTTCAATGCCCAGAACGGCGGAGTGAAGTTCACCCGCTCACTCGACGGCGGCCTGACCTGGTCGGTGCGCACCATCGTCCCGACCGGCACGTCCAACAGCACATTGGCCTTCCCCGTCGTCGCCGACGCCGACGGCGCCAACCTGGTCGCCGCCTGGATGGAGGTGACCGACACCCGCAGCACCGTCCGCATTGCCACCTCGACCGACTGGGGCGACACCTGGTCGGCCCCGAGAACCATTGTCGGCGCGGGCACCTCGGTCTTCCCGTGGGTGGCCGCAAAGGGCTCGAAGGTCTCCGTCTCCCTGTACTGGAATGCCGGTGCCACCACCGCCGACGGCACCGCCCCCGAAACGCCCTGGTACGAGTCCTATCTGGAGAGCACCGACTTCGCCGAGACCTTCTCCCCACTGATCACGGCCGACCCGACCCCGGTGAAGATCGGCCCGATCTGCACCGGCGGCTCGTCTTGTGGCGCAAACCGTGAACTCGGCGACTTCCAGATGGTCGCCCTCGACAACCTGGGCCGAGCAAACCTCACCTACAACCGCTCGATAGCCAACGGCTCGAACGTCGAAATCCGCTACGTCCGCCAACCCTGACCGCGCCGGCATTGATCTCGGGTTGCGGGTTTCACCAGACGTGAATGGTCCCCCAGCAGCCGTCGCCCGCGCTCCCCGACTGTTTGGGGGTCATGAGTTCGAAGGGGATCGGGCCGCGGGGCTGAGGCGAGATCGCGACACGGGCGCGCGGGCTGAAGTAGGCGCTCGGGAGGATCACGCGGATTTTCAGGGCGGGAATGCGGAACTCGGATTGATCGGTGAACTGGAAGCCGGTGTCGATGTCGATGTTGAACGGGGTGTCCGCCGGGACGCTGACTTCGGTGGTCGAGCAGTAGCCGTTGTGGAATCCGAGTTGCAGGGTCGGTGGCGGGTCCGCGAGGGCCGGGGGCGCGCCGATCGCGACCGATGCGAGGACGGCTGCGGAGACTATCCCGAGCGGACTCCGGCGAATATTCCGCATGGTCACCCCTTTCGTCCCCAGCGAGACCATGGTCCGCTGAACAGCAGAAACGATTATCCCAGCACTGCCCGTTGATTCTCGCCGATCGGGCCGCAAATGGCACGCAAAGTGTCGAGTTACCCGGATCGGCGATGGAAGGTGTGGTAGCCGATCATGGTGCGGTGGGTCCGGGCGGTCCGGGGCGGGAATTCTTGCCACTTGTGCGGTGGTTGCGGATACGGAAATCATTCCGTGGGCGGGCTGATCGAGTGACGAACGGCCCGGAGAGCAGGAGTAAGGCGATGCGCGCTATCGGTCAGGACACGTTCGGCGGGCCCGAGGTGTTGCGGGTGGTCGAGGTCGAGCGGCCGGAGCCGGGGCCGGCGGAGGTGCTGGTGCGGGTGCATGCGGCCGGGGTGAATCCGATCGATTCGTGGCATCGGTTCAATGGCGGGCTGGCGGAGCGGATCGTGCGGCTGGGGTGGGATGTATCGGGGGTGGTCGAGGCGGTGGGGCCGGGGGTCACGCTGTTCGCACCGGGTGACGAGGTGTTCGGGTTGCCGCGGCATCCGCTGCCCGCGGGAACCTATGCGGAGTATGTGGTTTCGCCCGCGCGGCATCTGGTGCGCAAGCCGGCGGGGCTGTCGCATGTGCAGGCGGCGGCGCTGCCGCTGGCCGCGCTCACCGCTTGGCAGGCGCTGGTCGATGTGGCGGATGTGCGTGCGGGACAGCGGGTTTTGATTCACGCGGCGGCCGGTGGGGTGGGGCATCTCGCGGTGCAGATCGCCAAGGCGCGCGGGGCTTATGTGATCGGGACGGCCCGGGCGGCCAAGCACGAGTTCTTGCGTGAGCTCGGCGCGGACGAGGTGATCGACTACACCGCGGTGGATTTCGCGGAGGCGGCGAGCGAAATCGACGCGGTGATCGACACTATTGGCGGTGAATACGGCCCGCGGTCGCTGCGCACCCTGCGTGCGGGCGGCATTGTCGTCTCCCTCGCCTCGCCCGCGGAGGCGAAGCTGGCCGAGGAGGCGGAGCCGTTGGGATTGCGGGCGCAATTCATGATCGTCGAAGCCGATCAGGCTGGAATGCGGGAGATCGCGGCGCTGGCCGGATCCGGTCGATTGACGCCGCGCATCGATTCCGTGCTCCCGCTGGAGCAGGCGGGCAAGGCGCACGAAATCGCGGACAGCGGACGGACTTCCGGGAAGATCGTGCTCTCGGTCGTGGACTGAGGGCCGTTTCGCGGCCCGTATGGCAGGTCATGATCGGCGACGCCGTGGCAGAGTGATCGCCGTGGTGGCACGGCGATTGGCGGCGGCGAACGTATTTCTGGCCGGAGTTCTGCTGCTCGTCGATCTCGCGGCGGTGGTTCTGGTGTGGCGCGGGGGATTGCCGGTCGCGTATCCCGGCGGCAGGTACGGGGCCAGTGACAAGGCGGAGTTCGTCTGGGCCTCGGCGGGCGGAGCGCTGCTGGTGGCCGTGTACCTGCTCGCGCTCGCGGCCGCCGTCGCCCCGAGTGTGTTGCTGGCCAGGCGGTTCGACCGCATCAAGGGTGCGGGGCTGGTGTGGCTGGGCGTGGCGCTGCTGCCCCTCGCCGGCGCGCTGGCGTCGTTGCACTGGGCGCTGTATCCGCTGATCCTGGACACCACCTGCGGGATCTGCGATGCGATCACCTACGAGGCCGCGCCGGGGCCGGTGTGGTACCGGCCGGTGCGGATGGCGTTGATGGCGCTGCTGGCGGCGTGTTTCCTGGGTGCGGTGGCGCTGGCGTGTTCGCCCGGCATGACCCGCCGCCTGCACGACACCGCCCCTCCCGTGCCCCGGCGGCCGGGCGCCGCCACGGTGGCCGCCGTCGGCCTGACCGTGCTGGCGGGGTGCGCGACTTTGCTGGCGGCGACGGTCGTGCCCATTGCCACCACCGCCCAGCAGCACAGGCGCACCGGCGAACTCGTACGCGTCGATTCCGGCACCCAGATCATGACGTACGTGGTCGCGGTGCTCGCCGTCGTCTTCGCCATGGGAACGCTGCGGCAGGCGCAGGCCCTGTGGCGGGGCAATGCCGCGGCGGCGCCGATGCTGACGCTGTCCGGGTTGAGCCTGCTGTTGTGGTCGGGCCTGCTGGGCATGCTGTTGTTGCTGACGCCGAAGGGCGGGATCCTGCCCACCGGCTGGCGGGTCGAGGTCGATCCGTCCTGGTTGCCGGAAGTGCACGGCGTGGTGGTGTGCGCGGCGCTGGCGGCGCTGGCCGTGGCGGGCGTGGCCCTGCTCTGGCCGACCACGCTGAGCTGGATCATCCGCCCTGACCCGCGGTGATGGCACGGCCGGCACCGGTTTCGGCGTGATCATGTTCATGTCATGGCCTCCGGCGCGTCGCTCATGTGTCCATCAGGCGCTCTTGCCACGTTCACGAGACTGCCCTAGCCTCCGGTCTTCGTGAGGACTAGCGCGGAGATCGAACCGCGAAGAGATGTACGCGTGTGGGGGGCGATCACCGCGCTCGGAGTCGTCGCCGGATATCTGGCGGTACTGCTGGCCGACGCCCGGCACTACTACACCGATGACACCGAGGCGCAGTACGCGCCGATGTGGGTGCTGCTGGGGACGGAATTGCGGGAGGGGCGCTTCCCTGCGCTGGTGCCGTGGGAGTGGATGGCGGGCAACTACTCACTGGAAGAGGCGGCGCTGCTGAATCCGCCGCAACTGCTGGTCTATCTGATCGCGCCGTCGGTGAACAATCTGGCGGTCTACGCCACCGTGGTGAAGCTGGTCTTCTCGATCATCGCGGGGCTGGGGGTCTATCGGATCTGCCTCGCGTACGGTGCGAAACCGGCATGGGGAGCCGTTGCGGGCATTGCGTTCCCGCTGAGCGGATGGTTCCTGTTCTTCGATCAGGCCAGCTGGTTCACCTCGCAGACGGGCACCACCTGGCTGCTGCACGCGTGGGCCTCGGCGGTGCTCTACGCGCGCGGCAAGAGCGGGCCGATTCCCGTCTTCGTCTTCCTCTGGCTGACCTTGACCATCCAGTACGTGTTTCCGGGAGTGGAAGCCGCGCTGATGATTCTGGCGGTGGTGGTGGGGGAGGTCATCCATCAGCGCGGCTGGGCGGGTCCGCTGCGGCTGACGCTGGCCGCCGCGTGCGCCGGACTCGCGGGGCTGATCGCGAACCTGCCACTGCTGCTGTCCTCGCAGGTGACCTGGCGCGGTGATGCGCGCATCCGCAACGAATCCTTCCTGACGGTGCCGTGGTCGGAATCGCTGAATGCCAGCCTGCCCAGCACCACACCGGCATTCGAGGGCTGGTGGGGTTTCGTCCAGCCGCTGCCCATGGTGTACATCGCCTGGTTCCTGATTCCCGCCCTGGCCTTCATCGATTGGCCCGCGGTGTGGCGGAATGCGCGGGATTACAGCGGGATCGCCCTCTTCGCCGGCGGCATGCTGATGTGGACCGCCGGACCCGGTGCGGTGGGCCCGCTGCGCTGGCCGGCGCGGGTGCTGCCGCTGGTGGCCGCCGGCCTGCTGGTGCTGGTCTGCGTATTGCTCAGCCGCCATGGCGATTTCAAGTCCGCGCGCCGCCGTGAGATCGCGGCCGCGGTCCTGATCGGCCTGCTGTTCGTGCGATCGTTCTCGGCCGCACCGGATCTGTGGCTGCGGCACCTGATCGCGGTCGCCGCGGTGGCCGCCCTCGGCGCCGCCGTGATCTGGGCGGCCCGGGTCCGGGGCACCGTCCTGGCGTGCACCCTGATCATCCTGGCCATGTTTCCCATTGCCTTCGCGCAAGTGGAGGCCGCCCCCGAAACCCCACTGTCCTACCACTTCCCGGAAAAGCGCTCGGATATGGCCGCCGCCTTCCCCGACTTCCCGGGCCTCACCCTCCAGCTGGCCGACCGCGCCATGATCGCCCCCGCCGACCGCAGTCTCGACCGCGCCTACGGTTCGCTCTCGGTCGGCAGCTACGCCAAGGCCTTCGGCCCCCGCTACGTCAACGCCTACACCCCCGTCGGCCACGCCGCCTTCAGCGCCCTGCTGTGCATGGCCTGGGACGGCAGCACCTGCCCCGACGCCGCCCGCCGCGCCTTCGACATCGAACCCGCAACGGGCGCAAGGATTATCGATCTGATGAAGGTCGACCGCGTGGTCCTGCACCGCGCCCAGTACCCCACCGCCGGCGCCGACCCGGCCCCCGCCGGCTGGAAATGGGTGCCCTATCCGGGCCGCGAACGCTTCATCGCCGTCCTGGAACGCGAAACCGGCCTGATCTCCGACACCAATGGCGCCATCGCCCACGTCAAGGACGTCACCGTCACCGCCGCCACCACCGACGGCGCCACCGCCGAGGCCCGCGTCACCTCCGCCACCGGCGGCCGCGTCGTCTTCTCCCGCCTGGCCTGGCCCGGCCACCGAGTCACGTTGAACGGCACCGAAATCCCGCACACCACCCTCGCCGGCAGCTTCCTCGCCGTCGACATCCCCGCCGGCACCGCCAATGCCGACCTGACCCTCACCTGGATGCCCCCCGGCTGGGAAATCGGCCTGGCCACCGCCACCGCCGGCCTCACCGGCCTCGGCTTCCTGCACTGGGCCTACCTCCGCACCCGCCGCCGCACCCACGAGCTCCCCTTCGCCGACCTCCCCCCGGCCGCCCACGAGACCGTCCCGCACGGCGAACCCGTCACCGCCGGCAAGGCATAACCCCTGGTCATCCCCCGCGCTTCCAGGCGATTTCAGTTTTCGCGACACCCCAGGGTAGTGTTGTCCTCACCGACGCGGGGTGGAGCAGCTCGGTAGCTCGCTGGGCTCATAACCCAGAGGTCGCAGGTTCAAATCCTGTCCCCGCTACTAGGGAAGCGGCCCGGAACCAACTGGTTCCGGGCCGCTTTCGCGTTCGGGTGACGGTGGCGCTGCGGGGTCAGGTGCGCGGGGCGCAGGTGAGGACCGAGCCGAGGAGTTCGGCGCCGGCGGTGCGGAGATCGGTGATGGCCGATTCGAAGTTGAACGGATCGGTGCGGCCGTGGCGGGCTATGAGGATGGCGCCGTCGGCGCGGGCGGCGATGAGGGCGGCGTCGGTGTAGTCGAGGGTGGCGGGGGTGTCGACGATGACGTAGTCGTAGTGTTTGCCGAGGGTGGACCACAGGTCGACGGCCTTGTCGGAGGCCAGCAGTTCGCTCGGCTCGAGGGATTTGTGGCCGGCGGGGAGTACGTCGACCGACGGCATGCCCTGGAGGGCGCGGAAGGGGACCTCCTCCACGGTGCCGTTGAGGAAGTCGGTCAGGCCGGGTTCGCCGGTCAGGGCGAGGTGTTCGGTCAGGGTGGGGCGGCGTAGATCGGCGTCCACCACGGCGACGCGGTGGCCGGCTCGGGCGAGGGCGATCGCCAGGCCCGCCGTTGTGGTCGTCTTGCCCTCGGCCGCGCCGGCGCTGACGACGGCGACCACTCGGGAGGAGTCGTCGGCGAGGGCTCGGGTCACATTTGTGCGAACTCGCTTGTACGCCTCGGATACTCGGTCGTCGCCGGTGACCAAGGGGAGGGGGCCGCCGCGACGGGCGCGGGACGCGGGGACGGCGCCGAGGGCGGGGCCGCCGCCCGCCTCGCGGAGGGCGTGGGCGTCGCGGATGCTGCGGTCGGCCCGGTCGCGGAGGTTGGCCGCGGCGAGGCCGGCCAGGAGCCCGCCGAGCACGCCCAGGCCGATATTGCGCACGGTGTTGGGGGACACCGGTTCAGTGGGGGCGAGGGCCGGCTGAATGAGGGTTACGCGACCGGCGGGGAGCATGGCGACGGAGGTCTGGTTGAGTTCTTCGACGTAGTCGGCGAATTCGAGGGCCAGGGTGTTGGTGATCTCGCGGGCGGACTCGGGTGAGGAGTCGGTGACGGCGAGATCGATGAGGACGGTTTCGGGTTGCACCGTCGCGGAGATGTTGCCGGCCAGACCGCTGGGCGAGGTGTCCAGGCGGAGACTGCGGACCACGCGTTCGGCCACGACCTCGGTTTCCAGCAGTTTCGACAGTGACAGCGCCAATTGCTGTGAAGCGCTCGGTTCCTGGTAGCTGGCATTCGCTACCTCCGCGCCCGCCTTGGTCGAAACATACAGCGTCGCATGGGCTTCGTATTGGGGGGTTGCGGCGAGCGAGGCCGCCAGCCCGAACAATCCGCCGAGCAGTCCGGCGCCCGCGGTGAGTAACCATGCGGGCCGGACCAGCCCTTTCGTGCGGCCGATCCACCCGTTCATGCGTCCCCCTTAACTATTGCGAAAAGTGTAGCGCCAGAGAGGTAATCGCACGGTTTTACTTACGTGCAACCACCTGACGCCGTAAATTCGATCGAATATCGGTGTGGTCGATGGGAGGACAGCCACATGCCGAGAAGAGTCGCCATTATCGGCACCCGGGGGTATCCGAGCTACTACGGCGGGTTCGAGACGCTGGTGCGGCGGTTGGTTCCGCACCTCGCGGACGAGGGGTGGGAGGTCACGGTCTACGGTCGGCGGGGCGCGACCGTCCCCGACGATCCGGCCTGCGACCCGCGCATCGCCCGGGTCGTCACCCCGGGTGTGGAATCCAAATCGCTCAGCACGCTGTCCTACGGGCTGACGGCCTGCCTGCACGCGGCCCGGCGGCGGCCCGATGTCGTGCTGGTGATGAACGTCGCCAACGGCTATTGGCTGCCGTTGCTGGCCGCCCGCGGCATCCCCACCGTCGTGAATGTCGATGGGATCGAATGGAAGCGCGCCAAATGGGGCCGCGCGGCCAAGGCGGTGTTCCGGGGCGGTGCGCGGCTGACGGCGCGCTTCGGCGGCACCCTGGTGTGCGATTCGGTGGAGATCGCCCGGTGCTGGCGCGAGGAGTTCGGCCGCACCGGCGAGTTCATCCCCTACGGCGGTTCGCCCGCCGCCCCCGACCCGCTGCCGGACCTGCCGCGCCGCGGTTACGCGCTCCTGGTCGCACGGTTCGTCCCGGAGAATACGGTTGTCGAATTCTTCGATGCGGCAGGTGAATTGAGCAAGGACTGGCCGGTGGTCATCGTGGGCTCCTCCGGCTACGGCGGCGAACTCGACGAGCGCGCACGCACCCTCGCGGCCGAGCACCCCGGCGTCCGCTGGCTCGGTCATCTCAGCGACGACGAGAAACTGTTCGCACTGTGGCACAACGCGGGTGCGTATTTCCACGGGCACAGCATCGGCGGCACCAATCCCGCCCTGGTGCAGGCGATGGCCTGCGGCGCACCGGTCGTGGCGCGCGACACCGTCTACAACCGGGAGGTGCTCGGTGACGCCGGGCGGTTCGTGGCGCCGGACCCGGGCTCCATTGCCGCGGGGCTGCGCGCGGTGCTGTCCGATCCGGCGCTGCAGGACCGGCTCGCCGCCGCCGCCCTGGACCGCCAGCAGCAGAGCTACACGTGGAAGCTGGTGCTGGACAGCTACTCTCGTACTCTCGAGGCCGTCCTGTGAAAGTGCTGCTCACTCATCCTTCGGCCGAGCTGTACGGCGCGGATCGCATGGCGCTGCTGGCCTTGCGCGCCCTGGTGCGGGAAGGGCATGCGGTGACCGCCGTCGTCCCGGTGAACGGACCGCTGGTGGAACGCATGCGGGAGTCCGGCGCCACCGTGCTCGTCGCCGATGTCGGGGTGCTGCGCAAATCCGATCTGCGTCCGCTCGGCTTGCTCCGGCTGCTCCGCCGCCTGACGGCCGGGCTCATGCTCATCGCACGCCTGCTGCGGTCGGTCGATCCGGATGTGGTGTACGTCAACACGATTGTGCAACCGTGGTGGATCGTCGCGAGCAGGCTGGCCCGCCGCCGCGTGGTCGTGCACGTCCGGGAGGCCGAACCGCAACTGCCCCGGGCGGTGCGGACCGTGATCAATGCTCCGCTGCTGGCGGCGCATGTGGTCGCCTGCAACAGTGCCGCCACCCGCGACGAGATCGCCGCCGTCGTCGCGCCGGTGCGTGATCGGCTACTGGTCGTCTACAACGGCAAGGATTGGTCGGACTACGACATCGACCGGGACGACGCAATGCGAAACCCTCTGCGGCTCACGGTGATCGGCCGGCTGAGCCCCCGCAAGGGCCAGGACGTCGCGGTGCGGGCATTGGCCGAGCTCGCCGCGGCCGGGACGGACGCGACCTTGACCCTGGTCGGCAGCGTCTTCGACGGTTACGAATGGTACGAGCGCGAATTACAGGACCTGGCAAAGGAACTCGGGGTCGCCGACCGGATCGAGTTCGCCGGTTTCCACGCCGACGTCCGGCCGATGCTGCGCCGCACCGATATCGCGGTGGTGCCGTCCCGCATCGAACCCTTCGGCACGGTGGCCGCCGAATGCCTCGCCGCCGGAGTGCCGACGGTGGTCTCCGAGGTGCAGGGGCTCACCGAGATCGTCGCCGACGGCCGCACCGGACTCACCTTCCCGAGTAACGATCACCGCGCCCTGGCTCGATGTTGTAGCTGGGTAGCGACCCACCCCGAGGAGTCGAGGAGACTGGCCATGACGGGACGACGCGATGTGCTGGAGCGGTTTTCGCTCGCACGCTACGAACACCAGATCCTCGAAATCCTGGAATCGGCCGCGGCGCGGCGGGCGGTGCGGCGATGAGCCCGGCGGCCCCGCTCACGATCGCCCTCGTGACGTACAACTCCGCCCATCAGATCGCCGACTGTGTGCGCCCGTTCGCCGATCGCGGGCCGGGCATTCGAATCAGGGTGCGCGACAACGGATCCACCGATTCGACGCCCCGCGTGCTGAAGCAACTGGCCGCCGACGGCCTGATCGACGAGCTCATCCTGGTCGCCGAGGATCCCGGATTCGCGGTGGCCGCCAATGATGTGATCGCCCGGTCGGGTGCCGACGACATCCTGCTGATCAATCCGGACGCCCGCTTCACCCTCGAGGGCATCGCGGCCCTGCGCGCCGCGGTCGAGGCGGAGCCGGACCTCGGGCTGGTCACCCCGCTGGTGTACGGCGGTGACGAGATCAGCGTCATCTCGGCCGGACGCCAGCCGCGGCTGTGGCCGCTGTTCACGCACTATTCGGGGCTGTCGCGGCTATTCCCGAACTCGGCGATGCTGCGCGGCCGGCACCTGTTCCTGAGCCACCACGCCGATACGGACCAATACGTGGAATGGTCGTCGGGCTGCGTGATGCTCATGCCCCGCACCACGATCGACAAGGTCGGGGTGTTCACCGAACGCTATTTCCTGTACGCCGACGACACCGAGTACTGCCAGCGCGTGCTCGACGCGGGCCTGAAGATCAAGGTGCTGGCCGGTGTTCGGGCATTCCACGAGGTCGGCGGATCGGCGCAGGAACCGGCGGTGTCCGACAATGAGCCGGTCGCCGAGACCACCCCCGCGAACGAGCTCGCCCCCGCGAACGAGCCCATCGATATCAGCACCATGTGGGGTCGCCACCTCTACGACTACTACGTGCGGCAGTTCCGCCCGCGCGCGCTCACGCGGCTCGCCTGGCGCATCACGTTCGCAGTGGGGCTCGCCGTGCGCGCGGCGGTGCGTGGGGTCCGCCATCCCGGCGACGCCAAGGCCCGGCATCTGATGAAGAATGCGCTCGCGGTCTGGCGAGTATGAGCCGGGTTCCCGCGCGCGGCATGGTGCAGGCGACCCGGATCTCGCTGACGACCTATATCGGCGTCGTCGCCCTCACCGGGTCCCTGGCCGTCGCGCAGTTCTATTTCCTGCCGAACAATCTGGGCATTCGCGGATTCGGCATGGTGGCGCTGGGTCTGTCGGTCATCCAGGCGGCCTTGCAGTTCGGCGATCTCGGGGCGATCAATGCCTCGCTGCGCACCGATGTGGGCCCGGAGGTGCGGGCGGCGCTGCGCGAGCAGGCCGTCGCGATCAGTTCGCTGCTGTGCCTGGCCGGGATCGCGGTGTCGTGCGCGCTCGGGGTGGCGGGGGTGCCGCTGGGGTATGTGTGCGCCGCCGCGTTCGCGGCCGCGCTGCTGGTCGTCGGCGGCCGGGCGCGCGCGTCGGCGGCGGCGCAGCTCGGTGACGAGCGGTCCTCCACCCGGCACAATGTGGTCTGGCAGAACGCGCCCAAACTCGGTTCCATCGCAGGCAGTTTCGGCGGCTCGGCCCTGCTGTCGATGCTCGGCGCGGTGGTCAGCGCGGCGCTGTTCGGCCGCCCCGGAATTCCGCCGCGGCCGCGGTGGGAGCCGGTGCGCGACACCCGCCGTCTCTGGCTGCCCGGGCTGGCGGTGTCGGGGACCGCGTTCGCCATGTCGTGGGCCGATACGTATGCGCTGTCGGCGGTGGCGGGCATCGACGAGGCCGGGCAGTATCAGGCGATCGTGCGCCCGCTGACCGGGATCACCTACCTGTATCTGCCGGTGGTGGCGCTGATTCAGGCCGCACACAATATCGCCGCCCGCCGCCGGGAACGACTGCTGACGGTGGCCGGGGCCGGCGCCGGGGCGCTGGGCGCGGTGGCGGTCGCGGTGTTCCTCCTCGGGTTCGGCGACCGCATCTGGCCGGACTTCCGGTTCGAGCCGGCGGTGGTGATCGCCGCGTCGGTCGCCGCCGTCGCCATGTGCGTCGCGACCGTGGTCGGGGTCCAGCTGATCCTGCGCGGGATGCAGGTGATCGCGTCCGTTATCGCGATCGTGGGAGCCGTTGTGCTGCTGGTGGTTTCGCTCGGCACCGTCGGCTCCCTGGGCGCGCTCGGCGCGGGTCTCGCCTCGGCGATCGCGTGGACGGGTGTGGCGGCGGCCAATGGCCTCGCGCTGGTGACACGGCACGACCGGAGGAGAACACCATGACCCTGATCGAGCGGGTGATCAGGTCCGCGGGCCGCAGCTACGAGGTCGATCCGGATATCCCGTGGACCTTCCGGTACGGCGAGATGGCCCGGCGCGGAATCGAACTGGGCCGCGGCGTGCTGACCCTGCGCGCGACGGTGTTCCGGGGCCGCGGAGTTCGATTGCGCTGCAAACGCAATCTCACCGCCGCGCCGCTGTCGGCGATCGGCGCGGAGTCGATCGTCGACGCCAGCGGCACCCGGGGCGTGCGCCTGGGGCGCGGCGCCAAGCTCGGGCGGCGCTGCATCGTGACCACCACCAGTCAGCTCGGCAAGCGCGGGGTGGGTTTGGTGATAGGGGATTTCAGCGGTATCGGCGACGGCGCGCACATCGGGTGCAGCGGGGGAGTCACCATCGGCCGCGACGTCATCGCCGGTCCCTACGTCACCTTCCATTCGCAGGAGCACATCACCGACGACACCACCGTGGCGATCCGCCATCAGGGCACCCGGGAGGCGGAGATCGTCATCTCCGACGATGTGTGGATCGGCGCCCGGGTCACCTTCCTCGCCGGCGCGCGCGTGGGGGCGGGATCGGTGGTCGCGGCGGGAAGCGTTGTGCGCGGCGAGTTTCCGCCCCTGTCCGTGATCGGCGGCGTGCCCGCCCGCGTCCTCAAACGACGGGCGCCGGCGCTCTGATGACCGTGTCGAGCAGTGTGAACACCCGATTGTGGGCCGGGATCGCCGCGGTGGTGGCCCTGCTCGCCGCCACCGTCGTCTACATCCGCCTCGGCAGCGGGGCGCCGCCGGACGATTCGCGGATCGCACTGCGCCTGGCCGCCGGTGAGACATTGCAGGTCAGCTTCCTCGGGGACTCGCTCGACCACGGATTGTCCGCCACCGCACAGGAACTCGGCTTCCGGCCGCTGGTGACCGCCGCGTGGGGCCGCGGCGGGCCGGTCGAGGAGCACAAGGCCAACCGCATCGGCGGCACCGTCGGCGAGGCGCTGCTCGGGCCGGAGTTCCCCGCCGGTCAGCACCTCTACATCGTGGAACTGGGCACCAATGACACCCCGCTGGTGGACCTGCGCACCTTCCGCGATCGCTATCGCGAACTCCTGGACAGAATCGTGGCCGCGTCCCCGGGCACCGCCCTGCTGTGTCTGGGACTGTGGCGGCCGATCGAGACGGCCCGCAGTTTCGACACGGTCATCGCCGACCTGTGCGGAGCGAAAGGCGGCGCGTTCCGGCCATTGTTCGAGCTAGCCGCGGACCCGCGCCTGCGCGGACCCGCGGGCCTGCCCACCTTCTCCGGAACCTCCGACGACTTCCACCCCAATGATCTCGGCCACCGGTCGATCGCCGACCTCGTGCTCGACAGCGTCACGGTGACCCGGGGGCGGTGATGACGTCGAAAGCTCCGGCCGCGCCCGTGCTCACCCTGGGCTGGTATCCGTTCGCGCTCAGCGTGTTCGCCGTGCTCGTGGCCGCCGAGTATGTCGGCCCGGTCATCGCGCTCGCGGCCGCGGCGGCGGTCGCCGGGTCCGGGGTGATCTGGATCCGCCATTTGCCGTGGCCGCGGTTTCCGCCCGCCGGCGGCTGGCTGCTCGCCATCCTGATTCTGGGGCTGGCCGGCGCCATTGTGGCGAATGCGTTCGGCACGACGCCGCTGGACATCGATCTGCAGCGCGATATCGGAATCACGCTGACCTACCTCCTTTTTCTGGGTATCGGATATCTGTTCGCCTGCGACCGGGCGAGCCTGCGGGCGATCCTCACCGTGGTCGCCGCCGCGGGCCTGGTCATCTCGATCGTGCACCTGATCCGGTTCGGCATCGTGGTGTCCGGGGGAGTGAGCGATCTGTACGTGCTGCGGCTGGAGGCCGGGCGCGGATCCCACACGCAGTACGCCGCACTGGGCGCGTGCCTGCTGCTCGCCGCCGACGCCGGGCTGCGCCGGTGGCGGCGAGTGGTCCAGACGGTCGGGGTGATCGTCACCGTCTCCATGCTTCTGACGCTGTCGCGCGGGCTGATGCTGAACCTCGTCGTCCTGCTCGCGGTGATGGCGGCGCTGACGGTGAGTCCGAACCGGACGCTCATTCCCAGCCTGCGGCAACTGGTTTCGGCCATCGTGCCCGCGGCGGCAGCCGTATTCGCGACGCTGCTCGCCCTGCGATGGTTCGTGCCGCCCGCCTACCAGTTCCTCGACCAGGTGTTCCTGGCGAAGGTGGAGAACTCGCTGACCGAGGTGGCCACCACGAATCTGGAGACCCGCGACCAGATCGCCGACAACTACCGCGCCTTCGAATCGCGGCGCGCACTGGCGCAGGTCGACCGGTCGCCGGTCTTCGCGCAGTGGCTCGGCCAGGGCTGGGGTTCGGTGGTCCGGTTCGGCGTCGAAACCGCTTCGACGCGAGCGAGTTTCAGCCGCACCGAGGCGGCGTTCCTGCACAACGGGTACGTCTACTACTTGATGAAGACCGGTATCGCCGGCCTGGTCGCGTATCTGGCGTTCCTGGGGCACCTCGCATTCCGGGCGATTTCGGGAAGGTATTGGCCCGCAGGCCGCCTCGTCGCCACGCAGCGCAAGGTTCTGTTGGCTACAGTGATCGTGCTCGCGATCGACACCCCGGTGACGGGCGGGCTCGGCTACCCGGCCACCTATCTGGGGCTGGTCACGCTGCTCGGAGCCTGCTGTGGGCCGTTGTGGGGTCGCGCCCCGGATTCGGCACGTGAGGAGCAGGGATGGCTATCAGCAGACGCCGGGCGCTGCTGACCGGAATGACCGCGACCGCGGCCGCCGGGGTCGCCGGATGCGCGGCCCAGCCGCCGGATCCGCCGCAGGTGGTGTCGAATCTCGGTGGGCTGGTGGCCAATGTCCATGACTTCGGAATCACCGGCGGCGAGGCCGACGAGTCCGAACGCCTGCAGAACGCCATCGATTTCGCGCATCAGAACGGCCTGGCGCTGCATCTCCCGGCGGGCCGGTACACCGCCGACGGGCTGCTGTTGCGGGAGGGGACCCGCTTGATCGGCGCGGGCCCGGAGGCCACCGTGATCGGTGCGGTTCCCGGATCGGACGCCGGCTTCGTGCTGGGGATCGGACCCGGCCCCACCAGGTACGTGACGGTCGAGGGCATCGGCATCGAGGATGCGGGCAATGCGGAGCAGCACGGTATCCACATCCACGCGCGGCGGGGGGCGGGCCACACGGCATCGGGGCTGTGGCACTCGGCTTTTCGCTCGCTGCGGGTCGCCGGGTTCGCGCGCGCGCAGCTGTGGCTGGAGGGCGGTGGGCACGACGCCCGCGATCCCCTGCAGTTCCTGACCTTCGACGGCGTGATCCTGGAGCGGCGCAACGACTCCGAGCGGTCGCTGGGACTGCTCATGTCCGGGCAGGTCAACCAGACCGCGTGGACGGGCGGGCGGATCGACGGCTTCGGCGCCGCCGCCACCGCCGCACCGGGCATCAATGTGAAGATCTGCCGTCAGCTGGGCAGGTACGACGCCTCGGACAATGGCGGTCCGTATGTGTCCGATCGCATCGGGCACAGCCATGTGTTCACGGATGTGACGTTCCAGCAGGCGGCGCTCGGGGTGTTCGTGGACCGGGCCGAGTCGATCACCTTCGACACCTGCCATTTCGAGGGCCTGGGCAACGGATTGCTGTTCTCCGGCGTGAACCACTGCCGCGTCGACCGGTGCCACTTCGCGAACTCCGCGCTGGGACAAGGGGAATCGTTCTCCCTGCGAGCGGTGGCGGGCGCGCGCGTATCCGGGACCGGCAATGTGTTCCTGGGTGCGTTCGGCGATATGGCGTCGGCGGACGACAGCGGGGCGAGCGTGCTGCTGTCCAATGGCGTCGGCCGCGGTATGGCGGTCACCCGGAATCTGACCCGGCGGATCGCCCCGGCGGCCGAGATCGATATCGGCGGCGCGGTGACGGTCGCGCTCAGCGCCTCCACCACCCCGATACGGGTGGTCGAGTCCACCCATTTCCCAGGTGAGCGAGTGGTGCTGAAGGCCGCGGGTGGGTCCGTGTTCTTCGAATCCGGGGGCAATATCGACTTCGAGAACGTGGCCACACCCCTGGAGTTGCGATCGGGGGGAACGCTCACCCTGGTCCGGTTCGACAGCGGGCCCGCGTGGTCCATCGAGGCGATCCACGGCGCCCGGTGAGGCGGCTACCGGCGGCCGATGCCGCGGTAATCCCAACCGGCGCTGCGCCATTGGGCGGGATCGAGGCAGTTGCGGCCGTCGAGGATGCGGCGGCGGCGGACCACATCGTCGAGCAGTGCGGGCGTGAGCTCGCGGAACTGCGCCCATTCGGTGAGCACCAGCACCGCGTCCGCGCCCTCGCACGCCTCGGTAGTGCCTCGCGCGTAGCCGAGTGTCGGGAACAGCGTCCGCGCATTGTCCATCGCCTTCGGGTCGAAGACGGTGACCGCGGCGCCCTGCAACTGCAACTGCCCGGCGATATTGAGCGCCGGTGAATCCCGCACATCGTCGGAATCCGGTTTGAAGGCGGCGCCGAGAACGGCGATGCGGGTGCCGATCAGCGAGCCGCCGACCGTGTCCCGGGTCAGCTCCACCATCCGGGTCCGGCGTCGCATATTGATGCTGTCCACCTCGCGCAGGAATGTCAGCGCCTGGTCCGCGCCCAGTTCGCCGGCGCGGGCCATGAATGCGCGAATGTCCTTGGGCAGGCAGCCGCCGCCGAAACCGATGCCCGCATTGAGGAAGCTGCGGCCGATGCGCGGGTCGAGGCCGATTGCGTCGGCCAGTACGGTCACGTCCGCGCCGCTGGCCTCGCACAGCTCGGCCATCGCATTGATGAACGAAATCTTGGTCGCCAGAAAGGAATTGGCGGCGATCTTCACCAGCTCCGCGGTCTCGAGGTCGGTGACCAGCAGCGGCACCCCCTTGTCGAGGAGCGGGCCGTACACCGCGCGGGTGACCGCTTCCGCGCGGCCCGGGCCGTCGCCGCCGACGCCGAGCACCATGCGGTCGGGTCGCAAGGTGTCGGCCACCGCGTGGCCTTCGCGCAGGAATTCCGGATTCCACGCCACTTCGACCTCCGCGCCCGCCAGTTCGCGCGCCCGCGCGCCGAGCCGCGCGGCCGTGCCGACCGGGACCGTCGATTTGCCGATGATGACCGCCGGGCCGGTGAGCCGGGGCGCCAACTGCTCGACGACCGCGTCGACCTGGCCGAGATCGGCGGCGAACTCGCCCCGCTTCTGCGGTGTCGCGACGGTGACGAAGTGCACGGTCGCGAACTGTGCGGCCTCGGCGTAGGAGGAGGTGAAGCGCAGCCGCCCGGATTCGACCTGGGTGGTGAGGATTTCCGCGAGACCCGGCTCGTAGAAGGGAACCCGGCCCCTTTCCAGCTCCGCCAGCTTGCGCTCGTCGACATCGACCCCGAGCACCTCGTTGCCGAGTTCGGCCATGCACGCGGCGTGAGTGGCCCCCAGATATCCCGTTCCGAATACAGAGATGCGTTGCCCCATAACGATTCTCCGGTTCCTCCCGACCCCATGTCACGATACCGGGCGGGATCGGTCCCGGCACGGGGAACGAGCCGCTCGGTTCGTGCGGAGGCCGGCGTATTCCCGGCAACATTTATTGCGAAACTTTTTGTGTTCCAAGCCATTCGCGTTCCCGGCTTTCATATCCGCCCGGCTCGGAATCCAGTAGTATTCAGTGGCATTCAGCCTAGGCGGCCATTTCGGGGGGACTGCCACTGTTACGCGTGGCTTGATGGAGCTTTGACATGGTCGTTCAGATCGGTGAGGATCAGTGGCACGACCTCACGAAGAAGCCGGATTCGCTCGAGAAGTCCGGAAAGCAACTCTGGCAGGCCGAGTATCGCCGCCGACTCCGGATCACCGATTCGGTGGTCATCGCCGGTTCGGTCGTGCTCGCCCAGATCATTCGTTTCGGCGGGGCGACCTATGATGCTCCGCTGGACTGGCACGGTGACACGCGCGTCGGGTACACGGTCGTCTCGGTCGCGCTGATCCTCGCCTGGGTCGGATTCCTCGCGGCGGGTGGCGCCTGGTCGCCGACGGTGCTCGGCTCCGGCGCGGAGGAATACCGCCGTCTCGTCGCGGCGACCATGCGGCTGTTCGGGATGATCGCCATCGTCTCGTTGCTGCTGCGCATGGAATTCGCGCGGGGGTATCTGGCCATCGCCCTGCCGATCGGGCTGCTGGCCTTGGCGGTGAACCGGCTGATCTGGCGGAAGTACGCGGTCCGCCAGCGTCGGCGCGGGCGGTATCTCACCGCCGTGCTCGTCGTCGGCCGGTGTGATTCGGCCCGGCAGATGATGCGGTGCTTCGAGCGCGATCCGGCGGTCGGGTATTCCGTTGCCGGGGTGTACATCCCGTACGGCGCGGATGCGGACTCCGAACCGGTCCCGGAGACGATGGCCGCCGAGGATGAGCCGGATTCGCCGCTCCTGGTGGCGAACTCGTCGATCATCGACGCGATCCGGGCCACCGGCGCCGATTCGGTCGCCGTCGCGGCGACCGAGCAGCTCGGTGCGCAGGGCATCAACGAATTGCTGTGGGAACTGGCGCCCCTGGGGATCGAACTGGTCGTCACCCCCGGTGTCGTGGACGTCGCCGATCAGCGGCTGTCGATCCGCCCGGTGGCCAACCTGCCGCTGCTGCACATCGAGAAACCGCAATACGATCGCGCGCGG
This sequence comes from Nocardia sp. NPDC127526, assembly GCF_042672265.1. Taxonomy (NCBI): domain Bacteria; kingdom Bacillati; phylum Actinomycetota; class Actinomycetes; order Mycobacteriales; family Nocardiaceae; genus Nocardia; species Nocardia sp. NPDC127526. The sequence continues at coordinate 94,781 of NZ_JBHXVO010000015.1, read as the reverse complement.
TCCTACCGGAAAGCCGCGTTCGACATGGTCTTCGCCGCGTCCGCGCTGCTGCTGGTCGCGCCGGTCATGCTCGCCATCGCGGTCGCGGTGAAGCTCAGCGGCCCCGGTCCGGTCTTCTACAAGTCCGAACGTATCGGCCTGCACGGCAAGCCCTTCCGCATGATCAAGTTCCGCAGCATGCGCGACGACGCCGATCGGGACCTCCCCGACCTGCTGGCCGCCAACGAGGGAGCGGGCCCGCTGTTCAAGATGCGGACCGATCCTCGGGTCACCCCGGTCGGCCGGATCCTGCGCAAATTCAGCCTCGACGAACTCCCGCAGTTCATCAATGTGTTGCGCGGCGAGATGAGCGTCGTCGGCCCGCGCCCGCCCCTACCCGGCGAGGTCGAAGGCTACGACTGGAAGGTCCGCCGCCGCCTGCTCGTCAAGCCCGGAGTCACCGGACTGTGGCAGGTATCCGGCCGCTCCGACCTGCCCTGGGACGAGGCCGTCCGCCTGGACCTGTCCTACGTCGAGAACTGGTCCATGATGCAAGACCTGCTGATCATCAAGAAGACCATCTCCGCGGTAGCCCGCAGCGAGGGCGCGTATTAGCTGATACGCATCACGAATCGCCTCGTTGTGACGGTTGACATTGCCGGGGGTTGAGAGTTGTCTCGTGACTCGATCATGATGTGTGAGTTGGCACTCAGTGCCGGAGGGCGGCTATTTTTGGCGCGGGCTTGTCGCCGGCCAAGGTTTGGCCGGGGCTGAATATTTCCGAAGGTTGGCATGTTGAGAGCCGCTGTCAGATTTTTGATCTTGGTTTTGAGCGTGGTGTCGGTTGGGTGGCTGGTCGCGCCCGCGACGGCGAATCCGCTGTATCCGACGCCTGATCCGGATCCCTTCTACCATGAGCCGGCCGATCTGGCGGGCATGCAGCCCGGGCAGGTGGTGCGCGTGCGGCGGACCGATACCGCGCTGTTCATGGGTAGCGACGGGTGGCAGGTGGCGTTCCGGTCCACCAACTCCGCCGGGAATCCGATCATGGGTGTGACGACGGTGCTGATGCCGCCGGGGGTGCGGAATCCGCCACTGGTGTCGTACCAGGCGTTGATCAATTCGCTGGGTACGCAGTGCAGTCCGTCGCGGTCGCTGTTCAACGGGGAGCTGCAGGACTCGCTGGGAGCCATGCTGCCGCTCGGGCGCGGGTGGGCGATTTCCATGCCCGACTACCTCGGGCCCAATGTCGCCTACGGTGCGGCCAAGCTCGGGGGCATGGTGACCCTCGACAGTGTGAAGGCGGTCCGGCAGGTTGCCGAGCTGGGGCTGGCGGAGGTTCCCGTTGTGCTGGCCGGGTATTCGGGCGGCGGCATGGCCACGGCGTGGGCGGGGGCCCTGCAGCCGTCCTACGCTCCGGATCTGAAGCTCGCCGCCGTGGTCGCGGGCGGCATTCCCGCCGATCTGCGAGAGATGGCGCTGGCCTTGGGATTCGACCCGCACCCGGGCTTCGGGCTGGCCTTCGCGGCCGCCATGGGGTTGGAGCGGGAGTACCCCAATCGGCTGCCGGTGTCCGATCAGCTCAATGAGAGCGGGCTGTGGTTCCGGGATTTCACCAAGGACGCCTGCCGCCGGTTCCTGCTGTTCCACGGCATCACCCGCAATGCCGCGCAATTGGCGGCCTCGAAGGACATGATGAACAGTCCCGAAGCGCACGCGGTGCTGCGGGAGAACAGCTTGCGCTACGACGATCGCGTCCCCACCGTTCCCACCTTCTTCTGGCAGGGGCGCTTCGACACCATGACCTTCTTCGGTCCGGTCGAGGAGGTCGCCCAGCGCTATTGCCGCGCCGGAGTGCCATTGATGTTCCGCCCGTACGACATTGCCGAGCATTTGACGACGGCGGTGGCCGGATTCCCGGAAGCCTGGGACTACGTGGAGGCCAGGTTCCGGGGCGATCCGGCGCCCACCAACTGCTGAGGACCGCTACGTCCAGCGCTGCCGCCGCGCCCAGTCGGCGACCGTGGTCGAGCCTCGGTGCAGGAGTTCGGCCGGAAGTGCGGGCGGCGGGGTCGTGGCCTGCTGCTCGTACATGGCGGCGATCGCCGCGGCGGCCGGAGCGCCGATGACGGGGACGAGCAGTTCGCCGTAGGCGGACGGGGTGACCGGGGTCCAGCGGACGTCACGGCCGGTGGCCGTGGCGACCGCGGCGGCGATGTCGTGGCCGGTGAGCGGTTCGGGGCCGGTGAGCAGGGACAGGGGATTCGATTGGGCGCCTTCGAGAGTCGTCGCGATCAGATCGCCGATGTCGTCGAGGGTGGACCAGGGGACGGGCAGGTCTGCGGGGAAGGGGTAGGCCAGCTCGCCGGCCGTTCTGACGCGGTCGACCGACCACGGCTGGACGAGATTCTCCAGATACGGCCCGGCCGGGGCGATTACGGCGGCGTGCTCGACGGCCTCCGCGAGACCTCCGGCGAGCAGTACGCGCGCATCCACGTAGGGCTGGCCGATCGGTTCGGGCGGCAGCGGTGATCCCGGGTTCAGGATGGCCTGCGGGACGGTCGATTTCGCCAGCGCAGCCAGGATGGTTTCGGCGTAAGTGACTGCGGTGGGGGTGAATTCGAGCGGGAGCTGCACCACGACGGCCTCCGCTCCCGCGTACGCGGCGAGGACCGAATCGAGGTCGGTGAGATTCACCGTGGAGCTCCCGAGCGCGCGGACCTCCCACCCCGCTGCCCGCAGGCGGTTGGCGATGGCCGCGCCCTGTGTTCCGCCGGCGCCGTGGACGACTGCTGTTTTCGATGTCATAACCCCAGCGTGTGACCATTACTTCATTCTGTGAAGTACGCACTTTCCGCGCATATACTTTCGAAATGGGAAGTATGCAGGCAGGAGTGTCGATGGATCCGGCGGTGTGTCCGGTGACACGCACCCTGGACCTGGTCGGCAGTCGCTGGACCCCGCTGGTGATCTACCACCTGCACACCGGCACCATGCGCTACGGCGAGTTGCAGCGCGCGCTGCCCGGCATCAGCCCGAAGACCCTGGCGGAACGCCTGCGCGCCCTCGAACAGCACGGCCTGCTCGTGCGCGCGGTCTATCCGGACAAGCCGCCACGCGTCGAGTACACCCTCACCGAGAAGGGCTACCGGCTCGGGGACATCCTGCACGAGATCGCCGACTGGGCCGAGACCGCCGATGTTTGATCCGCACTGAGGGCGTTTAATCCGCGCTGAGCGCAACCGTGGGCGCGTGCTCGCGGCGGCGGTAGAACAGGGCAATGCAGACGACCGAGGTTGACGCTGCCGTGCCTGTTCCGGCCGCGAGATCCGGGCGGGGGCGAGCGGGCTTTCATCGAATCGGGTTGCCGCTGTTGTCGGTGGCGGTGTTCGTGGCGGTGTGGCAGGCAGCCGCCGCGAGTGGGGTGTGGAACGAGACGTTCGTGCCGTATCCGGGCACGGTGTGGCGGGCGTTCGTGGAATTGTCGACCACGCACGACGGGGTCCGGGGGTATCAGGGCTACCTGCTGTGGGAGCACCTGTACATGACCCTGCGGCGCGTGTTCGCGGGTGTACTCATCGGAGTGCTGGCCGGGGTGGGGCTGGGGCTGGCGATGGGGACGATCGGGTGGGTGCGCAGCATTCTCGAGCCGTGGCTGACGTTTCTGCGGGCGCTGCCGCCGCTGGCCTACTTCTTCCTGCTGGTGATCTGGCTCGGTATCGATGACGCGCCCAAGATCACGCTGCTGGCGCTGGCGGCGCTGCCGCCGACCGCGGTGGCGACCACGGCCGCGGTGCTGGCCGCGCCCGTCGGGCTGATCGAGGCGGCGCGGGCGCTGGGAGCCACGCGCGGACAGGTGATTCGCGATGTCGTGTTCCCGGCGGCCCTGCCGGAGACGTTCACCGGAATCCGGCTGGCGGTCGGCATGGCGTACTCGTCGGTCGTCGCCGCCGAATTGTTCAACGGGCTGCCCGGAATCGGCGGCGTGGTCAAGGACGCGAGCAACTACAACAACACTCCCGTCGTGCTGGTCGGCATTTTCGCCATCGGTATTTCCGGTCTGGTCATCGACGGGCTCTTGCGCGCGGTGGAGCGCCGCGTCGTCCCCTGGAGAGGCAGAGTATGAGATTCACGAGGTGGCGGCTGCTGGCCGCCGCGCTGGCGGGCATCGCGACCCTGGCAGTCAGCGGGTGCGCCATCGACCACTCCGGGCAGGACGACACCAAGCCGACGATTCGCATTGCGTACCAGACGTTTCCGAGCGGCGATCTGGTGGTCAAGCACAATCGGTGGCTGGAGGAGGCGCTGCCGGACTACAACATCGCCTGGACGAAATTCGACTCCGGCGCGGATATCAACACCGCGTTCATTGCCGGGCGGGTCGATTTCGGGGCGCTCGGATCCAGCCCGGTGGCGCGCGGATTGTCGGCGCCGCTGCATATTCCGTATCAGGTCGCCTTCGTGCTCGATGTGGCCGGTGACAATGAAGCCCTGGTGGCGCGCAATGGAACCGGGATCGAGACCATCGCGGATCTGCGCGGCAAGCGCATCGCCACCGCGTTCGCCTCGACCGCGCACTACAGTCTGCTCGCCGCGCTCGATCGGAACGGCTTGCGGGCCGGCGATGTTCAGCTGGTCGATCTGCAACCGCAGGCCTCGCTGGCGGCCTGGGATCGCGGGGACGTCGACGCGGTCTACACCTGGCTGCCGACCCTGGATCAGCTGCGCGCGTCCGGGAAGACGCTGATCACCAGCCGGGAGCTCGCCACCGCCGGTAAGCCGACGCTGGATCTGGGTGTGGTGTCCACGCAGTTCGCGCAACAGCATCCGGAGGTGGTCGACACCTGGCGGCGGATTCAGGCGCGCGCCCTCGATACCATTCGCGACAATCCGGGCGAGGCCGCCGAGGCCGCCGAGGCCGTCGCGGCCGAAATCGGAATCACCCCGGATGCGGCGGCCCAGCAGCTGAAGCAGGGCGTATTCCTCACCAAAACCCAACTGACATCGGCTGATTGGCTGGGCAGCGAGGGCGCCGTCGGCAATATCGCTGTCAATCTGCGCAGTGCCGCGGAATTCCTGGCGGCGCAGCGGCAGATCGATGCCGCACCGCCGGCGCAGACCTTCCAGGACGCGATCTATGTGAAGGGACTGCCCGGTGTCCTCGATCAGTGAGCTCGACGCGGCGCGCACCCGCACCGCCGGAGGCATTCGGCTGCATCGGGTTTCGCACCGCTACGGGCGCGGCCCGGCCGCGGTGAACGCGCTCGGCCCGGTCGATCTCGAGGTTCCGCCGGGGGAGTTCCTGGTCCTGGTCGGTGCGTCCGGATGCGGAAAGAGCACCCTGCTGCGGCTCATCGCCGGCTTCGAAGCGGCCACGGAAGGCAGCATCGAAGTCTCCGGCGCCACACCCCGCCCGGGTGACACCGCGGGCGTGGTGTTCCAGCAGCCGCGGCTGTTTCCCTGGCAGACAGTGGGCGGCAATGTGGAGCTGGCGCTGAAATACGCGGGCGTGCCCCGCGAGCACCGGGCGCGGCGGCGGGAGGAGCTGCTGACCCGGGTCGGTCTGGAAGGCACTGCGGCCCGGCGGATCTGGGAGATCTCCGGCGGTCAGCAGCAGCGTGTCGCCATTGCCCGCGCCCTGGCGGCGGAGACCTCGCTGCTGCTGCTCGACGAACCGTTCGCCGCACTGGACGCCCTCACCCGGGAGCGCTTGCAGGACGACCTGCGCCGGGTGAGCGTGGCTTCGGGCCGGACCAGCGTATTCGTCACCCACAGCGCCGACGAGGCGGCCTTCCTGGGCAGCCGGATCGTAGTGCTGACCAGACGCCCCGGCCGCGTCGCACTCGACCTGCCGGTCGAATTGCCCAGAGCCGGAGTGGATCCCGACGACCTCCGGGCGTCGAAGGAATTCCTCGACCTGCGGCGCGAGGTGGGCCGCGCGGTGAAGTCGGCAGCGGCGGCATGAGGAGTTGCCGAAGCCGGAGGATGGAGGACTCTCCGGCCCGGGGACTGAGGCCCAGGGCCTAGGGGCCGGGCGTGGGCGCTCAGTTCAGCGCGTCGGCGGACGGGACGACTACCGCGTAGAGATCGGCGATCGTGGCGAGCGCGCTGTTGTGGAGTGCCTCGGCGGAGACCTCGGCGACCGCGGTCCGCAAGGGGCGGGTGGCGCAGGCGTCGGCGACGACGGTGGGGTGGTTGCCGCGCAGGAATGCGCCCTCGGTTGTGAAGGTCACGCACATGTGGGTCATGAAACCGGCGATGATCAGGTTCTTGTTGCCCGCTTCGTCGATGCGCTCGGCGAGATCGGTGTCCACGAAACCATTGGGCACGGTCTTGACGACGACCGGTTCGCCCTCGGCCGGTGCCACCCGCGGGTGGATCTGCCCGATCTCGGCGGTGATGTCGTACGGGGTCCCCACCCCGCCGTCGTTCATGATGTGGATGATCTTCGCCCCCGCCGCGCGCGCCTTGGCGAGCAGTTCGGCGGCGGCGTCGAGGGCGGCCTTCCACCCGGTCAGCTCCATTACCCCGCGCGTGTAGGTGTTCTGGTAGTCGATCAGGACCAGCGTCGCGTCGGCCAGGGACGCCGGAGTCTGATCGAATTCGCTGAGTTCGCGCAGGGTCTGCGTGGTCATCGATGCTCTTCCTCGGAGTGTGTAGCGGATGTTCGGCACCGCTGTGAGCGGCTGTTTTCCACGCTATGACCGCGCAGCCGTGTCGGAAATGTCATGTAGCATGCAGATTCGGACATCGGGACGGAGGCGCGGTGAGCACTGTGGAGCGGCTCATCGTCGTGGTGCTCTTCGACCGGGTCGACAGCCTGGATGTGGCCGGCCCGCCGGAAGTGTTCTCGCTCTTGGAACGAGAGCTGCCCGATCCGACCGGCTATCGGGTCGTCCTGGCCGCGGCGACCATGGACCCGGTCACCACCTCCGCCGGCGTCCGCGTGCTGCCCGATACGACCTTCGCCGAAATCGCCACGCGCCCCATCGACACCCTGGTCGTGCCCGGCGCGGTCGAAGTCGACGAGCACCGCCGCGTGCGCGCGGTCACCGATCCGGACGTGGTCGACTGGGTGCGGCGGCTGGCCGGCCGGGCGCGGCGGGTGGCCTCGGTCTGCGTCGGCGCGCACACCCTCGCGGCCGCCGGACTGCTGGACGGCAGGCGGGCCACCACGCACTGGTCCGCCGCCCGCCAGCTGGCCACCGAGCACCCCGCCGTCGAGGTGGACGCCGACCCGATCTTCATCCGCGATCGAGAAGTCTGGACCGGCGCGGGAATCAGCGCCGTCCTCGATCTCATGCTGGCCCTCGTGGCCGAGGATTTCGGCGAGGCCGCGGCGCTGCGCGTGGCCCGCCAACTCGTGGTGTACCTCAAAAGACCCAGCGGCCAAAGCCAATTCAGCGTGACCCTGGAACCGGCGTCCACGACCCGCCGCATGGACGACCTGCGCCACCACATCATGCGCAATATCGCGGGCCGGCTCACCGCCGCCGATCTCGCCGAGCACGCGCACGTGAGCGAACGCCAACTCGCCCGCATCTTCAAAACCGAACTGGGCACGACCCCCGCCGCCTACATCGAATCCGCCCGCGTCGAAGTGGCCCGCAACCGCCTGGAAACCACCGACGACACCCTCGAACGCATCGCCTCCACCTGTGGTTTCAACACCACCGACACCCTCACCCGAGCCTTCCGCCGCACCCTCGACATCACCCCGACCGAATACCGCAACCGCTTCCGCATGACGTAGTGAAACAACGCCGACCGGGAACTGGTGGCGGCATTTCGCGAGAAGGCCCCGCCACCGGTTCCCGGTCGATGTCGTTTCACTGTGGTGCGGTCGTGGGGCCGGTGGACGCGGCCGGGCGGGAGGACCGGCAGACTGGGACGGCGATGAAACTGCCCGAGCTTCCTGATCTTCCCGTTCGCGCCGCCCTCGACGAAGTGTGCGAGACGCTGGCCGCGCACGGCACCGCGGTGCTGGTCGCGCCGCCGGGCACCGGCAAGACGACGCTGGTCCCGCCGGCCTTGGCCGCCGCGACGACCGGGCGCGTGGTGGTGGCCGAGCCACGGCGGTTGGCGGCGCGCGCGGCGGCCGCCCGCATGGCCGCGCTGCTCGGCGAGCAGGTGGGTGCGACCGTCGGCTATTCGGTGCGCGGCGACCGGCGGGTGAGCGCGGGCACGCGAATCGAGGTCGTCACCTCCGGTCTGCTGGTGCGGCGGCTGCAGGGCGATCCGGAACTGGCCGGGGTCGATGTGGTGGTGCTCGACGAATGCCATGAGCGGCATCTGGACGCCGATCTGCTGCTCGCCTTGCTGCTCGACGCGCGCGGTGGATTGCGGCCGGATCTGCGCGTGCTCGCCACCTCGGCGACCGTCGCCGCCGAACGGCTGGCGGATCTGCTCGGTGACGATCGGCCCGCGCCGACTCTCGAGGTCGAAGGGCGCGCGTATCCGGTGGACATCGCCTATGTGCCACCGATCAAGGGAGAGAAGGCCGAAGCGCAGGTGGCCCGTGCGACGCGGGCCGCATTGGATGGCACCACCGGCGACGTGCTGGTCTTCCTGCCGGGCGCGGCGGAGATCCGGCGGACATCGCAATTGCTTTCGGACGTACGCGATGTGGACGTGCTGCCGCTGCACGGGCGTCTCTCGGCGGCGTCCCAGGACATCGCGCTGGCGCCGGGCGCCCGTCGCCGGGTCGTATTGTCCACCGCCGTAGCCGAATCCAGTCTGACCGTGCCGGGAGTCCGCGCGGTCGTCGACTCCGGCCTGGCCCGCGTCCCGCGCACCGACCACCGCCGTGGCCTGTCCGGCTTGGCGACGGTCCGGGTCTCGGCCGCCGTCGCCGACCAGCGTGCCGGCCGCGCGGGTCGTGAAGCGCCGGGCCGGGTTTGGCGATGCTGGCCGGAATACGAGCACGCCACCCTGCCCGCCTACCCCGAACCGGAGATCCGCACCGCCGACCTGACCCGCCTGGAACTCGAACTCGCCTGCTGGGGCACCCCCGACGGCGAGGGCCTCGCCTGGTGGGACGCACCGCCCGCCGGTGCGCTGGCGGTGGGCCGAGAAGTGTTGCGCGCCTTGGGTGCTATCTCCGATGACGGTGCGGTCACCGACCGAGGTCGACGAATGGCAGCCCTCGGCCTGCACCCCCGACTCGCCCGAGCGCTACTCGACGGCGCGAGCGTGGTCGGCGCGAAGGCCGCCGCGGAGGTGGTCGCCCTCCTCGACGACGACAGCCTCGCGCCCGGCGTCGATGTAGTCGCAGCCATTCGCACCCTGCGCCGGGAACGACCCCCGCGGTGGAAACGAGAAGCCGAACGCCTCGCCCGGTTGGTCGGCAATGCGCCGCCAGGTGCGGAAACCTCGCGAGACAACGGCACTCCGACGAGCGCGAGCGCCCCGCCGGGCGCGCCGCTGGACGTCGGCGGTCCAATAGGGGGCGATGATCCGGCTTTCGTTGTCGCGCTGGCACATCCGGAGCGCATTGCCCGGCGGCGCGCGCCGGGATCGGCGAGCTACCTCATGGCCGGGGGCACGGCGGTGACTCTCCCGCCCGGTTCCGGCCTGGCCGATTCGGAGTGGCTGGCCGTCGCGGTCGCGGCGCGCGACCCGGGCCGGTCCGAGGGCCGAATCCGATTGGCTGCCAACGCCGATCTCGAATTGGCCCGCCGAGCCGCACCGAGCTTGCTCGCAACCGCCGACGAAGTGGACTGGATCGACGGTGACGTGGTGGCCCGCCGCGTGGCCCGCCTGGGCTCGATCATGCTGTCGGAGAAGCCTTTACGAGATCCGAGCCGTGAGCTGATCGCGGCCGCCCTGCGCATCGGCCTGAACTCGGCCGGCTTGGGCATGCTGCGCTGGGACGCCGATGCGACAGCATTGCGGCAACGCCTGGGCTTTCTGCACCGCACCCTCGGCGCACCCTGGCCCGCCGTCGACGACGAAGCCTTGCTCGACGACCTCGACGCTTGGCTCGGCCCCGAGCTCGGCACCGCCCGTCGCCGCGCCGACCTCGAACGCATCGACGCCGGCCAAGCCCTCCGCCGCCTCCTGCCGTGGCCCGAAGCCGTCCGCTTCGACGAACTGGCCCCCGAACGCCTGGAAGTCCCCTCCGGCAGCAGGATTCGCGTCGACTACACCGCGGATCAGCCGGTACTCGCGGTCAAGGTCCAGGAAGTCTTCGGCTGGACCGACACCCCCGCCCTGGCCGACGGCAAGGTCCCCCTCCTCCTGCACCTGCTCTCCCCGGCCCAGCGTCCGGTAGCCGTCACCGCCGATCTGTCCTCCTTCTGGCGCACCGGCTGGCCCCAGGTCCGCGCCGACCTCCGCGGCCGCTACCCCAAACACTCCTGGCCCGAAGACCCGGCCACCGTCGTCCCCCACCGCGGCACCGCCCGCCGCCTCGCCGACGGTCGCTGACGCGCCCGACGCGGCGGATGGCCGATCATGGCAGGTATGAAGAGCACGGTATTGACGGTGACGACGGGGCGGACCGAGGTCGTGCACGATCTGACTCGTGAGTGCGCCGCGTTCGCGCGGGAAGCCGGGGGCGACGGCCTGCTGCACGTGTTCGTGCCGCATGCGACGGCGGGGATCGCGATCATCGAATTGGGGGCGGGCAGCGATGACGATCTGCTGGCCGCGCTGCGGGATCTGCTGCCCGCCGATGATCGGTGGCAGCATGCGCACGGGTCGCGGGGGCACGGACGGTCGCATGTGATGCCGGCGCTGATTCCGCCGTATGCCACGGTTCCGGTCATCGACGGTGCGCTGGCGCTGGGCACCTGGCAGTCGATCGCATTCGTCGACCTCAATGTCGACAATCCGGAGCGTCAGGTGCGGCTCTCGTTCCTCTCCGATACCTGATCACAGGCGCGCCGCGCACAGCGCACTCGGTGCTGGTTCACCATCATGTCGACCACCCGACGGTCAAGTGCGTCGCTTCTCCTGCTCGATGTGCGGGATCTGGCCAGCACCCTGCGGACGTGCCCGTTCGTTGGTGCGCAAGGCTTTTCGGTGCGCTAGATCGGCCGCGCTGATCACCGGGCGGTGCGCGTAGGCGGGGGCGCTACCGGTTGTGCCGGTGCATCTGCCGCCAGGTATCGCGGACTATCTCGGTAATGCCGGAATGCTTTGGGGTCCAGCCGGTTTCGGTGGTCATGCGGGTTGGGTCGCTGACCAGGGCCGCTGGTTCGAGGGCGGCGGGGCCGTGCCGCAACGCGACCGGGCGGCCGGTCACTTGTTCCACGGCCGCGACGATGTCCAGAACGCTTGTGCCGTGGCCGGTTCCGAGGTTGTAGCGGGTCGCGGTGCCGGGTGGCGGCGCGTGATCGACGAGGGTTGTGAAGGCGGTGGCGGCGTCGCGCACGTGGAGGTAGTCGCGGACCGCTGTGCCGTCGCCGTTGACTTCGAGGATGGTGCCCGAGGCCGCGGCGGCGAGCGTGCGGGGGATCAGGCGGGTGGGGTCCGGGTCGTGGCCGCCCGCGATATTCGGCAGGCGCAGGATTGTCGCGGCGAGTGCGCCGGTGCGGGCTTGGGCTTCGATCGCCAGTTCGGCGGCCAGCTTGCTGGCCGCGTAGGGGTGGGGTGGGGCGTCGGGCAGGTCTTCGGTCATCGGCTGGCGGTCGGGGGAGCCGTAGATCGCGCAGGTGGAGGCGAAGACCAGGTGGTGTGCGCCCGCGTCCGCCATGGCGGCGAGGAGTTCGAGGGTTCCGGTGGTGTTGATCCGGAAGTAGCGGAGGGGATCGGCGAAGGATTCGCGGACGCGGGTGATGCCGGCCAGGTGGCATACCGCGTCGATGCCGGTGAGGGCGCGGCGCAGGGCCGTGCGGTCCAGGAGATCGGCCGCGCGGGTCTCGGCTGCGCCCGGGATGGGCTCGGTGTGGTTGCGCACCATGGCTATCGGGGTGTGGCCGTGCGCGGCCACGGCGGTGCGGACCGCGTGGCCGAGATAGCCGCCCGCGCCGGTGACCAGTACTCGCACGTGTTTCTCCTTCGCCGGATCGGATGATCATGCTGCCATGTGCCCGGATGGCGGTCTTCCGGCCTCGGGGTGGATTCGCCGAAACGGGGGCCGATGCTCGGGCGCGCCGGTGGTGGACTTCCGGCGGAGCGGCGGAATGGCGTGCGGGCCGCGGGGGTTCGACCTGACAATGCCGGTGGCGCGGGTGCGCCTCGGGGTGGTTGTTCATGTGCCGGGTGACATGTCACAGCAGTGGCATACGCTCCCGGGGATTGGAAGGAGTGCGGTAATGCGCTGCGGTATTAGCGGGGCCGGATCATGAGCAAGCGCGGCTGGGTGCTGTTCCTGGCGATGGGGGTCATCTGGGGTGTGCCGTACGCGATGATTCGCGTGGCGGTGGAGGATTTCGATCCGGTGGTGGTGGCGTTCGGGCGGACGCTGCTGGGCACGCTGGTGTTGTTGCCGATTGCCCTGTACACCAAGGTTTTCGCGCAGGCATTGCAACACTGGCGGTGGGTGCTGGTGTACACGCTGGTGGAGATCACCGGGCCGTGGCTGCTGATCGGCATGGCCGAGACGAAGCTGAACAGTTCGACCGTGGGGCTGTTGATCGCGGGTGTGCCGCTGGTGGCGATGGTGATCGTCACGCGCATCGGGCACGAGCGGCTGGATCCGCGGCGGATCATCGGGTTGTTCATCGGATTCGCGGGTGTGGCGGCGCTGGTGGGGCTGGATATCGATACCTCCAATCTGTGGGCCATGGCGGCCATCGGCCTGGTGGTGATCGGCTACGCCATGGGCGCCATCATCATCGACCGCAAGCTGTCGGATCTGCCGCCGATCGGGGTGGTGACGGCCTCGCTGGTCTTCGCCACCGTCATCTATCTGCCGTTCTCGGTGTGGCGCATGCCCACCCACTTCCCGGCCGATGCCACCTGGTCGGTGGTCGGTCTCGGACTGATCTGCACCGCCCTGGCCTTCGTGGTGTTCTTCGCCCTCATCAGCGAGGTCGGCGCGGCGCGCGCCACGGTGTTCACCTACATCAATCCGGCGGTCGCGCTGGTCATCGGCGTCACGCTGCTGGGTGAACCGCTCACCGCGGGCATGGCGATCGGCTTCCCGCTGGTGATCATCGGCTCGATCCTGGGCACCGCCAAGGCCAAGGCGGTGGTGAAGGAACCCGCGCCCGCCTGATCCGGGTCAGTTCTCGCGTTTGGCCCGGGCCCGGCGCTTGCCCTCGTGCATGGCCTGGACCCGGGCCACCGGAATGGTGTGCCCCTCGGCCAGCAGATCCTCGGGAAGGCGTTGCGGCTCGGGCATTTCCTGCACCCACGGGTCGCGCTCGCCGAGCAGTTTCGCGGCATTGCGGATGGTGAAATCCCCGGGCGACGCCGCACTCAGATCGGCCCAGCCCACCGGGAACGACACCGGCGTGCCCGGCCGGATGCGCGGGCTGTACGCGGCCACCACGGTCGCCCCGCCCGCGCGGGTGGAGTCGATGAACACCTTGCCGCCGCGATCCTCCCGGATGAACGCGGTGGTGGCGAGCTCGGGATCCAGGCGTTCGGCGCGCACGGCAATGGCCCGGGTGGCCGCCGCCGCATCCTCGATATCGGTCCCGGGCGCGATGGGCACGAAGACGTGAACGCCCTTGGCCCCACTGGTTTTCACCGCACCGGCCAGACCGTCGTTCGCCAATGCCGCGCGCACCAGCTCGGCGGCGCGCACCGCCTGCCGGAAGTGCTCCCCGGGCGGCGGATCCAGATCCAGCACCAGATGCGTCGGTCCCGCGCTGTAATCGGCGAGCAGCAGCGTCGTGTGATATTCGATGGCGCGCTGATTGCCGAACCACAGCAGCGTGCGCACGTCATCGCAGAGCGCGTAGGTCACTTCGCGTTTGGAGCTGTCGGCCCACATGGTCACCCGGTGCACCCAGTCCGGCGTGTATTTGGGCAGGTTCTTCTGCATGAACGGCTCCTGCCCGGGCCGCACCCGGATCACCGACAGCGGCCGGTCGGTCAGCTGCCGCACGAGCCGGTCGCCGACCGCCTCGAAATAGCCGATCAGATCCCGCTTGGTGGCGTCCGCACCGTCGAACAGCAGTGCGTCCAGATTGGTGAGCTTGACGCCGTCGCGTACCTCTTCGGTGCCCATCGCACCACCATGGCCCGCACCCGGGGCACGGTCAAGAACCCCCGGTCGCGGTGCTGCCCCGCGGCGCGGTCCCGGCGCGGCCCTTGCCCTTTCGATCCGTGCCCTTTCGCTCGTGCCGGTCGATGCGCGGATCCTCGGCGACCTCGTAGCGCTTGACGTACTCGCCGAGGAACGCCTGCAGGGTCGCGGTGGCCGGAATGGCGAGCACCGCGCCCACCGCGCCGAGCAGCGCCGCGCCGATCATGACCGCCAGCAGCGCCACCGCCGGATTCACGTCCACGGTGCGGGCGGTGATGCGCGGTTGCAGCACATAGTCCTGGATCCACTGGTAGACCACCACGAAGATGATGATCCACACCGCGTCGAGGGGATCGACGGTGAGCGCCACCAGGATCGGCAGCAGACCCGCGATATAGGTGCCCACGGTCGGCACGAACGAGGCGACCACGCCGAACCAGATGCCGAGGGCGAACGCATTGGGTATGCCGAGCAGCGCCAGGAACGCCCCGTGCGCGATGGCCGAGATGACCGCCAGCAGCGCCCGCGAGTAGAGATAGCCGCCGGTCTTGTCGATGGCCAGATCCCAGGCGTGCAGCACCGCGCCCTGCCTGGCCGGCGGCAGCAGCGAGCACAGCGTGCGCCGCAGCTTCGGCCCGTCGGCGGTCATGTAGATGCTGAACAGCGCGATGGTCAGCACCCGCGCCAGCCCGCCGAGCACGCTGCTGGACAGGCCCCAGGCATTGTCGGCGGCGCGTTCGGCGTACTGGGTGACCACATCGGAGTCCTTGAACAGCCGATCGCGCAGCTGATCCACGGTGAAGCCCTGGTTGAAGGTCTTGTTGACCCACACGATGAGCTCGTCGAGCAGCCGGGGGAGTTCGGTGGCGATATTGCCGACGGTCTCCACCGCGAGCACGCCGAGCGTGGCGATGAAGCCGACGGTGCAGGCGAACACGATGATGAACACCGCGGCGACCGCGAGCCCGCGATGCATGCCGCGCGCGGCCAGCGCGTCCACCGCCGGCTCCATGGCCAGCGAGATGAAGAAGGCGACCGTCATGATGATGCCGATGTCGATGAGCCGGTAGGCCGCCCAGTTCGCGATTTCGAAGACGCCGATCAGGACCAGCGCCAGGATCATGGCGCGGGGCAGCCAGGACGGCATGCGGCTGCCCGTGGAGGCGCTCGCCTCGTTCTGCCCGGGAACGGAGTTGTCGGCCACGAGGGTCAGTCTGCGGCACCGCCGGGAGTTTGCCCGGAATCGACGCACCGGTCGGTCTTTTGTTCCGGATTGTTCATCAGGCTGGGCGGTCGGTTAATTTCACGCGGACAGGCCGAGAAGCATTCAGGGATAAAGGTTTTGCCGCGATATTGTGCAGGTGTGGTGTCGGGCGGACAAGATATGCGGGTGCGGACGAAATTCTCCATCGAGCTCATGGCTTTGACCGATGAGCTGGCACATATGGCGCGGTTGACCCAGGAGGCGGCCGAGCGCGCTGCGGCGGCCCTCGGGGGCAGTGACCTCACCGCCGCCTACGAGGTGTTCGCGCTCGAGGAACAGGTGCAGGTCGAGCACGCCAAGTGCGAGGACCGCTCGGTCATCCTGCTCGCGTTGGAGGCGCCGGTGGCCCGGGATCTGCGGCACGTGGTGACCGCCATCCAGATTGCCGACGACTTGCTGGACATCGGTACCTCGCTGAGCCGGATCGCCGACGTCGTGGTGCGCCGGTACCCGGAATCGGTTGCACCACAGGAGATCCTCGATCAGATCGACCAGATATCGAGCGCCATAGTCGCTTTGACCGGCGAGGTGGTGAAAGTGATTGCGGCGCACAATCCGCCGCGCGACCGCGCGCTGGTCACGCGTGATGGCGGCATGGATCGCCTGCGCGCCACGGTTTCCGAGGCCGCAGCCGATCCGGGCTGGTCGCACGGGTCGGCCATGGCCATCGATATCGCTATGCTCATGCACCACTTCGGCCGCTGCAC
This sequence comes from Nocardia sp. NPDC127526, assembly GCF_042672265.1. Classification (NCBI taxonomy): domain Bacteria; kingdom Bacillati; phylum Actinomycetota; class Actinomycetes; order Mycobacteriales; family Nocardiaceae; genus Nocardia; species Nocardia sp. NPDC127526. The sequence continues at coordinate 78,688 of NZ_JBHXVO010000015.1, read as the reverse complement.
CGACCACTGCGTACGGATCGGGCAGCTCATCCGGTTCTTCCACACCGGGATTCCGCTGTACGCACAAGTGGAGGGGTAACCGCCGCAAAAGGGGACGTGCCGTCAGGGGCCCTGATCGGCACGGGTAAGCTGCCCGAATTGCTTCATGGCGAGGTCTTTTCGAGTAGCACCGCATGTCCGGACAGCCGAAATCCGACAAGGGCCCCAAACATGACGAATACCACGCAAGCGCCGCGCGTCATCCCCACCCCGGATGCCGAGGGCGGAAATGTGTTGTCGCACCGGCAAATCATGATCATCTTGTCCGGGCTGCTACTCGGGGTATTCCTGGCGGCCCTGGATCAGAACATCGTGAGCGTGGCGATCGTGCGGATCGCCAACAGCCTGCACGGATTCGATGATCAGGCCTGGGCCACCACGGCGTACCTCATCACCGCCACCATCTCCACCCCGCTGTACGGGAAGCTGGCCGATATCCACGGCCGCAAACCGTGCTACCTCATTGCCATCGGGGTGTTCGTGATCGGTTCGATCGCCTGCACCTTCGCCACCGATATGACCCAGCTCGCGGTGTTCCGCGCCGTTCAGGGCATTGGCGCGGGCGGGCTCATGTCGCTGGCGTTCACCATTATCGGCGATATCGTGCCGCCGCGTGAAAGAGTGCGCTACCAGGGCTATTTCATGATGGTCTTCGGTATCGCCACGGTGCTGGGCCCGGTGCTGGGCGGGTTCTTCTCCAATGCGGACCGACTGGTCGGCCTTGAAGGTTGGCGCTGGGTCTTCCTCGTCAACGTGCCCATCGGCCTGCTGGCCCTGCTGGTCGTCGCCAAGGTGCTGGACTTCCCCTTCCGGCGGCAGCCCCAGCGCACCGACTGGGCCGGCGCCATCACCCTCACCATCGGCACCGTCCCGCTGCTGCTGGTCGCCCAGCAGGGCCGCGAATGGGGCTGGCAGTCCGACCGCGCCCTGCTCTGCTACGGGGTCGCCGCCGCCGGGCTGGTGCTGTTCCTGCTCGCCGAATTCCTCATGAAGGACGCCGCGCTGATTCCCTTGCGGCTGTTCGGCAGCGGCAGCTTCAGCATCGCCATCCTCGGCGGAACCATTGTCGGCGTGGCCATGTTCGGCGCCATCATCCTCGTCCCGCTGTACTTCCAAGTGGTGCGCGGATATTCGCCCACCAAGGCCGGGCTGATGATGCTCCCGCTGGTGGCGGGCATCATGATCGGCGCCCAATTGGCCGGTCTGGTCACCAAATTCACCGGCCGCTACAAAGTGCTGCCCATCCTGGGATCGCTGGTCATCGCGATCGGCTCGGTGCTGTTCGCCCTCGTCGAGTACGACAGCCCGCTGTGGCAGCCGCTGGTGTACTGCGGCGTCATCGGATTCGGCCTGGGCGGCTGTATGCAGACGCTGATCATCGCCGCCCAGAACGCCAGTCCGCATGCCGATATGGGCGTCTCGACGGCCTCGGCCACCTTCTTCCGGCAGATGGGCGGCACGCTGGGCGTGGCGGTCTTCCTGACCGTCCTGTTCAACCTGTTGCCGGACCGGATCATCGACGCCTTCGGCGGCGCGCTGCCCCCGGAGTTCTCGCCCGCCCAGCTCGGCCAGATCCAGAGCAATACCAGCGGCGTCGTCGACCTGCCCCCGCATTTGCAGACGCCCATCCTGATCGGGTTCACCGACGCCATGAGCGGGGTCTTCTACGTGGCGGCCGCCGTCGCGGTGCTGGCGGCGATCGTGCTTATGTTCATGAAAGAGCTTCCGCTCCAGGAAATGCCGATGCCCGCCATGGCCGAGGCCGCGCCCGAGATCGCCTACGAACCGGAACCGGAGCCCGAACCTGAACCGGAGCCCGAGCCGGTCGCCGACGACGCCCTGCGCGTGGTCTCGCCGCGCGGTCTGTCCATCGCCGGCTGGGTGCATCGCGAGGACGGCCACGCGGTCGCCGATCCCGTGCTGACGCTGATAGACCAACGCGGACGCCAGGTTTCGCGCGCCATCGGGGACGACGAGGGCGTGTACATCATCGGTGCGCCGCGATCGGGCGCCTATGTGCTCATCGTGTCGGCCACCGGATATCAGCCCAGTGCGGTCTCCCTCACCGTCGGCAAGCGCCCGCATCAGCTGGATGTCGTTCTCACCGGGGCCGGTGAGATCTCCGGCGTGGTGCGCCTGGCGGGCCGTGGCCTGCCGCTGGCGGAGGCGACCGTCACGCTCACCGATGCGCACGGCGACGTGATCGCCGCCGCCACCACCGCGGCCGACGGCGCCTACAGCTGCCGCGGTGTCCTGGCCGGCGCCTACACCCTGGTGGCGGTCGCCGAGCACATGCGCCCGTCGGCCACCACCCTGGTGGTGCCCGAGACCGGAATGCTGTGCCACGACATCGAATTGACCCCGCGCGCCGTGCTCGCGGGATCGGCGTGCACCGATGCGGGACGGGTGATTCCGGATGCCCAGATCACCATCCTGGACGAGGAGGGCGATCTGGTCGCCATCACCCGGACCGACGACGCGGGCCGCTATCAGGTCCCCGATCTGGCCGAGGGTCGGTACACGGTCATGGCCCGCGGCTACCCGCCGGTCTTCAGCCGCGTGACGGTGGCCGACGGCGAGCTGTACCACGATGTGCTGCTCGGCTACGAGCGCGCGGAATCGGCGGACCGGGTGTGACGCAGCCCCTTTCGACACTGCGTTGGACGGTCCGGGCGGCGGCTGTTAGCTTGACCACCCGGAACTGGTCCAGAGACCAGTTCGGAATCCGGGGCCGGTCGAGGAAGCGCAGATGAGAAATTCACGGGTACTGCTGACGTCCGTGGCGATCGCGGCGGTACTGCCCGTCGGTGTCGCCCACGCCGAACCGGAGGCCGCCGGTCCGGCCTTCACCGAGTATGTGGCACTGGGCGATTCGTGGGCCGCCGACGCCACGATCACGCAGATCACCACCGAGTTCACGCCGGTGAACTGCGTCCAGAGCGCGGGCAATTTCGCCCGGCAGGTCGCCGCCGCGCTGGCCGTGCCGGAATTCCGCGACGCCTCCTGCGGCGGTGCGACCACCGCGAACATGACCGCTGAACAGCGCGGCAACGCACCGCAGTTCGACCGGCTCTCGCCCACGACCGATCTGGTGACCATCAGCATCGGCGGCAATGACGCGGGGCTGGCCGACACCGTCATGGATTGCGTGACAGTCGATCCGGCGGTGAGCCCCTGCCTGAGCACGCTCGTCTCCGGCGGCGTCGATCAGATGTCGGCCAATATCGCCACCGCCGAATCCCGCGTGGTCGCGACTGTCGAGGGCATCAAGGATCGCGCGCCCAACGCCCGCATCCTGCTGCTCGACTACTTCGAAGCCGTCGATCTCGACGGCGGCTGCTTTCCCGAGATCCCCATCTCGGATGCCGACGCCATCTGGCTGGGCGCCAAACTGCTCGAGCTGCACCACATGCTGGCCCGGGTCGCCGCCACCACGGGCGTGGACTTCGTGGACACCTACAGCGGCAGTCACGGCCACGACGCCTGCCAACCCGTCGGCGTCCGCTGGGTGGAGGGCCTGATCCCGTTCTCCGGCCACCCGGTCGGCCCGGCGGTGCCCTTCCACCCCAATCAGCTCGGCGCGGACTATCAGGCCCGGCGGGTGCTCGAAACGCTGGGCGTACGCTGAGATTCGCTGCGCTGCGCCCGTTTCCGAGCCCTGATACAGTGCTGTAAATTTCGACTGTTGGATCTTGCCGCGAATGCTCGGCGGTCGCGGCGGGGGGATGGGAGACGGGCCATGGTGCACATTCATCATCGCGGGGAGGCGGCGGTCCCGGCCGACTTCGCCTTCGCGTACATGGCGGACATGTCGAACTGGAAGGACTTCGTCTACGGCCTGCAGAGCTTCACGCTGGTCGGGGATGTGCCGCACCGGCAGGTGGGTGCGCTGTACGAGGGCGCCATGAAGCTCGGGGTGGTGCTGAAGGCCACCGTCGAGCTCACCGAGTACGTGGAGAACGAGGTGTTCGCCAGCGAGTCGGTGTCCGGTTTCAGCAATCAATCCCGTTGGCGGTTCGAGGCTCTGGGGCCCGAGCGCGGGGCGGTCACCGTGGACGTGTGGTACCAGCTGCCGGGCGGGCTCGCGGGCAAGGCGCTGGGCAAGGCCATCGAGCCGTTCATCTCGATCGCCATCAAGCACACCGAGGCGAAGCTGGTGCACATTCTGGAGGAGCTGTACCGGCAATCGAAAGTGGACGCCTGACGGCGTGTCACGCGACACGCAAGTCGTGTCATGTGACGACACGCGGTCGTGGTGGGGTACTCTGCGCGCAGCTAACGAATGGCAACGGTGTTGCGGGGGGCGGAAGTGCGCGGTGGAAAGGGAGATTCGTGATCGCCCCCTACCTGAGGCTTGTCGGTGTCGTCGGCGGGGCCCTCGTCTGCGGGGCCGCGGCCCTGCTGTCCGGCTGTAGCCGGGCGGGGGACCCGGCGCCCGAACTCGACACCGCGGATATGCCGGAAATGCAGCGCAGCGCCTTCGTCACCGCCTGCGGCGGCACCTCGGCGGGCTGGCAGGCCGCCGGGGTGGTGAGCAATCGGGACGCGGTCGAACATCGCTATCTGGTCGTGGTGAGCTTCCTGACGCCGGAATCGGCGGTGCTGGAGCGCACCAGCACCGAAGTGGTGGTGCCGCCGGGCGCGACGCAGGGTTTCGTCACCGAGACCCGGCTCGATCCGGTGACCCGGCCCGAGACCGTCCAGTGTGTGCTGCGCGGAGTGGAACAACTATAAAGTTGCGCGAGAGTGGCGGTGTGGGCCTACGATCGGAGCCGCCGGCCATGCTCCGTGGGCCGCACGAATCGAATGGCTGAACGTTCGCTGACCTGTGCGGCGAGGGTGGTGCGCAATCTCCGGATGTGGATTTGTCGGTGCCATGGGGCATGCTCTGTGCACGCAGATGTCCAACCGTCCGCTCGGAGAGCCCCATGTCGTCCCGTACCACCAAGCCACAGCCGTTGTCGGAGACCGAGATTCGGCATATCGCCGCGGAAATCGACGCGGGCAAACCGCCGATGGTGTGGTTCACGGCGGCGGCGGTCGGCGTACCGGAAGGCCGTTCCGGCAAGGTGATCTCGCTCGGCGATCCGTCCGAGGGTGATTTCCTGCAGGTGAAGCCGACCGGTTCGAAGGATGTGCTGTCGTTCGGCCCCACCGAGGTGACCCTGACCAAACCGGCCCGGAAAGACGCGGCCGGTGCGACGAAACCGAAAACGGCAACCAGGAAGGACTCCACAGTGACGATGCCGTCGCCCGTGACCGCCCCGCCGAGTGTCCCGATTGCGCCGCCGCCCGCCCCGGCGCCGAAAGCCGAGGCGCCCCAAGCCCCCAGCGCGCCCGAGCCCGCCGCGGCGAATGCGGACAAGCCCGCGGCCAAGGGCGGCTCCCGGCCCGCGCGCAATGCGGCCGCGGCCGGCGCCGCGGCGCGCAAGCCCAAGGCGCCCGAGGTCACCGTCACCCTCAGCGGCACCGCCGACGGCGAGTGGACCCTGGATGTGGTGAACGGCAAGAAGCGCACCATCAAGGGGCTGTCCGTGCCGAGTTCGGCGGTCTCGCAGGCGGCCAAGATCCTGCACCCGGAGGTCGCCGAGGTGGTGGATTCGATTCTGGAGGCGGTGCGCGAGCAGCAGCGCGCCAAGGTCGAGCAGCTCCAGGCGGAGCTCGAGAATGCCCGTCGGCTACTCGACGACTTGGCGGGCTGAACTCTAGTTGCGCTCAGCGGCAGGTGATTCCGTCACCGGTGCGCTCCAGCCCCTCCGGGCAGGCGGGGAGCGGACCGGGCCGGAATCCCAGCGCGCGCATGAGCTGTTCGATGCCGCCGGCAATGGCGGGACCCATCTGGGCGACCCGGTTGCCGAAATTGGCCGATCCGGAGCCGGGCACACCGCCGCCGGAACCGCTTCCGCCCGAACCGGTTCCGCCGGCGCCCGATCCCGAGGCCGATCCGGTCACGAGATTCTGCACCGAACCGGTATCGGCGGACAACGAGGCGGAACCGGTGCCGTCGACACCGACAACGTCCTCGGCGCCCACCGGCGTGGTGACGTCGGTGGTGATGGCGGGTTCCAGGGGAATGGCAAGTGCCGTACCGGCCGAGCCGAGAGTTAATGCGGCCGCGCAGGCAACAGTGGCGGCGGCGGTACGCGATGACACAGAGAACTGCATATTTACCCGAATATCCGTGCGGTGACAGAGATTATGACGTCAGACCGCGGACTCCCGGTGCCACGTGCGCGGTCCGGACTCCGGGTGGCCATGCCTGACATCGGCATGGAAAACGTACCCCAGGGAATATTCCTTCGCATGGTACATAGCCGAATCGGCTTCTCGCAGAAGCTCATAGACGGTGGTATCCGCGCCGCGCGGGCCGCTGCAAGCGATTCCGATACTGGCCGCGATGCGCACCTCGGCGGCGCTGAGTTCGAAGGGCTCACCCAGCGCCGCCAATAGTCGTTCGGCCAGCAGCAGGGCCTGCTGGCGGCCCAGCGGGGCGAGCACCACGAATTCGTCGCCGCCGTAGCGGGCGGCCGCGTCGTCGCGGCGGATGATGCGGCGAATCCGGGCCGCGGCATTGGCGATCAGCTCATCGCCCACCGCGTGCCCGTAGTTGTCGTTGACCCGCTTGAAGCCGTCCAGATCGATGAACAGCAGCGCCAGCTGCTGATCGCCCCAGCGGTCCCGATTACGGTGCAGCGCCCGCAGCAGGGCGGCGCGGTTCAGCAGTCCGGTGAGCATGTCGTGGTCTGCCTGATACTGCGCGCGCCGCTCGCTGCGGGCGCTGCGTTCGATGGCGCGTTCGGAGCGTAGGAGCACGCCGCCGAGCAGCAGGGCGAACAGCGAGGACACCACCACGCGGTCCATCATGTCCAGGCTGGAGCCCACCACCGGCACCAGCGAGGCCACGATCATGACAATGGCGATGATGCTGGCGCGCTGGCGCGAGCGGTGCGCGTGGATATCGCGCGGGCCGCCCAGCACCACCATGCTCGGATGCAGTGCCGCCGCGCCGATCAGCGTGTAGGCGAGCTGCAGTGGCATGAGCAGGATCTGGCGGCCCAGCTCGGCCGAGCCGGCGGTTTCCAGGGAATAGCCGAGATCGCCGGCCAGGATGACGAGCATGGCCAGATACACCAGCCGCAGCGAGGTCTCCGAGCGGGCGGAGGTCACCACCGAATGCGCGATCACGGTGAGCAGCAGGGCGTCCACCACGGGATAGGTGACGGCCGTGACGGTGGTGAAGTTCAGGCCCGGCGCCTTGTGCAGAATGGGCGAGATGAGGAAGGTCCACGACAGCAATAGCGCGCCGAGCCCGATGAGGCCGGAGTCGAGCAGCAGATCGTGGTCGGTGCTGTTCTGCCGGGGCCGCAGCCAGAGCACGGCGGCGGCGCCGATGCAGCAGTAGCCGCTGAGGGTGAACAGATCGTCGAAGGGATGGTGCTGCGAGTCGGTGATATCGCGCAGCGCGGTGCCGATGGTGAACTGCACCGCCGAGGCCGACAGCAGATACCAGGGCAACGGGTGGCCGGGCCGGTAGCGGTGCACGCCCACGCCGATCATGACCAGGCTGATGGTGACCGTCCCGAACAGGGTGACCAGCGCCAGCATGCGGGAGTCGATGACCAGTGGCAGGGAGAGGATGACTATGCCGCAGCCGAACAACAGGCTGCGCCAGCAGATTCTGCGATGCCGTCCGGACTGACCGGCCGGTTCTACGTCTGTACCCACCCGCCCCCCTTTGTCCGCTCCGTCCCCAGTGACCGTGCCGCCTTCGTCGCTACCTCATCAACCACGAATACACGACCGCCGGCTCACCGAGCAGAGCTCGAAGGGCATCGGTGATCGTGAACCGAGTATTGCTGTACGAGCATAGGTCCCGCAGAATCCGCGGCCACTCGAATAAACGCGCCGTCGAGATCTGGGCAACCGAATCGATCATGACACGAAATGCCGCAGTTCGTAGGGGAGTTGAGCGAACCCGCAGGATCGCTGTTTGCGAGACTCGCTATGCTCCCTGCGAATCGAACCGAACGGCCTGCACGGCTCGTCGAACTGCTCACTGGTGACTCTCTGTACGTTGCTGAAATGCGAACAGCCGGAGCGAAGCGGAGGCAAGGTGGACACAGCAGGTCGCTGGCACGCCCCCGGGCGGGTCAACCTCATCGGTGAGCACACCGATTACAACGATGGATACGTGCTGCCGATGGCCGTGCCACTGGGCGTGACCTGCACGGCGGCCGTGCGCCCGGACGGCAAGGTGCGGTTGCGATCTCGGCAGGCGCCCTGCGACGAGGTCGACGCCACGCTGTGCGCGCTCGGCACCTCCGGCTGGCAGGAACTGCCCGGGTGGGCGCACTATCCACTCGGCGTGATCAGGGAATTCGAGCGGCGCGGCCACGAGATTCCCGGTGTGGAGCTCGAACTCGACGGCACCGTGCCCATGGGTGCGGGCCTGTCCTCCTCGGCGGCGCTGTCGTGCTCGGTGGCCATCGCCCTGCGTGACCTGTTCGCGCCCAGCGTGTCCGCGGCCGAGATCATCGATATCGCGCGGCGCGCCGAGAACGTCTATGTCGGCGTGCCGAGCGGTGTGCTCGATCAGTCGGCGGCCATGCTGTGCACCGCGGGGCACCTGCTGTTCCTCGATGTGCGCACCGGCGCCACCGAACAGATTCCCTTCGATCTGCACCGATTCGGCCTGGAGCTGCTGGTTTTCGATACCGGGAGCCCGCATCGGCTGGTGGACGGGGAATATGCGCGCCGGCGGGCCGAATGTGCCGCCGCGGCGGAGGAACTGGACGTTCCGTTTCTGCGGGACGTGACCTCGGTCGACGCGCTGGACCGGGTGGCCGATCCGGTCCTGCGCCGCCGCGCCCGGCACGTGGTGACCGAGAACGCCCGGGTGCTGGCGGTCACCGAGCGCTTGCGCGCGGGCGCGGATCCGCGTGCCATCGGCCCCGCCCTCACCGCCGGGCACGCTTCCCTGCGCGACGATTTCGAGGTGTCCGCGCCGCCGCTGGATCTCGCCGTGGGCACGGCGGTGGCGAACGGGGCCTACGGCGCCCGCATGGTGGGCGGCGGCTTCGGCGGCAGCGTGATCGCCCTCGTCGATCACGACCGCGCGCCCGCGATGATCGCCGCGGTGCGAGATGCCTTCGCTCACAGCCACTTCGACGCGCCACGCAGCTTCGCCGTCACACCCGCCGCGGGTGCGCATCGCCTCGAATAGCCAACGGCGGCGGGCGTACGCGGTTAGCCTGGAACGGCAACGATCACCGCACCTCAGGAACGAGTGAGCCATGGTGAGTCTGTACGAGTTCGCCGGCGGCGAGGACGCCCTGCACAAACTCGAGGAAATCTTCTACGACAAGGCCCTGGCCGATCCCGTGCTACGGGAGCTGTTTCCGGTGCGGGTACCCACCCACGTCGACCATCTGACCTGGTTCACCGCCGAATCCTTCGGCGGCCCAGACCGTTTCACGCGGGAGCTGGGCTTTCCCTACATTATCGACGCCCACCGCGGGCTGCGGATCACCGATGCGCAGCGGCAGCGTTTCGTGGACGTGTACCTGGAGTCGCTCGACGCGGCGGGGCTCCCGGCGGATGAGAAATTCCGGGCGGCCGTGCGCGAGCACGTCGAGTTCGGCGCGCAGGTCGCACAGCAGAACTCGCAGGCCGAAACCGATGAGCAACTGCATCCGCTGCGGGAAGTCCCGCACTGGACCTGGTAATCACCGGACACGCGCAAATGTCGCGCCGAGCCTCCCGAGGCGGAGCGAACTCGCGGCTAGTATTGCGCGTCACAGTCGTGCCCGCGTCATCTCGTGATCGTTTCGACAGGAGATCCGTATGCCGTTCGACTTCAGCATGCCCGCGCCCGGTGTGGTGGCCGCGGGTGAGATGCTGCGACTGGATGCCGATCCCATTGACTATGCGCTGGTGGCGCTGTATTTCGTCTTCGTCCTGGGCATCGGCTGGCTGGCGCGGCTGCGGGTGTCCACCAGCGTCGACTTCTTCCTGTCCGGGCGCTCGCTGCCCGCCTGGGTGACCGGCCTGGCCTTCATCTCCGCCAATCTGGGCGCGGTCGAGATCATGGGCATGTCCGCCAATGGGGCCGAATACGGCATGCCGACCATGCACTACTTCTGGATCGGCGCGGTCCCGGCCATGCTGTTCCTCGGCATTGTCATGATGCCGTTCTACTACGGTTCCAAGGTCCGCAGCGTCCCGGAATTCATGCTGCGCCGCTTCGGTCCCGGCGCGCACCTGGTGAACGCGCTCAGCTTCGCGGTGGCGCAGGTGCTCATCGCCGGGGTGAACCTCTACCTGCTCGGCACCATCCTCAACGTGCTGCTGGGCTGGCCGCTGTGGGTGTCGGTCATCGTGGCCGCGGTGATCGTGCTGTCCTACATCACCCTGGGCGGGCTGTCGGCGGCCATCTACAACGAGGTGCTCCAGTTCTTCATTATCGTGGCGGCGCTGCTGCCGCTCACGCTGGTCGGCCTGCATAAGGTCGGCGGCTGGGACGGCTTGCGCGACAAGGTGATCGAGGGCAGCGGCGGCGCGGAGCAGCTGCACGCCTGGCCGGGCAATCAACTCACCGGATTCACCAGCAATATCGCCTCGGTGATCGGCATCGTCTTCGGCCTGGGATTCGTGCTGTCCTTCGGCTACTGGACGACCAACTTCGTGGAGGTGCAGCGCGCGCTGGCCACGCATTCCATCTCGGCCGCGCGCCGCACGCCGATCATCGGCGCGTACCCCAAGATGTTCATCCCCTTCATCGTGGTCATCCCCGGCATGATCAGCGCGGTCCTGGTGCCCCAGATCGTCGACTACAAAGCGCAAATGGCGATGAACCCGGATTTCAAGGGCGATGTCACCTACAACCAGGCGCTGCTCTACCTGATGAAGGACGCCCTGCCCAACGGCCTGCTCGGCGTCGGCCTGGCCGGCCTGCTGGCCGCCTTCATGGCCGGCATGGCCGCCAATGTCTCGGCCTTCAACACCGTCTTCAGCTACGACCTGTGGCAGCGCTACATCGTCCGCGACCGCGAGGACGGCTACTACCTCCGCACGGGCCGTATCGCCACCGTCGGCGCGACCGTCGCCGCCATCGGAACCGCCTTCATCGCAAGCAATTTCGGCAACATGATGGATTACCTGCAAACCCTGTTCAGCTTCTTCAACGCACCGCTCTTCGCTACCTTCATCCTCGGCATGTTCTGGAAGCGCATGACGCCCGCCGCCGGCTGGTCCGGCCTGGTGGCCGGAACCGCCTCCGCCATAGTCGTTTTCGTCATGGGCGAGACGAAGGTGTTCGAACTGTCCGGCCAGGGCACGAGTTTCGTGGCCGCCGGCGTCGCCTTCGCCGTCGATATCGCCGTCAGCGTAATCGTCACCCATATGTCCCAACCCAAACCGGCCGCCGAACTGGTGGGGCTGGTCTATTCGGAAACCCCGAAGGACCGGCTCACCGACCCGGACGCCGATTCCCTCCCCTGGTACCAGCGACCCGCACTGCTGGCCGGTATCGCCCTGCTTCTCGTCATCGCCCTCAACATCTTCGTCGGATAAGGAAGGGATGCCATGCTCTTCGACATTCGCACCATCGTCGGCGGCCTGCTCGCCTGCTACGGAGTCATCCTCATCGTGGTCTCCGTGACCTACGATCCGGGCATCCAGCGCGCCAAAACCAATGGCATCGACGTCAACCTCTGGGCCGGCATCGGCATGGTCGTCGTCGCCGCCATCTTCTTCGCCTGGGTTCTCCTACGCCCGGTCCGCCCCGACTCTCCCACGGACAAATCCGCGGGAGAGTAGCGGCGGCGGACTACTTGGCAGCCGGCGGAGTGAACGGCTGGTTGATGGTCGTGAAGTACTGGGCCGCGGCCAGAATGGCGACCGGGGCGGTCACGAAGATCTGACCGAGCAGGGTGCCCATGAAGCCGATGACGCTCATGCCGACGATGCAGCCGAAGATGCCGGCGGGCAGGGCGCCGAACATGGCGGAGAGGGCGCCGGTGACGGTGGCGAGGGTGACGCCGCCGACGACGCAGCCGATGGCGGCGCCGCCGATGCCGCCGACCAGGGTGCCGATGGAGGCGCCCATGCCGATGGTGCTGGTCATGCGGGACCAGGCGGCCTGCTCGCGGTCGTATTCGGTCTTCCACGGCGCGACGTTCTCGTAGGGGAGGGCGACCGGCTTGTACTCGGCGTGGGCGAGATCGAACTGGGGGGTGAGGGTGGCGGTGCGGTCGGAGATCTCGGCCGCGATGGGGAATTCGAAATCGTCCACGCGGAACTTCAATTCGGTGCCGGCGACCGTGGTCCCATTGGCGGCCTTGATCTTGAAGACGCCGTCCTCGACCACCATGGAGCCCGCATCGGTGTGGATGATCGTGTTGGTCGCGCTATTGGTGGTGGAGTAGTTGATCACCTCCGGCGCAGTCGCTTCCGCGTCGGCGTGCACGGTTCCAGCGGACATGACAAGCGCGCTTGACACGAGGGCGGCGGACAAGGCGATCTTGTTGATCTTCATCAGGTGTGATTCCTCGAGAGAGTAGAGGGGTCCGGCGGCACGGCCCGGAGGCCGTGTCGCTCAACGTTTTTCGATCTTGAAGTGTTCCCTAGGCGGTGGCGCGGCGGCGAGCCGCCAATCCCACTGCTATATCGACGATCAAGAAGACCAAAAGGGGAATTCCGATCATCGGCGCGAACCAGCCGACGACCACCGCGGCCAATGCCAGCGGCACGATCAGGTACAGCGGGGTCTGCGCCAGCGCGCGGCGAGGAGCCTTGCCGCCCACGGTGATGCGGCCCGCGTCCTTGGTCGGGCGGCGCCGCCACCACATGAGGTAGCCGCGCACGATCACGGTGATCAGGCCGATCATGATGGCCAGCAACACAATCTGGTTGATCAGGCCGAAGGTCACGCCCATGTGCAGGCCGATGCCCAGATTGGTGGCCTTGGCCATGAGCGGCCAATCGGAGAACCGCAGCATGTCGGTCACCACGCCGGTCTGCCCGTTCACCGCGATGGCGTCCTGGGTGTAGACGTAGGGCCGGCGCAGTTCCTTCGCCACGAAGGCGACGCCGTCCTTGGCCGGAATGGTGATCTCCAGCGGGCCCTCCAGGCCATTGGCGCGGGCCACCGCATAGACGGTGTCGACCCGGACACCGGCATTGGCGGCATCGGGCGCGGCCGCCGGAGCCGCCGCGCCACCGTGCCCGGCGTGCTCACCGGTCGCGGGTGCGGGACCGGTCGCCCCGGGCAGCTTGGCGCTCACCGACGGGGTGGTCCAGCTCATGGCCTTGCGCAGTTCGGAGACATTCTCACCGGCGTACTTCGACCAGGTCATACCGGTGGCCGACAGCAGCAGGAGCACCGGCAGGATCCAGACACCCACCACCGCATGCCAATTCAGCGTGCGAGCGCGGGGACGGGACCGGTCCGGCCGCAGCAGCCAGCCCGCGGAGCGCTTCTCGCGCCGCGCCCGCACCCGGCGGAACCACAGCACCAGCCCGGCCAGGGCGATCACCCACAGCCAGGACGCGGCGAACTCGCTGTAGTAGCGGCCGATATCGCCGAGATGCAGATCGCGGTGCAGCTTGTCGATCCAGGTGCGGGCGGGCAGCTGGCCCGAACTGCCGTAGACCACGCTCTCACCCACCGGCTGCGCGGTGACCGGATCGACGAACACCGCGCGCCGCTCCGATTCGCCGAGCGAGCTGTCGGAGAAGATCACGCGGGTGGTGTCACCCGGATTCTGGCCGGGCGCCACGGCATTGAGCGGCAGGTCCGGCCGCAGCGCGGTGGCCGCGGCGATCTGCTCCGACAGCGGCCTGGCCGCGCCGGTCGAATCGGTGTGCAGCAGACCGCGGTCGACAATGTTCTCCAGCGTCGGCGACACCGCGTAGAGCGCGCCGGTGACGGCCGCGATGAGGATGAACGGCGCCACGAAGACACCCGCATAGAAATGCAGTCGCAGCATCAGCGCCTGAAAGGCATTGCCCGCACTGCGTTTGGTGGAACCGGACGGCGGAGTGGATTCCGCCGAATGGGTAGGGGAGGGCGGCGGTGCCGTCGTTTCGGCACCGCTTTCTGTGATTGTCACGAGCGGTCTTTCCGATGTTCGAGGAAACCCCGGGTACGCCGAATACGCGAACTGGCACGGACGCGAAAGTCCGTGCGCGGGGTATGGATGAATTCAGCCTCGAACGACGGCGGGCGGACCGCGGGTGCGGAAGGCATCGGCCGCGAGAATGCGCAGCACGACCCGGTCGCGATGGGTGATCGGCAGCTGCGGCGGCCCGCCGAGCACCGGCACAGCAATCGGCGCGGGCAGCACCCACGCCAGCACGGTGGTGCCGATCCGATAGGCGGCCTCCGCGCCGAGAATGACGATCGCGGCGGCGACAGCGGCGGTGATGTGCGCGGCCAGCATGGCCGGACTCCACATCGACGCCTGGTGATGATGGTGATGGCTGCTGCCGGGCGAGCCCCACATCATGCTGAAATGCCCGAGCAGCTGACCGCCCACCAGGGCCAGGACCAGCCCGAACCCGGTGGAGCGCAGCGCGCCGATCCGAGGGACCAGCGCGCCCACGCCCATGGAGGCCAGCACCAGCAGGGTCAGCGGACCCGACTCCAGCGGCGCCGCGCCCGAGATCCAGCCGTGCGCGGCGACCGCGAGCGCCCCGGAAACCGAACCGGCCGCCCCACCGCGCAACACCGCAGCATCACTGCGGGCAGGCGCCGTGGACCGGCCGGGCTCGAAACTCACGCGCTGATGATAACCGAGGGCCACGGTCCGTTTTCACGGCCGCGGATTCCGGTTTCCATCCGGAATTATTCGGCGGGGACCGCCATTTCGATCAGCGGCTTGCGCAGCAGCTTTCCGGTGGCATTGCGCGGCAGCTCATCGAGGAAGATCACTTCCCGGGGCACCTTGTAGCGGGCCAGGTTCTCCTTCACGTAATCCTTGATCTCCTGCACGTCCCGCTTGGAATCCGGGCCCGGAACCACGATGGCCCGCAGCCGCTTGCCGAAATCGCGATCGTCCACGCCGACCACCGCCGCCTCCAGCACATCGGGGCGGTTGGACAGCAGGTTCTCGACCTCCTGCGGGAAGACGTTCTCGCCGCCGGAGACGATCATGTCATCGTCGCGGCCGTCGATGAACAGCAGCCCGTCATTGTCGAAGTGACCGACATCGCCGCTGGACATGAGCCCGTCCACATACTCCTTGGTGCGGCCGTCGGTGTACTGCTTGAACGAGTGCCCGTTCTCGATGAAGATCGTGCCGGTCACATTCGGCCCGGTGATGCGCTTGCGGTTCTCGTCGTAGAGCGCGATGCGAATGCCCACCGGCGCCTTGCCCGCGGTGGTCGGGGCCTTGCGCAGCTCCGCCGGGGTGGCCACGGTCATGACGGCGCATTCGGTGGAGCCGTACACGTTGTAGAGGCTGTCGCCGAAGTAGTCGAGGGTGCGGGTGACCACGTCCGGCGGGATGGCCGAACCGGCGGCGAAGATCACCTTCAATGTCTCGCTCGGCCGGTACTTGGCCAGCGTCTCCGGCGGCAGGTCCAGGATGCGCTGCAGCATGGTGGGCACCACGGTCAGGCCCTGCGCCCGGTACTTCTGGATATTGGCGAGGGTCTGCTCGGGATCGAAGCGGCGCTGCTGGAACACGACGCGATTGCCCAGGGCCACCGAAATGGTGAACTGGGACAGGCCGGTGGCGTGGAAGATCGGGGCGGCCATCACCACGGTGCTGTTGCGCGGCAACGGAATCCGGTCCAGGAACTGGGCCGTGATGAAGGGGCTGACCTTGTCGCGGGGCGCGCCCTTCGGGGTGCCGGTGGTGCCGCTGGTGAGAATCACCATGCCGCCCGGCTGCTCCGGCGGGCTCAGCGGCGAGGTGTCCTGGCCGGCCGCGACGGATTCGATGGTGGGGATCGACGGATCGGCATTGTCCTGCTCGTCGACCCAGGTGAGGATGCGCGGGATCGCGTCCGGAATGGCGGACATGAGGTCGAAGAACTCGCTGTCGTGCAGCACCGCCTTGACGTTCTCGCGGGCGGTCACATCGGCGAACTGCGGCTTGGCGAAGCCGGTGTTCATGAGCACCGCGCGCACGCCCAGCTTGCCGGCCGCCACGATGGTGAGGACCATGCCGCGGTGGTCGCGGGCCAGAATGCCGATCACGTCGCCGGGCCGCAGGCCGCGCGCGGCCAGCCCCCGGGCCAGGGCATTGGACTGCTGATCCAGCTGCTCGAAGGTCAGCTCGCCGCGCTCATCGACAATGGCGGCGGCCTTCGGATTGGTGCTCGCGGCGTGCACCAGCGCACCGGCGAACGGGCCGAACTTGAGGACATTGAGCGCCGAGCGCACCGCGTGATCGGGGCGCAGCGGATTGAACAGACCCCCGCGGACCATGGCATTGACGCTGAGCGCCGCATCGCCGGCCTTGCGCAGGACCGTGCCTGCCTTTGGAAGGGCTAGTGACATGGGTACAACCTTCCGCGATCCCCTGCCCGACGAGTCGGCTGTCGGACCGCAACCTCGAGATCCAGTGCGGTGCTAACACTAGCAAGCAGGAGGCTTGCGGTTGTGGTGGAGGTCTCTGTTACCTGCGGTAGCGCATATGGGCCCCATGTCGTGGTGGGGGTCGCACGGTGGGGGCTCCGCCCCCACACCCCCGAAGAGGGGAAACGGGGGCTAAGCCCCCGAACCCCCTTAGGGCTGCGCCCGGCACGCCTGGTTGCGCCCGGAACGCCTAGAGCTGCGCCCGGTACGCCGAGGGCTGCGCCTGGTACGCCGAGGGCTGCGCCTGGCACGCCGAGGGCTGCGCCCGGCACGCTTAGGGCTGCGCCTCGCCGCTATACGGCTGCGACTTGGGCGCTCAGGGTTCGTACTCCACCAGGACCCTGCGCAGGAGTTTGCCTGTCGCGTTGCGGGGGAGTTCGTCGAGGAAGTAGACGTCGCGGGGGACCTTGTAGCGGGCCAGGTTGTCCTTGACGAAGGATTTGATCTCGTCGGGGTCGAGGTGTTCGCCGGGTTCGGGGACTACGAAGGCGCGCAGGCGTTTTCCGAATTCGATGTCGTCCACGCCTACGACGGCGGCGTCGAAGATGTCGGTGCGTTCGAGGAGGAGGTTCTCGACTTCCTGGGGGAAGACGTTCTCGCCGCCGGAGACGATCATGTCGTCGTCGCGGCCGTCGACGAACAGCAGGCCGCGCTCGTCGAAGTGGCCGACGTCGCCGCTGGACATGTAGCCGTCGATGATCTGCTTGTGGCGGCCGTCGGTGTAGCCCTTGAAGGGTGCGCCGGAGCGGATGAAGATGCGGCCGGTGACATTGGTGTCGTGAATGCGGGCGCCGTCCTCGTCGAAGAGGGCGACCTCGCAGGTGATGGGGGAGCGGCCCGCCGTGCCGGGCGCGACGGCGAGATCCTCGGGGCGGGCCACCGTGGCGACCGCGCATTCGGTGGAGCCGTAGAGGTTGAACAGCACCGGCCCGAAGACCTCGGCGGTGCGGTTGGACAGCTCCGGCGACAGCGCGGAACCGGCGATGACGATCGCCTTCAGGCTGGACAGGTCGTACTTCTCGCGAATGGCGGGATCCAGCTCGACCATGCGGTGCAGCATGGTCGGCACCGCCACCAGCATCCGGGCGTGGTTGTCGGCGATCATGCGCAGCGTCTGCTCGGCGTCGAAGCGGCGCGCCACCACCACCTTGTTGCCGAGGCCGACGCCGACCAGCCAGGTGCCCATGCCGGTGCTGTGGAAGATCGGCGAGACGATCACCATGGTGCCCTGGCGCGGAAAGTCGATGCGGTCCACCAACTGTGCGGTGGCCAGCGGCGAAACCTTGTCGCGCGGAGCGCCTTTCGGCAGTCCGGTGGTCCCGCTGGTGAGAATGATGACCCCGCCCGGCTTCTTCGGCGCGGGCAGCGGAGCCTTGGCGTTGGCGGCGATGAGCGCATCGAGAGTCGTTGCGTTCTCGGGCAGTTCGGCGCCCTCGTCGACCCAGGTGAGCACCCGTGGCAGCTCGGGCGGCAGCGCGTCGAGCAGCCCGACGAACTCACTGTCGTGCAGCACGGCCTTCACGTTCTCCCGCTCGCACACCTGCGCGAACTGCGGCTTGGCGAACCCGGTGTTCATCAGCGCCAGCCGCGCCCCCAATTTCCCGGCCGCCACCGTGGCCAGCAGCAGCCCGCGATGATCGCGGGCGAGCAACCCGATGACCGTCCCCGGCGTGATCCCCATCCGCTGCAACCCCCGCGCCACCGCATTGGACCCCTCGTCGAGCTCCCGATACGTGAGCTCCCCCCGCTCATCGGCCACCGCGACATTCTCCGGCCAGGTCCGCGCCGCATGCCGCACCGCCGTGGCCGGCGGCCCGAACACCCGGGAATCCCGTATCGACCGCAAGGTTTCCAGCGGATCGCGGGGATCGGTGACCCCCTTCTCCCGCAACGTCCCCAGGGCCTTGAACGCCTCGCCGGTGAGAACCAGCTTCCGCTGCGCCGAATGAAGAATCGAGGCCATCTCGCCACCTCCGAGAGAACGTGCACCCGCCATCCGGAACTGGCAGGTGCCGCAACCGTAGCAGCGCAGTGTGATCGCCGTTACACAAATTCGGTCATGCCGGACATTCACTCGGGTGTGTCGTATGCGGTGGTCAGGCCCGGATGGGCGGTCGTGTCCAGGTCGGCGGTGACCGCGGCCAGCTTGCCACGAATCGCCTCGACGGCGTCGGGGCGCAGGGGCGGGTTCGGCTGCCCGACAACGGCGAGTACGGCGGCCGCGGCGTCGCGCACGTCGAGCTGCACCACCTGTACCCGATCCGGATGCGCGGCAACGATGTCCGCCATGTTCTCCGGGCGGCGCGCGGCGGCGACGACCTCGTCACCGGCGGCGAGGGCGGCGCGGGTGAAGGCCGTACGCGCACGCAACTGGCGCTTCGCCTCACCGCCGCCCGAACGTGGTTGTATCGAGGGGTGACCTCCTCGAGCGGAATGACCTTCGGCATATACGCGGCGGGACAGGTGAGCACGGTGACCGGCCCGCCCGACAACCGTGTCGTCATCGACAGCCTGGTCCGGCTGCTGCAGGGCGACGCCCCGTTCCTCGTGCGTGAATACCTGCACTTCCTGGGCGATCCGCCGGATCCTGAGCGAGCGGAGGTGCTGCACCCGGAACGGGTCCGGACCGAGCTGACCATGCCCGACCGGTGGTACCGCGAGCAGGGCAGGCAATTGGACCTGGTGCTGTGCTACCTGCCGGTCACCGCGGATGTCGAGGGCTGGCTGGCCTTCATCGATCGTGCCGTCGAACGCTACGGCGCCATTGCCCGCTATCTGCAGATCACGCTGGAACCCAATTTCGACATCCCCTGGATCGACGGCAGCTCACCCGGAATCATGGAAGCGCTGATTCGCGGTGTGCCCCATGCCCGTAAGTCCCTGGACGCAGCCGGACACGGCGACGTCCGGATCGGGTTCTCGGTGGCCGAACCGCAGGAATGGAACGGCGGCGACGACGCCTTCTGGAAGCGCCTCGCCGAGGTCCCGCGCGCCGAGTTCGCGGACTTCATCGACTACGTCGGGCTGGCGCTCTATCCGGATGCCTTCTCACCGGTCGCGCCCCACGGTGAGCCGGGCGATATCGATTCGCTCATCGAGCACGGCATCCGGCACCTGCGTGAGAAGAGTTTGCCGGCAGTGCATCTCGGCGATGCGCCCATCCACATCGCCGAGATCGGCAGCCCCACCGGGCCGGAACGCACCCCGGATCATCAGGCCGACAGCATCGGCCACATGATCCGCCGCATCGTCGCACTGCGCGAGGAGCTCAATGTGACGCACTGTGAACTCTTCGGCCTGCGCGACGCGGATTCGAGCCATCCGGAACCCATTGCGCAGCTCGGCATTACCGCCAGCGACTACCACCCCAAGCCCGCCTTCGAGGTGTACCGGGAGCTGATCGCCGAGCACGCGTAGCGACTACGCCGGAACCGCGAACCGCTCGCCGGTATGCGGGACGCCGATGCCGGTCCAGGTGAACGGGATACCGCGGGCGGTGGTGGAGTCGAGCGAGTCCATCAGCTGGAAGTGCAGATGCGGTTCGGTGCTGTTGCCGGTGTTGCCGACTCGTGCGATCGGCTGACCGGCGTGCACACTGTCGCCGGGCCGAACCAGAATCGAACCCGCACGCAGATGGCACAGTTCGGCGAAGACCCCGTCGGCCATTTCGATGACCACGTGATTGCCGAAAGTGAAGCTGTCCGGTGCGAAGGAGCGCACGATCTGCTCGATCAGGAAGAAATAGAGCAGACCCAGGATGCTGGTGCGGGCGCGGTGGTCGCGGCGGGCGTCGACGACCCGCACGACGGTGCCGTCGGCGGGAGCCAGTACCGGGCTGTCGAAGGCCGGAAACTCCTCGGGGCGGCGGAAGCGCCAGAGGCTGAAAGCCGGTGCGGCGTCCGGGACTCCGGTCAGGTCTATGGCGTAACCCTGCCCGCCCCAATGGGTTCCGTGGCTGGGTACCCGGTCGGCCGGGCTGTTGACGGCCTGCCATTCACCGGTGACCGGCGCCGCCAGCGAGACGGGCCCGCCGCAGTACTTGCCGGCGGCCTTCGGATTCTCGATGACCGCGTCCGGATCCTCGATGGCCGCGGCCAGATCGCGTGCCCGGCGGCGGCCGCCCACGATATTGGCGCCCAACTCGACCAGATAGGTCAATACGAGCAGGGTCGCCCCTTGCCGGACCCAGTACCAGGCGCCCGTCGGTTCCCCCCAGACGGCCCATGTCCAATGCAGCGGCAGTATGTCCACGACCAAGTCGGTGAACACCACGCCCACGGCCCCCAGCCGGATCCAGCGGAACAGTTGCAATGCGATTGTGCGGATCATCTGTCCTCCCCAGGTTGTGATCCTTCAGCGCCGGGTCGTCGCCAGCGCTATGAGCAGCGGCACCACCCGCCCGCCGGGCACCGCGTAGCGCCCGCGTCCGGCGGTGTGCAGCCAACCGGCAGCGGTGAGCTGCCGGAGATGGTGGTAGATCTGACCGGACGTGCCGAGTCCGTCCAGCTCGGTGAGCTCCGCTGCGGTGCGCCGGCCGCCGAGAATCTCGCGCAGCAGGCGAAGTCGTACCGGATTGCCCAGGGCGGCAAGGGATTCCGCCGCCTCGGTGATTTCGCCGTCGAGCAGGGCGTCGGTGGTGAAAGCCATCTGCCACCCGTACTGCTCCTCGGTGGGCAGCCGCACCGAACCGGTGAACAGCACGCCGCCGTTCGTGACGCCGTCCGCCGCGAGCTCTTCCTGCAGCCGATTCAGCGCCCAGAAATCGTCGGCGCCCGTCGCGGCCGGGATGGCGCGCGGTGCGCGCGCATTCTCCAGTGCGGCGAGTCGCCGATCGATCTCCTCGAACCGCTGGTCAAGATCCACATTCTCAATAGTACGTAATTACGTAATTTCTGCCAACACAGAATCGTCCCCGGCGCGCGGTAGTGTGCGGCGGGTGGAGCTGGATCTGATCAAGACATTCACCGCGGAGGAATACGCCAGCGGCCTGGAGTCCTGGGCCTGGCTCGGCCTGGAGGGGAAGACCCCCATGTGCTCCTCCCTGTTCGGCGATGTCTTCTTCCTCGCCGACGACGGCGTGTGGTGGCTGGACACCATTACCGGCGAGCTGACCCATGAATGGGGCAGCGTCGACGAGGTCGAAGCCGCCCTCAACAGCGAGGAGGGCCAGGACAAATACCTGCTCGCCGGTCTCGCCCTCGCGGTCGCCGAAACCGGCCTGGTCCCCGCCGAGAACCAGATCTACGACTTCTCCCACCCGCCGGTCCTCGGCGGCGAACTCGACGTCGAGAACATCGAGGTCGCCACCATGGACATGAGCCTCAATATGCTCGGCCAGATTCACGACCAGGTCCGCGGCCTGCCCCCGGGCACCGAGATCTCCGGCATCGAATTCGACTGAGTTCGCGACCTATCCGATCAGCGCCCCCGCACGCACTTGGCGTACAGATCGGGGAACCGGCCGCCGGGATCGTAGGCGGCCTTCAATTTCCAGTAGGCGTCACCGCCGTACTGCTCCCAGAACTCGTCCTCGGTGTAGTGGGCGGTGGAGTACAGCGGTTTGTGCCCGCCGAGTTCGGTGATCTCGGCTTCGATCAGCCGATTGTGATGATCGGCCGCCTGTCCGGGCCGCAGCCGCAGCGGCCACCAGAATCCGACGCTGACGAACAGCCGCCCGGGCGCGATGGGATACAGCGTCGCCGGCTCGCGTAACCGCATGGGGCACAACCAGACCGGACTGATGCCGACCTCGCGCCGGAAGAACTCCAGGAATTCGGGCACGGTCTCGACCGGTAGATCGGCGTCCTGGAGCACCCATTCCACCGGCCGGCCGAGAGCCGCCCACACCCGATCGGTGGCTCCGCCGGAGCGGAACCACATCTGCAGGCGGCGGAAGGTCTCGGCATTGCGGAACCGGCTCGGCCACAGCCGGCGCAGGATCGGGTTCTCCAGGCCGAACAGGCTCGAGGTCCAGTACAGGTCGGTATCCCAGCGCCACAGGTAATCCCGGGTGGTCAGGTAGTCCTCGCGCCGCGTTCGGATCGCGCGGTAGTAGATGCCGCGCACGTAATCCGAGACATAGGGCGCGGTATCGCTGAACGTGCCCAGCACCAGATACAGCTCGCTCGGCGCGAAGTAGACGCCATCGATGAAATCGACCGGAGCGCCTTCGAATTCGCGATCGGCGTCGACGCGGCGCAGCTGGGCGACCCATTCATCGGTGGAGTACGCGCGCACATATCGCAGTCGCACATAGGGTTTCGCCGGCTCCAGCCGCACCCGCAGCCGCACGGCATATCCGAGCGACCCGTAGGAGTGCGGCATGGCGCGGAACAGATCGGCGTATTCGTTGTCCCCGGTCGCCGTGAGAATCCGTCCGTCGCCGGTGAGGATGTCCATCTCGGTCACGCTGTCGTGCGGCAGCCCGCCCCGGAACGAGGAGGATTCCGCGCCGGTCCCGGCCACGCCGCCGCCGATGGTGATGGTCTTGCAGTCCAGCACGACCGAGGGCAGCAGGCCCGCCGCCAGCGTGGCATCGGCAATGGTCTCGTAGGTCGCCATGCCCTCGACCTCGGCGGTCCGCGTCGCCGGGTCGATGCTCAGCACCCGGTCCAGACCGCGCACATCGAGGGTCGCTCCGCGATGGCGCTGCCGCGGCCGGTACAGGTTGGAGGACCGTTTGGCGAGCCGGACCGGCTGCCCGGGTGGCAGCGAGTGGAACCGATCCAGCAGCCGATCTACGGCGCGCCGGTGTTCCGCCATGGTGGCGAGGGGTCGAATAGTCATGCGCCAGGCTCTTTTCCGTCACGCTGTGACCGACATCACCAGCATCCCACGTCCCTCCGACAGGTTTCTCCCTCGGCGTAATCGTGCGGGAACAATCACCGCTGCTCGGACGCTCTATTGTCGAAGTAGTCCAGCGCGCCGGGCGCAGACCCGTGTGTGCTCATCCGTGCTCACGAGGACGAACCCGTTGAAATATGTGCCGCGCCTGATCCTCTTCCTGGCGATACCCGCCCTGCTCTTCGCGCTGCCGTGGTGGACGCTGGTCGCGGCGCCCACCGACGGGACCGGGCCGCTGTTCTGGGCCGGGTCGGCGCTGTTCCTGCTCGGGTACGTGACGCTGCCGGCGACCATGTTCCTCGGTCACGGCCCGCGACAGGCCGATGCGGCAACCATCGTGGGCGACACGCTGCTCGGCGTGATGTGGGTGCTGTTCAGCTGGTCGGTCATCGGCAATCTCGGGCGGCTGCTGCTGGCCGGTTTCGTGGACGATCCCGCGCGCTCCCGGATTGTCGCGGCCGCGGTCGCGGCGGTGTCGGCGATCGTGGTCGCGTACGGCATTTTCGAGGCGCGCCGAGTGCCGCGGGTGCGCACCGTGGATGTCGGGATCCGCGGGTTGGCCCCGGGACTCGACGGGCTGCGGATGGTGGTGGTCACCGATACCCACTTCGCGGCGCTGGATCGGTTGCGCTGGTCGGAGAAGGTCGTCGATATCGTCAATGCGCAGCAGCCCGATATCGCCTGCCACGCTGGTGATCTCGCGGACGGGTCGGTGGCGAAGCGGCATGCGCAGGTGGATCCGCTCGGCAAGGTCGAAGCCCCGCTGGGCAAGTTCTACATCACCGGCAATCACGAGTATTTCGGTGACGCGCAGGGCTGGATCGAGCATATGACCTCGATCGGCTGGCAGCCCCTGCGCAATCAGCACGAGACGCTCGAGCGCGGCGGCGACCGCCTGGTGATCGCGGGTATCGACGATCCGACCGGTACGTCGTTGCCCGGGCACGGTCCCGATCTCCCGGCGGCCCTCGCCGGCGCGGACCCGGAGCTGCCGGTCATCCTGCTGGCGCATCAGCCCAAGCAGATCGCCGATGCCGTGAAAGGCGGTGTCGCGCTGCAGATCTCCGGTCACACGCACGGCGGCCAGATCTGGCCCTTCCACTACCTGGTGCGGCTCGACCAGCCGGTGGTGGCGGGCCTGAGCCGGCACGGTGAGCACACCCAGCTCTACACCAGCCGGGGCACCGGATTCTGGGGTCCGCAGCTACGGGTGTTCGCGCCGAGCGAGATCACCGTCCTGGTGCTGCATCCGGAACCGGCGAACTGATCCCGGAACGGTTATCCGAGAATCCCGCCCAGCATGCCGCCGCTCTGGCCCGCCTGCTGCCCGCCGCCGGTGCCGCCGAGGAGGCCGCCCGGCGGCAGCTCCGACGGCTGCACGATCACGAACCCGCGGCCCGAGAACGCCAGCGTGAGGCCCTCCCCGGTACTGCGGCCCATGAGCCGGCCCAGTCCGAACGAGTCGTTGCGCTTGATCCCGGTCTGCAGACTCGACGACCACGCCACCGCCGCCTGCGGATCCGCGTACGTCGGCTGATCCACGTTCAGCACCACCGGCGCGCCGTGCGTGGTGATGGCGATCCGCCCGCGCCCGGTGAACACGCAGTTGAACAGGCCCGCGTTCGAGGCGTATCCGGCCGCGCCCTGCACCCGCTTGATGCTGTAGCTCAAGGTCGGATCGAAGGCCAGCACATTGGATCCATTGATGGTCAGCCCATCCGAGCCGTCCAGATCGATGGTGTGCACATCCGCGGCGCCATTGGCCAGGAACAGATCTCCGCGCCCGGACACCTTCATCAGCGGCACGCCCTCACCCGTCAGGTGCTGCTGGATCGCCCGGCCGATCCCGCCGGACCCGAGCGCCTTGAACTGCATATCGCCCTGATACGCGACCATGGACCCGGCGCGGGCCATGACCTCCCCATTGACGGCAACCTTGATCATCTTGCTGCCCTGCTTCTGAATCCCCATCCCGTTCACCTCGGCATGGCGGGGATCGAACAGATCGCTTTGCATGGGCTGCGCTCCTTGGTGCAGAGGTGGCATGGGTGGCGGCGCCGGCGCCGAATACGCGGGCGGCGGTGAGTAGTTGGGCGGCGGTGTCGGCGGCGCCTGGTACCCGGGTGGCGGCGGTGCGGAGTAGGCCGGTGGCGGCGGTGGCGAGTAGGCCGGTGGCGGTGTTGCCGGTGCCGAGTACGCGGGCTGTGATGGCGGAGCCGGACGCGCCGCGGGCGGCGAATACGACTGTGTGGCAGGAGTGCTCACGGCCCCCGGCGTCGGCGTCACCGGTTGCTCCGGCTCATCGTCGATATTCACGCCGAAGGCGGCGGCGATTCCGGCCAGCCCGTCGTCGTATCCCTGGCCGACGGCCCGGACCTTCCATGCCCCGCCCCGCCGGTAGATCTCGACGCACACCACGCCGGTCTCGGTGGTCAGCCCGCTCATGGGGAAGGTCAGCGCCCCCGCATCGGATCCGATGGTGGCCGTCAGCGACCCGACGCCCGCGAAGGTGGCGGGCCCGCTCCCGTCCAGGCTGGCCGTGACCACGACCTTGTCCACGTCCCCCGGCAGCGCGCTGGTCTGCACATCGACCATGTCGCCGCTGCCGCGCCCGTGCCGATAGGTCACCCCGGGTCCGACCGGTTGGTTGAAGAACACGAAATCCGCGTCCGACCGCACCTTCCCATCGGCCCCCAGCAATAGCGCCGACACGTCCACGGCGGCCGAACAGGCCACCGTGACGGTCATCCGATCCCCGGGCGCAGGCCGGTTCTCCCCGCGAGCCAGCGAACTCACGCCGAATCACCCCCGCCGAGTTCCCGCTCCGATGTCATGCCATCCACGCTGTCGAGTCTGCCCCGCTCCCGCCGAACACGCTACGACCACCCCGCCCGCGCCGCATTCATCCGCGCGCGGCGCGGGTCGGCACTCGCTCACTCGCCGATCGGCGAGATGTGCACCCGGTTGTCGTGGAACACGGCCCCGCCGCCGAAGTCGGCGTCGCGCTCGGCAATGGTGGCATTGACGGTCGCTCCGCCGGAGAGTTTGGCCCAGCGCCCCTTGGTGGTGGCGGCCACGCCGGGCCGGACGTGATCGGAGACCTCGGCCACCGCCTCGAACGAACCACGGGCATTGCCGACGGAAACCTTTGCGCCATCCGCGATTCCGAGGGCCGCGGCGTCCTGCGGGTGGATGGTGACGGTGGGGTCCCCGGCTCGCCGCAGCAGCTCCCGATTCGCACCGAACGTGGTGTTGAGGAAGTAGTGCGAGGCAGCCGAGATCAGCACCAGCCCGTCACCAGGGTCCCCGGGCGGCGTATACCCGGGCAGCGGGTCGTGCCCGGCCTGCGCGGCCCGCCGCGAAACGAACTGGAGCTTCCCGCGGGGCACCGGCCCCGGGCTGATCTTCAGGAACCCCTCGGTGCGCAGTCGTTCGACGTCGTAGCCCTTCAGCAACTGCCGCGCCAGCTCCTCATCGGACTCGTACAACGCCGGCTCGGTGAACCCCATGCGCTGCGCCAATCGGCGGAAAGTCTCTGTGGTGGACAGGCATTCGCCCGGCGGCGCCACCGCCGGTTCATTCCACACCAGATACAGATTCCCGTACGCGGCCAGCACATCGAGATGCTCGGGCTGCATGGTGGCCGGCAGCACGATATCGGCATAGTCGACGGTATCGGTCGGAAAGTGTTCCAGGACAACGGTGAACAGGTCCTCGCGTTCGAGGCCGCGCCGCACATTCACCTGGTCGGGATTGGACCCGACCGGATTCGCGGCAATCACGAACAGCGCCTTCACCGGCGGGTCGCCGGCCTCCAGCAGCCCCTCGCCGAGCCGGGTCATCGACAGCGTCCGCACCGGATGCGGCAGCAGATCGAACCGCACCAGGCTCGGCAGATCGAGTTCGAAGTGCCCGCTCGTCGAATAGTGCAGTCCACCACCGGGAATCGCCCAGTCCCCGGTGATTCCGGGCAGGCAGGCCAGCGTCCGCAATGCCATCCCGCCGCCGTCATGACGCTGAATGCCTTGTGAGACACGGATGGCGGTCGGCCGCGTACCCGCGATCCGCTCACCCAGTTCGACAATCTTCTCCACCGGCAACCCGGTGATCCCCGCAACCCGCTCCGGCGTGAATTCCGCTATCCGCTCCCGGAATTCGGGCCACCCCTCGGTCTGCTCGGCCAGGAATGCCGAGTCCTCCGCACCCATCGACACGATGACGTGCATCAGCCCCAGCGCCAGCGCCGCATCGGTCCCCGGCAGCGGCGCCAGATGCTCATCGCACCGCTCGGCCGTGCGCGTCCGCACCGGATCGATGGCAATGGTGTACGCCCCGCTGTCCTGAATGAACTTCCACACGTGATGCCCCGACGTCAGCGGATTCGTCCCCCACAGCAGAATCAGCTTCGACTTGGCCAAGTCCTCCGGATCCATCCCGCCCGAAGTCCCCAGCGCGTACTTCAGCCCCGTCGTCCCCGCCACCGAGCAGATCGTCGGATCGTGCAGCGACGCCCCCAGCGCATTGAAGAACCGCCGCCCCGAAAACCCCTCCAGCCCCTGGATGTACCCGAGGCTCCCGGTCCCGTGAAACGGCCAGACCGCCTCACCCCCATACTCCTCGACAATCCCGCCCACCCGCTCCGCGATCTCCCCGAGCGCCTCATCCCAGCTGATCCGCTCGAACCGCCCCTCGCCCTTCCGTCCCACCCGCCGCATTGGATACAGCAACCGCTCATCCGACTTCAGCTGCTCCAGGTACCGATTCACCTTCACGCACAGCGCGCCCCGCGTCACGGGATGCTCCTTGTTCCCCCGCAGCCCGACCGCGGCCCCATCCTCCACGGTCACGACCCATGAGCACCCGTCGGGACAATCCAGCGGACACGCACCCAGCACCTTCATCCCACCAATCCTAGGCGGAACGAAAAATCGGTGCGGATCATGCGATCCGCACCGATTTTCCCAGGTGAAGGCCGTTTACTTCAGCTTGTCGCTGCCCAGCTCGAGCACGCGGCGGGCCACGATGAGCTGCTGGATCTGCTGGGTGCCCTCGAAGATGTCCAAGATCTTCGAGTCGCGGCCCCACTTCTCCAGCAGCGTGCGCTGGGAGTAGCCGGTGGCGCCGGCCAGTTCGACGGCCTTGAGGGTGACGTCGGTGCCCATGCGGCCGGCCTTGGCCTTGGACATGGAGGCCTCGAGGGAATTGGGCTTCTTGTTGTCGGCCATCCAGGCCGCCCGCAGCGAGAGCAGGTAGGCGGACTCGTAGTCGGCTTCCATGCGCAGGAATTCCGCGGCGGCGGCGTGCTGGTTATTGGCCGGCTTGTCGTAGGAGATCTCGATGCCCGCGTCGGTGAGGACCTTGCGGAGCTCTTCGAGGGCGGCGCGGCCGACGCCGACGGCCATGGCGGCCACCAGGGGGCGGGTGTTGTCGAACGTCTGCATGACGCCCGCGAAACCCTTCTCCACATTGACTTCCGGGCTGCCGAGGATGTTGTCCTTGGGGATGCGGCAGTCCTCGAAGCGGATCTCGGCGGTGTCGGAGGCCTTGATGCCCAGCTTGTGCTCGAGGCGGGAAACCGTGAGGCCCTTGGCATCCCGCGGCACCACGAACGACTTGATGGCGGCGCGGCCCAGCGACCGGTCGACCGAGGCCCAGACCACGATGTGGGTGGCGCGCGAGCCGGCGGTGACGAAGATCTTGGTGCCGTTGAGAACCCACTCGTCGCCATCGAGGGTGGCGGTGGTGGTGACGGCCGCGGAGTCGGAGCCGAAGGAGGGCTCGGTAATGGCCATGGCGGCCCACACCTTGCCGAAACGCTGCAGCTGCTCATCGGTGGCGACCGCGGCGATGGCGGCATTGCCGAGACCCTGGTAGGGGATCGACAGCATCAGGCCGACATCGCCCCAGGAGGTCTCCAGGGCGTTCATGAGCGCGGACATATTGCCGCCGTTGCTGTTTCCGAGCAGCTCGGTGGCGTGTTCGTCCTTCTCGCCCTCGGTCTTGCGACCGCCGGTGGCGCCGGAGACGTCACCGCCGGAGTCGGACAGGCCCTCCACCATGGCGGCCATGGTGTCCAGCTCGATGGGGTATTCGTGCTCGGCCAGGTCGTACTTGCGCGAGGCGGGGCGGAAGATCTCCGCGGCGACCTGGTGGGCCTGGTTGGCGCTGGCCCGCAGCTTCTTGGGGAGTTCGAGATTGATCATTTGGTATCTCTCCGTTGCGAAGTCGGGTCAGAGGAGGACGACGCCCTCGGCAACGCCGATGGCACGAAGGTCGCGGTACCAGCGCTCCACCGGGTGCTCCTTGGTGAAGCCGTGGCCGCCGAGCAGCTGCACACCGTCCAGGCCGATCTGCATGCCCTTGTCGGTGGCCAGCTTCTTGGCCAGCGCCGCCTCGCGGGCGAACGACAGGCCCTGCTCCGCGCGCGACGCACCCCGCAGCGTCACGAGCCGGAGACCATCTAGCTCGATGGCCATATTCGCCACCATGAACGCGACCGCCTGCCGGTGGGCGATCGGCTCACCGAACGCCTCGCGCTCCTTCACATACGGAATCACGTAGTCCAGCACGGCCTGACCGGTGCCGACCGCCAGCGCCGACCAGCCCAGGCGAGCCAGGCGCACGGCGTCGGCGTAATCCTCGGCGCGCTGCGCGGTCTCGGCGTCGCCCAGCAGGGCGGTGGCCGGCACGGCGACATTGTCGAGAATGAGCCGGCCCAGGCCCGCGGCGCGCAGACCCATGGACGGATCGGCCTCCACGACCAGACCCTTGGTGTCCGACTCGATAATGAAGAAGGCCGGGCGGCCGTCCAGCTCGGCGGCCACGATGAACAGCTCGGCGTCGCCCGCGGCCGGAACCAGGCTCTTCACGCCATTGATGCGGTAACCGCTGGGGGAGCGGGTGGCCTTGGTCTTCAGCGCGAACGGATCGAACAGCGCCTGCGGCTCGGAGATGACCACCGACGCCTGCGGCACGTTCTCGCCGGTGAAGGCGCCCAGGTAGGTCTGCTGCTGCGCGTCGGTGCCCCACTGCGACAGCGCGACCGCGACACCGCTGGGCGCCAGGATCGGCAGCGCCAGGCCCATATCGCCGTGCGCGAGGGCCTCGGCGACCAGCGCGTTGGTGACCGCGCCTCGCTCGGAGGCCGCGCCGTCCAGCTCCTCGGGCACATTGATGAGCGTGATGCCGAGTTCCGCGGCCCGCTCCAGCAGATCGCGCGGCGCCTTGGCGGCATTGTCGGCGTCGTAGGCGGCCGGGCGCAGGATCTCGGCCGCGAACTCGCGGACCGTCTCGACGATCATCTGCTGCTCGTCGGTCGGCGTCAGATCGAAGTAGTCCTTGCCGCGGGACTCGTTGGCGGGCAGCCGCTTCGGGGCGCCGCCGCCGGCGACCTTCTCGAACACCCGGGTGGCCGCGCCGAGGGTGCGGAAACCGGTCTTGGTGCCCTCGTAAGTGATCCGGTCGATCGGCTTGCGAAGGTTGTACTTCTCGGCGAGTTCCGACCCGGTAATGGTCGTCATGACCCGCATGGCAGCGCCCATCCAGTCGCGCTTGACCGGATTCAGGCCCACGGCGGAAGTATCCGGACGTCGCGTCTTTGCGGTGTCTCGAGTGCTCATAATCACCAGTTTTCTTGAGTGTGGAGGGTGATCCTGCCCAGCAATCTTACTCCAGAGTAAGACTATCTTACTTCAGAGTAAGAACTGCCGTCGAGGGTTGTCGAATCGGCAGGTCACGGCGGTGGTTCTCGGGCGGGGGAGGACGTTCGGGCAATTAGTGAAACAAACTTGCTTCAGATAGGGCTCGGGTGGGCTAGCGTGGCGGCACCATCCGCCCCCCGAATGGAGGTCTTGCCCATGAGAACACTGGTTGGCACTACCGGCGCGTTGGCCGTCGCGCTGTTCCTGGCGAACGCGCCGAGCGCTGCCGCCCAAGGGATTCCATTGCGCCCCGCGCAACCCATCGGCATCGGCACCGAGAGCTCCGCGCCCCAGGGCGGCATCGACCTGGGCTCCGGCGCCGCGGGATCCAGCGGTGACACCGGTTCCGGGGAGACCGGGTCCGGCATCGGCACCGGGTCGGGCCAGACCGGATCCGGCGGCACCGGATCGGGTGGCAGCGGCTCCGGCATCGGGTTGCCGATTCCCTTCTGACCATGACTCCCGGCGCCGGGGACCGCAGCCCCGCGCCGGACGGCGCGTCTACATCCGGCGGGGGAGAGCGGAGTACTCCGGGAGGCGTATTTCAGTGCCAAAGCGATGCGCGCGGGCCGCGGGGGTGCGAGTATTCGTGATGGAGGGGCGGCACGAATACCCGGCGTTCACCGGAGTTCGACAGGGTGGCGGAATGTACTGGGTGGCAGCGGTCTTCGCAGTGGTGATGCTCGCGGTATCGAATCGGTACGGCTATCACCGCGACGAGTTCTACTTCCTGGCCTCCGGGCGGCGACTGGATTGGGGCTACGCCGATCAGCCGCCGCTGGTGCCGCTCATCGCGCGCGGCGTCTCGGCCATCGACGCGGATTCGCTGATCCTGCTGCGGATTCCCGCCATTGCGGCGGGCGTACTCGTGGTGATCTGCGCGGGGCTCATGGCGCGCGAGCTGGGCGGCGGAAGACCGGCGCGGGCGCTGGCCGCGGCCGCCGTGGCCTCGGCTGCGGTGCTGATGGGCGGGGGACACACGCTCGGCACCACCATCTTCGACCTCCTCGCCTGGTCGGTCATCGTGCTGATGGTGGTGAAACTGCTCCGGCCGGACGCGGATCGGCGCTGGTGGCTGCTGATCGGCCTGGCCGCCGGCCTCGGCCTGCAGAACAAAGCGCTGCTCGCGGTGCCGATCCTGTTCCTCGCGCTGTCGCTGGCCGCGATCGGCCCGCGAGAAATATTCGCCACCAGATACTTTCCGCTCGCTATCGGCCTCGCCGCGCTGATCTGGTCGCCCTACCTCTGGTGGCAGGCGAGCAACGACTGGCCGCAGTGGGAGCTCGGCCGCGCCATCGCCGGCGGCTCCTCGGGGACCTCGGACAGCCCGATCGAGTTCGTGCTGCTGCAATTCGGCCTGATGGGCCCACTCATGGTGCCGCTGTGGATCTTCGGCTTGTGGTGCCTGTGGCGACGGCCCCGCTGTCGTGCCTTCGTCCTCGCCTACGCGGGACTTTTCGCCTTCTTCCTGCTCACCGGCGGCAAGGCCTACTACCTCGCCGGCATGTATCCGCTGCTGCTGGCAGCCGGCGCCGTCGGGCTCGAACCCCGGCTGGCCGACAGCGGAATCCGGCGCGGCGCAGTGGCTTCCGTCGTGGTGGTGAACGCCGCCGCCTCGGCGCTGCTGTTCCTTCCGGTGCTACCTGTCAGCACACTGCGCGACTCTCCGGTCCTGGCCGTCAATTACGACGCGGGCGAGACCGTCGGCTGGCCGGAGTTCGTCGCCCAGGTCGCCGCCGCCCGCGCCCGGGTCGCGCCCGACGCCGAACTGCTCACCGCGAATTACGGTGAGGCCGGGGCGATCGAGCACTACGGCGGGCGCTATGGTCTCCCGACGCCGCACAGCGCCCACAACTCCTATTGGTGGTGGGGTCCGCCGCCGGAGGGCAAGCCGGTGCTGCTGGTCGGCGTCGGTCGGGAGCGGGCCTTCCGCGTCTGTATGGACGCAGAACCGGTGGGCCGCATCGATAACGGGCTCGGCATCGAGAACGACGAACAGGACAGGCAGCTGTTCCTGTGCCGCACACCGCGTTCGCCATGGTCGGAAAAGTGGTCTACGCTGCGACGACTCGGATGATCTTGCAGCTCAATGAAATTACGTATGCAATCCGTGAAAAGTGGTTGTGCACACTGTAATTCGCTGCGTAGTGGATCTTGAAAATACGGGACTTGACTACTGTTATTTCGTTCTGATCACGCCGGCTGTCAAGCGTGCCTACGGTTCTGGGTGGAGACGAAAGGAGGAATGGTTATGTTGTCAGGACTCGTCTCAGTTGTAACAAGCCTGCTCAGTGGTCTCGTCGGGGTGCTCATCGGCACCCCCGGTGGCGGAGGCGGCGGCGGCTCTGCCGGCTAATCGCGAAACCGCTTGAAACCGAACACCCCCCGTCGTTACCACGGGGGGTGTTCGCTGTTCGCCGTACTGTGATGTCAGGCCGCGAGCGCGGCCAGCACCTGATCCTGCAGGTGCCCATTGGTGGCCACCGCACTGCCGCCGTGCGGCCCCGGCTCGCCGTCGAGCGAGGTGAAGGTGCCCCCGGCCTCCCGGATCAGAATGTCCAGCGCCGCCATATCCCACAGCGACAGTTCGGGTTCGGTGACAATGTCCACCGCGCCCTCGGCCAGTAGCGTGTACCCGAAGAAGTCCCCGTACCCGCGCACCCGCCACACCTCATCGGTCAGCGTGAGCAGCTTGTGCCGCCGCCCCAGCGCCCGCCACCCGGACAGGCTGGAAATGGCCAGGCTGGCCGCACCCAGCTCGGCGATCGCCGACACCGAAATGGCCCGCGCCTCGCCCTTCTCGAAGCTGGTCCACGCACCCGCCCCCGACGCCGCCCACCAGCGCCGCGACAGCGCCGGCGCGCTCACCACGCCCACCACCGGCACACCGTCCTCCAGCAGTGAGATGAGCGAGGCCCACACCGGCACGCCGCGCACGAAGTTCTTGGTCCCGTCGATCGGATCGATGACCCACTGCCGCCCGGCGAATTCGGCATCCCCGCCGAACTCCTCCCCGAGCACCAGATCCCCCGGCCGGTCCGCACCCAGAATGTCGCGAATCTCCCGCTCGACGGCCAGATCGGCATCCGATACCGGCGTCAGATCCGGCTTCGAGTCGATCTTCAGATCCAGCGCGAGAAACCGGTCCCGGGTAATGGCGTCGGCCGCATCGGCCAGCTTCAGCGCAAGTTCGAGATCAGCGTCATATGCGGTCACCCGCCAAACGTTAGCCGCTCCGCCCAGCCCCCGCGCGCCGGCAGCGAACTTCCGGCACTCTCGCTGCTGGTCAAGCGATCACCGGGAAACTGTGGCGGCATCGGCCGAGCAGGCCCCGCCACCAGTTCCCGGTCGGTGCTGTTTCACATTCAGGCGGACACGGGGAGGGTGCGGGCGGCGGCGAGTGCGCTTGCCCACCAGTGCATCCGGTCGAGCATCTCGTCGGCGGCCTGTTCGAAGCCGGCGGGGTCGAGGAGGCTGCCGTCGGGGGCGAAGTGCAGGTAGAAGCGGGGGAAGGACACGTATTCGCGGACGGTGTGGGCGTGCAGTTCATTGAAGACCTGGCGCAGGTGCTCGATGGCGAGCAGGCCGCCGCTATTGCCGCTGTAGCCGACGAAGCCGATCGCCTTGTGCTGCCACTGGGTGTAGTGCCAGTCGATGGCGGTCTTGAGGGACGCCGGGTAGGAACGGTTGATATCGGGGGTGACGATGACCATGGCGTCGGCCGCGGCCAGCCGCTCGGCCAGTTCCTCGGTGCCGGCCGGGCGCACCGGGTTCGGTTCCATGAGCGGGGACACCGCGGGCAGGGCGTGCGGCAGCGGGTAGTCGGCCAGATCGATGAGGTCGATCTCGAATGTGCCGTGCTTGCGGGCCTGTTCGGCATACCAGTTCGCGACCACCGGACCGAAGCGTCCTTCCCGGACGCTGCCGATGATCACCGCGAGGCGCAGGGGCGTGCTGGTCATTGGGGGTCTCCTTCGAGTTCCGGGCGACCGGATCGGCCGCTGACAACGACTCTGCTGGGCGTGGAAGGCGGTAGGGAGACCTCGCTGAGAGTGGTAGTGGCAGGGACAGTCTGAGCGCCCGAATCGGGCTGCGTTCACCTGGCGATCCTTGCTACGGTCGAGATGTGAGCGATAACGAGCTGGGCCTGTTCTTGCGCGTCCGGCGCGAGGCGGTCTCGCCCGCACAGGTGGGGCTGCCCGCCGGTCCGCGCCGGCGCACCCCCGGTCTGCGCCGCTCCGAGCTCGCGACCTTAGCGGGGGTGAGCGTCGAATACATCACCCGGCTGGAGCAGGGGCGCGACCGGCATCCCTCGTCCGCGGTGCTGACGGCGCTGGCCAATGCGCTCGGTATGACTCCGAGCGAGCGAGTCCACCTGCATCGCCTGACGAAGGCGGCCACGCCCGGTTTCACCTGCAACGGCAACCTGTCGCCGACCCGGGTGGTGCGCCCGGCCGTGCTGGCCATTCTCGAACAGCTCGAGCCCGCGCCCGCCGCGGTGATCAACCGGCTCAGCGAGGTCGTGGCCTGCACCGACGGCTATCGCGCGGTGATGGGCCCGACCGGTCTGTTCGACGAGGGCATGCCCGCCAACTACGCCCGCTACATCTTCACCGACCCGCGAGCGCGCGTGACCCATCCGGACTGGGAGCACGCCGCCGACAAGATGGTCGCCACCCTGAAATTCGGCCCGTACCGTTCGGACCCGGTGGTCTCACACCTCATCGACGAGCTATCCCTCACCGCCGGTGACGAATTCACCAGCCGCCTCGAGCGCATCCCGGGCCTGCCCGAAACCAACAGCATCACCCGCATCCACCACCCCGAGGCCGGCCCGCTGCGCCTGGCTCAGGAAACCCTCGATCTCTCCGCCGACGACGACCAGCACCTGATCGTCAAACTGCCCGCCGACGAAGCCACCGCCGCCGCCCTGGATCGCCTGATCGGCCGCAAGCCGGGCAGCCTGCGCGCCGTCGCTGGTTGAAGGCCGGGCGGTCGCCCCGCACCGCAGACCGGTGAGCCCGCGCGGGTGGACGCGCCGCGCTCACTCGCACCAGGGCGTGGCCGCCGGGCCGCCCCGACTTGAGTCGAGTTCGGCGCGTGGCCCACTCCGCGTGGGCCGCCCGCCGCGCACCGTTTCCGCGGCCCCTGCGCCGCACCCGGCCGCCACGACTGCGGCCGATTTCCCCTTGTTTCACCGACCTGGAAAGGAACGGTAGCCTTGACTCTCGTGCATCCTGACGTATCCGCTGATCTGGCCGAACTCGACACGACTCTGAAGACCATCGAGTCCGTGCTCGATATCGATGAGCTGGCTCGTCGCATCGACGAACTGGAGCATCAAGCGGCGGATCCGGAGCTTTGGAACAACCAGGAACACGCGCAGCAGGTGACCAGTGAGCTGTCGCACGCGCAGAGCGAGCTGCGCCGGGTCCAGGAGCTGCGGCAGCGGCTGGAGGATCTGCCGGTGCTCTATGAATTGGCCGAGGCCGAGGAGGGTGAGGACCGCACCGCGGCGCTCGCCGACGCCGATGCCGAGCGTGCCGCGCTACACGCGGACGTGGAAGCCATGGAAGTCCGCACCCTGCTGTCCGGCGAGTACGACAAGCGCGAGGCGCTGGTCAATATTCGCTCCGGCGCGGGTGGCGTGGACGCCGCCGACTGGGCGCAGATGCTCATGCGCATGTACGTGCGCTGGGCCGAGCGGCACAAGTACCCGGTCGAAATCTATGACACCTCCTACGCCGAGGAGGCGGGCATCAAGTCCGCCACCTTCGCGGTGAAGTCGCCGTACGCCTACGGCACGCTCTCCGTGGAAATGGGCACGCACCGACTGGTCCGTATCAGCCCGTTCGACAACCAGGGCCGCCGCCAGACCTCCTTCGCCGAGGTCGAGGTGCTCCCGGTCGTCGAGACCACCGACCACATCGAGATTCCGGAGAACGAGGTGCGCGTCGACGTGTACCGCTCGTCGGGTCCCGGCGGCCAGTCCGTCAACACCACCGACTCCGCGGTGCGCCTCACGCACATCCCGACCGGCATCGTGGTCACCTGCCAGAACGAGAAATCCCAGCTGCAGAACAAGATTTCGGCCATGCGCGTGCTCCAGGCCAAGTTGCTGGAGCGCAAGCGGCAGGAGGAGCGCGCCCAGATGGACGCGCTCAAGACCAATGAGGGCGCGTCCTGGGGCAACCAGATGCGCTCGTACGTGCTGCACCCTTACCAGATGGTCAAGGACCTGCGGACCTCCTACGAAGTGAACAACCCGTCCGCCGTGCTCGATGGCGATATCGATGCTTTCATCGAATCCGGAATCCGTTGGCGCATGCGGGAACAGCAGACAGCACAGGGGTAATACATGAGCTCGATCTATGCCGCAGGCACCGGATCCGATCTCGGAAACTGGTTCCGGTCCAGCGGCCTCGAGATCGTCCTGCTGATCGTCGGCGCGATGCTGTTCAGTCGCGCCGTCACCTATGTGCGCGACCGGATCACGCGCAAGATCGACGCCGGCTTCCGCAGCAGCGATGCGCTGGTGCGGACGGAGGCGGCCAAGCACCGGCATGCGCTGGCGCAGGTGGTCACGTGGGTGGTTTTGTCCCTTGTGTACTTCTTGGTGGCTTTGGAAGTCTTGAAGCGCTTGGGATTTCAGATCTCCGGTCTGGTCGCCCCGGCCGCGGTGCTCGGCGCAGCGCTCGGTTTCGGCGCCCAGCGCATCGTGCAGGATCTGCTCGCCGGATTCTTCCTGATCACCGAAAGGCAGTACGGCTACGGCGATGTCGTGCGCATCTCGGTCACTGGATCCGCGGCGGAGGCCGAGGGTACGGTTGAGGACGTGACGTTGCGCATCACGACTTTGCGTAGCGCGGATGGAGAAGTCATCACGGTTCCGAACGGTCAGATCGTGAAAGTTACCAACCTGTCGAAGGATTGGGCTCGCGCCGCCATCGACGTGCCCGTACCCGCGAGCGCCGACATCAACCGGGTCAACGAGATCCTGCACGATGTCGGCGCGAAGGCGTTCGCCGATCGCAAGCTGAAATCGCTGCTGCTGGACGAGCCCACCGTCATGGGTGTCGAAGATCTCACCGTCGACCAGATGAACATCAAGATGGTGGCCCGGACGCTTCCGGGCAAACAGTTCGAAGTCGGACGCGAGCTGCGCGTGCGGGTAGCCGCGGCGCTCCGCCGGGAGGGTTTGAGTGAAACTGAGTCTGCGTAAGTCCACAGCGAAACCACGTAAGTCCACGGCGATCCTGATCACAGTCTGGCTCGCCACGTTCGTGCTCTACTCCTTCGTCAAGCCGGAGACACCCAACGCCCCGGGCTACACGCCCGTTGCGAATACGGTGCTCAGCAACCTGGTACCCGACGCCAAGGAGCCTGAACCCCGCTGATTTACCGCCGCGCGGTGCGATGGAGCGCCGCGCGGTCGTGGCTACACTGGCTCCCCGTGATTACCCTGCGGAACGTCACCAAGTCCTACAAGACCTCGACGCGACCCGCCCTGGACAACATCTCCGTCGATATCGGCAAGGGCGAGTTCGTCTTCGTCATCGGACCCTCCGGGTCCGGGAAGTCGACGTTCATGCGGCTGCTGCTCAAGGACGAGAAGCCCAGCACCGGCGAGGTGTGGGTGGCCGATTTCCGGGTGGACAAACTACCCGGGCGCAAGGTGCCCAAGCTGCGCCAGCGCATCGGCTGCGTATTCCAGGACTTCCGGCTGCTGCAGCAGAAGACGGTCGAACAGAATGTGGCGTTCGCGCTCGAAGTGATCGGCAAGCCACGGCGGTTCATCGACCGGGCGGTGCCCGAGGCCCTCGACATGGTGGGGCTGGCGGGCAAGGCCGACCGGCTGCCGGGCGAGCTGTCCGGTGGTGAACAGCAGCGCGTGGCGCTGGCGCGCGCGTTCGTGAACCGGCCGCTGGTGCTGCTGGCCGACGAGCCGACCGGCAATCTGGATCCCGATACCAGCCAGGACATCATGACGCTGCTGGAGCGGATCAATCGCACGGGGACCACGGTGGTGATGGCGACCCACGACAACACCATCGTCGACGCCATGCGCCGGAGGGTGGTGGAGCTCGATCGCGGCCGGCTGGTTCGCGATGAGGAGATGGGCGTGTACGGGGTGGGCCGGTAATGCGATTCGGATTCCTCTTCGGCGAGGTCGCGCGCGGCCTCTACCGCAATGTCACCATGACCATCGCCATGATCCTCACCACCGCGGTCTCGCTGACCATGCTCGGCGGCGGTCTGCTCGCGGTGCGGATGGCGGACAAGATTCAGGACTACTACGTCCAAAGGGTCGAGATCCGGCTGTATCTCGACGACAACGTGTCGCGGACCGACCTGGACTGCACGCAGGAGCCATGCAAGTCGCTGCTGGTGGATCTGAAGCAGCACGACCATGTGGCGAGCGTGCAGTTCGTCAACAGCCAGGAGGCGGTGCAGGAGGTCAAGGAGACGACCTTCAAGGATCAGCCGGGTCTGGCCGACGAGGTCAGCAAGGACGGGCTGCCGGCGTCGTTCCGGGTCAAGCTCGACGATGTGACGCAGTACAAGTCCATCTATGACGACTTCTCCAAACGGGAGGGGGTCATGACGGTGCTCAATGACATGGACATCGTGGACCGGCTGGTCAGCTTCTTCGTCGGATTGCGCAATGCGGCCTTCGGTCTCGCGGCTCTGCAGGCGCTGGCGGCCCTGCTGCTGATCGCGAATATGGTGCAGGTCGCGGCGCTGGCGCGGAAGACCGAGGTCGGGATCATGCGGCTGGTGGGCGCGACGCGGTGGTACACGCAGTTGCCGTTCCTCTTGGAAGCGGTGCTGGCCGCACTGGTCGGTTCGGTGCTGGCGGTGGCGGGTTTGTTCGTCGCGCAACCGCTGGTGATCAACCGTGCGCTGGGCAGTCTGTTCAATGATCAGATCCTGCCGCGGATCACGGGTGACGACATCGCGGCGGTGGCCTTGGTCATCACGCCGATCGGTGTCGGGTTCGCGGCGCTCGCCGCCTATGTCGCACTGCGGTATTACGTCCGCGAGTGAGATCGCGCACCCGGTTGGACTCTCGCATTCCGCGCATAAGGGATGCGAGAGTGCGCGTCGGGGTGCGAAGTTCGCGGGGACGTTCGGAAGAGAGGACCGGTGTCGGGTGGTGTCCGTAGGATTGCCGTCGTGAGTGCACCGGAGGTGGAGACCGCCAGAGTCAGCGAGTCCGTCGGGGACGCCGGAAGTGTTGCGGCGCATGAGGTTCTGCGGAAGACCTTCGGGTACGACAGTTTCCGCGGCCCGCAGCGCGAGATCGTCGAGCAGGTGATCTCCGGCGGGGACGCCCTGGTGCTCATGCCCACCGGCGGCGGCAAATCGCTGTGCTATCAGATTCCGGCGCTGGTGCGGCCCGGGGTGGGCGTGGTCATCTCCCCGCTCATCGCGCTCATGCAGGATCAGGTCGATGCGCTGAACGCCGTCGGCGTGCGCGCGGGCTTCCTCAACTCCACGCAGTTCCCGGACGAACGACGCACGGTCGAGGCGCAATTCGTGGCGGGGGAGCTGGATGTGCTCTACCTCGCGCCCGAACGGCTGCGGCTGGAGTCCACGGCGCAGCTGCTCGATCGCGGCAAGATCTCGGTCTTCGCCATCGACGAGGCGCACTGTGTCTCGCAGTGGGGCCACGATTTCCGGCCCGACTATCTGGCGCTGTCCGTGCTGCACGAGCGGTGGCCGGACGTGCCGCGCATCGCGCTCACCGCCACCGCCACGGAGGCGACCCGCAAGGAGATCGCCGAGCGCCTGGATCTGACCAAGGCCCGGCACTTCGTCGCCAGTTTCGACCGGCCGAATATCCAGTACCGCATCGAGGCCAAGAACCGGCCCGAGCATCAGCTGCTGGCATTCATCCAGAACGAGCACGCCGGTGACGCGGGCATCGTCTACTGCCTGTCCCGCAATTCGGTGGAGAAGACCGCCGCCTTCCTGACCGCCAATGGCATCGAAGCGGTGCCGTACCACGCGGGCCTGGACAACCGCACCCGCGCCCGCAATCAGTCCCGCTTCCTGCGTGAGGACGGCTTGGTCGTCTGCGCCACCATCGCCTTCGGCATGGGCATCGACAAGCCCGACGTCCGCTTCGTGGCCCACCTCGACCTCCCCAAGTCCGTCGAGGGCTACTACCAGGAAACCGGCCGCGCCGGCCGTGACGGCCTGCCCTCCACCGCCTGGATGGTCTACGGCCTCAGCGACGTTGTGCAGCAACGCAAGATGATCGACTCCTCCGACGGCGACGCCGCCCACCGCCGCCAGCTCCAGCTGCACCTCGACGCCATGCTCGCCCTCTGCGAGACCGTCCAATGCCGCCGCACCCAGCTCCTGGCCTACTTCGGCCAATCCGGAAAAGCCTGCGGCAACTGCGACACCTGCCTCAACGCCCCCGAATCCTGGGACGGCACCGTTCCCGCCCAGAAGCTCCTCTCCACGGTCCTGCGCCTGAAGCGCGAACGCGGCCAGAGCTTCGGCGCCGGCCACCTCGTCGACATCCTCCTCGGCAAACGCAACCCCAAGGTCGAACAGCACGCCCACCACGAACTCAAAACCTTCGGCGTCGGCACCGAACTCCGCGACATCGAATGGCGCGGCGTGGTCCGCCAACTCCTCGCCCAGGGCCTGCTCGCCGTCCACGGCGACTACGGCGTCCTGACCCTCACCGAATCCAGCAACGAAGTCCTCTTCGACGGCCGCCAGGTCATGCTCCGCCGCGAACAGGAACGCGCCAAGGCCGCCCGAACCCCCAAGCCCGCCAAGGCCTCCCGCCTCGCCGCCGCCGACATGTCCCCGGGCGACTCGGACCTCTTCGAAAAACTCCGAGCCTGGCGAGCCGCCACCGCCAAGGAACAGGGCGTCCCCGCCTACGTCGTCTTCCACGACGCCACCCTCCGCGAAATCGCCTCCCGCAAACCCGCCACCATTGCCGACCTCGGCACCATCTCCGGCATCGGCGAAGCCAAACGCGCCAAATACGGCGAAGGCGTCCTCGAAGTCGTCGCCGCCGGTGCCGGTCCCGCCGCATCGCCCCCGGCCGCACCCGGCGAATCGGCCGGGCCCGCCCCGGCGGCATCGGCTGCGCAGCCCAGCGGTACGGCTGGTGACCAGCTCTTCGACGTCTCTGGTAAGGCGCCGAAGTCACCGGATGCGAACGTCACTCGCGGTGGCGGTGTCGCCCGCGAGCGCGGCCGTGCAGGCGGATCCACGGTGCGGACGGCCACACCTCCGCGCAACTCCAGGTTCGAACCCGCGCCACCGGCGGCTCACCTCGATGAGGTCCCGTGGCCGGACGAAGCGCCGCCGGACTTCGACGAACTGCCCCCAGACCCCAGGGCGTGGGGCTGACGGTGTCCAGGAGGGATGCGTAGCTCAGCCACCAGCGGCGAGTCGAGTGCGAACCGCCGCTGCACCAGTGTGTCGCGATACCCTGGCTACGTATTTCCCGTCGATCGGCGCCGAAGCCGCCGCACCGTGAGGACATGACCGCCGTGCATGAGTCGCTCATGACGACCGAGCAGTTCGAGGAACTTGCGCGGGCGGCCGATCGTATCGCGGAGGGTGTGCGGCTCGAGTTCATCGATGGAAAGCTGGGGGCGAAGGCGATGCCGGATGGCGACCACGGTCGTATTCTCCAGTGGTTGATTCGCATCTTTGTAGCGCTCCGTCCTGAACTGTTCCTGACTCCGGAGCAGGGGCTGAAAGTAGCCCGGTACCGGAAAGGCCGCGCACGGCCCGATGCGGTGTTGGCCGACGCCGATGCCTTTGTTGGGCAAGGTGAGTGGGCCGATCCATCGCCGGTCCTCATGGTTGTCGGGGTGACATCCGATGATGAGGACACCGACCGCCGCGATCGGAAGGAGAAGCCGAGAGCCTATGCCGAGACCGGTATCCCGGTCTACTTGCTGATCGATCGGGATGCCTGCGTGCTGAAGGTGCACAGCAAGCCGAACGACGGTCGTTACGAGCTGATCGCAACTGTTCCCTTCGGTGCATCCGCAGAACTGCCTGATCCGGTCGGTGTCGTTCTGGATACCGGACCGCTGAAGGATTGGGTGCACTGAGGCTCCGCTCCGGAGTTCGGTGATCACAGCGGCCTGGTCAGCGGATTTGGTTGCTGGGCGTCGGCAGGATAAGCTTTCGGAGCTGCCGCGGTCCACGGATCGCAGCGAGCGACCTGGTCCCGTCGTCTAGCGGCCTAGGACGCCGCCCTCTCAAGGCGGTAGCGCGGGTTCAAATCCCGTCGGGACTACTGTGAAGGCCCTTCAGCCACTGGCTGGAGGGTTTTTCTCGTTTCAGGGGTGCGGAAAATCGTTGGCGTGCGGGCGGATGCGGTCGTTACCGTTGATCTCGGCCGTACCAAGGGGCGCCCCGGAATCTCCGGATCGCGTACCCCGTGTCGGGGCGGCTCTTTCTAACTGGTGAAGCGGAGCGATCCGCCGAGGTTCGAATCCTTGTAGCGATACGCCCTGCCCGGTCGCATGCGACGGCGTGGCTCTGCGGGCTCTCCGTCCTCGGACGGGGGAGGCCCCCGCCGCGCCGTCGTGGCCGGGCGGGGCGTATCCGTTCGGGGCCGGATGCCAAGCGGGGGAAGGAGATCGGGAATGTTCACGAAGACTTTGTTCACGAAGACCTATACGACGGTCATGGATTGGCAGCGCACCCTGCTGTACCGCGACGGAGCCCTGGAAACGGTGCTGGAGCCGGGCCGGCACCGCTATGACGAGGAGCGCTGCACGCTGGTGTGCGTCGACATGCGGCCACGGCTGCTCCAGGTCACCGGACAGGAACTGCTGACCAAGGACGGGCTCTCGCTGCGG
Organism: Nocardia sp. NPDC127526; assembly: GCF_042672265.1. Classification (NCBI taxonomy): domain Bacteria; kingdom Bacillati; phylum Actinomycetota; class Actinomycetes; order Mycobacteriales; family Nocardiaceae; genus Nocardia; species Nocardia sp. NPDC127526. The sequence continues at coordinate 34,664 of NZ_JBHXVO010000015.1, read as the reverse complement.
GTGAGCTTCGTCGTGGACTGGGTCGTCACCGATCCCGTCGCCTTCACCACCGGCGCGCAGTATGCCGACCAGGTGCTCTACAGCGAGGTGCAAGAAGCCGGCCGGGATCTGGTCGCGGCGCACACCCTCGACGAACTCGTCGCCGATCGTTCCCTCTTGGCCAATGGCACCGGACCGGTCGCGTCCGCCGTCGAGGAACTCGGCATCACCGTGACCAGCATGCGTGCCAAGGACCTCATGCTGCCGGGCGAGCTGCGCAAGGCCGCTCTGGAGACGGTCCTCGCCCGGGAGCGCGGCCGCGCCGAGCTGGAGCGGGCCCGCGCCGAGGCCGCCGCCCTGCGGTCGCTGGCCAATACCGCCAAGCTGCTCGACGACAACCCGGTCCTGCTGCGCCTGCGCACCCTGCAGGTCGCCGCCGCGCCGGGCACGCAGATCGTCCTGGACCCGCGCGAGGGCGCGTGACCGGGCCCGTGGTCGCCCGGAGGTAGCGACCTCCGGGCGACTCCCGGAATATTCGGTTGGCACGGGCCATTAATGTTGGACGTTATGAAGGCGGTGTCTGTATGAAAGAGAAGGGTCGCAAGGTCATCGCGACCAACCGCAAGGCGCGGCACCACTACGCGATCATCGACACCTACGAGGCCGGGATCGCGCTGGTCGGCACCGAGGTGAAGAGCCTGCGCGAGGGTAAAGCCTCGCTGGTGGATGCCTACGCCAGCATCGACGACGGCGAGGTCTGGCTGCGCAACCTGCACGTGCCCGAGTTCTCGCACGGCTCGTGGACCAACCACGCGCCGCGCCGGACCCGGAAACTGCTGCTGCACCGCCGCGAGATCGACAAGCTGCTGGGCAAGACCAAGGAGTCGAGCCTGACCCTGGTGCCGCTGTCGATGTACTTCTCCGACGGCAAGGTCAAGGTCGAGCTGGCTCTCGCCCGAGGCAAGCAGGACTACGACAAGCGGCAGGATCAGCTGCGTCGCACCGTCGAGCGCGAGGTCACCCGCGAGGTGGGCCGCCGCATCAAGGGCATGAGCGGCTGACCGTTTGCCCTGGTAGCGGATCCGCCGCTCGACGCGCGAATATTGGGATGATCCGACGTTTGCGCGGTGTTACCATTGGTGTCCCGGTGAAAGCCGGGATCGTTCTGAATCAGTGAACGAAGACGGGGCTGAACGGTTTCGACTGCGTACGTTGATTCAGGGGAAGCGTGTCGGTGCAGGCAGGAGACCACCGTATAAGCGTCGCTGTAACCCTATAAGCGCCGATTCTCATCAGCGCGACTACGCTCTCGCTGCCTAAGCAACGAAGCGTGTCTGTCAGCCCGGGTTCGCCCTCGACCCGGTCCCTGGCATCAGCTAGAGGGCTCTACCGTCCGACGCGGCCGCGGCGTCGGACGGGACACCTAACAGCGGCTGGGATCGTCATCTCGGCTTGTTCGCGTGACCGAGAGATCCGAGCAGAGGCATAGCGAACTGCACACGGAGAAGCCCTGAAGATGCGGCGGAGGACCCGGGTTCGATTCCCGGCAGCTCCACCAAGGCCCCGACCTGATACCAGTAGGTCGGGGCCTTTCTCATACGACGTCCGGCATTCGTAGAGCGGCCATCTCGCTCCGTACCCGAGCGCACAATGGGGGCATGGGCTTCCGGATCCTGCGTTGGACGTGCGCGCTGGGTGCGCTGGCATGCCTGTTCGGCGGGCTGCTGCTCGGATTCACCGCTGGCTGGTGGGCCGGGGTGGGCGCGTTCCTGGTGATTGGCATCCTCATCGAGTGGACGCGCGCCCCGAACCTGAACGAAACGAGCCGTGACCGGGGCGGATGGTATTGAGATTTCAGGCTGGCCAGCCGTCTTCAGCGGTAAATTGTCGGGATTGCGGTGTTTATCCAATTCGATACGCAATCGTCGATTATTTTGCTCGAGGAGAATAAAAGAATGGGTGTTGAACTGAGGGTTAATTTAATTCCAACCAGATGGCGTGGAGGTTTCATGCGCTTGCGCTATAGCTGCTGGTGAAGCCTCTGGTTTGATAGATGATATGGTTTTGCGAATTCTGATCGTATTGCGCGATGTTGAGGCTGTCGGCTGGTCGGAGAAATTGTCGGTGCTAGCTTTTCTGCACCCCAACAATTCCCGAGCAGTACAGGTGGTTTGAAATGGCTAGCTTTATCGGAGACGCGGGTTCCTCGGTCCTCAACAGTGGGTCCGGGGTGGTCGGAAGCGGGTTGGATCTGGCTACGGCGATCGTCGGGCTGATCAATTCGATTTTCGGGGCCTTCGCGTGACGCGGTAGGAGGACGCGAGCGGCCCGGTCCGGGAGGACCGGGCCGTTTCGTGTGCTCAGGCGGCGCCGTTGGGTTCGCCGTAAGCGGCGGCGATGTCCTTGGAGCTGCTCCAGCGGCTGTAGGTGGGGGATTGGGGCCAGCCTTCGGGGGAGTCCTGCCATTCCTCTTGGCGGCCGTAGGGGAGGAGGTCGATCAGGGCGAAGGAGTGGCTGAGTTGTTCGGTGCCGCGGCCGTTGGTGTGCCAGGTGCGGTAGACGGTGTCGCCGTCGCGGAGGAAGACGTTGACGGCGAAGCCGCCGCCGGGTGGGGCGCCGACGTCGGTGCCGAAGGGGCTGTTCGCAGTGGAGTACCAGGTCATCTTGTTGCCTACGCGGCGTTTGTAGGCGAGGGCTTCGTCGATCGGGCCCTGGGTGACGATGACGAAGCGGGCGTCGTAGTTGTCCAGGAACTCCAGGCGGGTGAATTGCGAGGTGAATCCGGTGCAGCCGCCGCATTGCCATTCCTCGCCGGGGAACCACATGTGGTTGTAGACGATCAGTTGTGATGTGCCGGCGAAGATGTCGGCCAGCCGGACCGGGCCCTCTTCGCCCTCGAGGGTGTAGTCGGGCATTTCGACCATGGGCAGGCGGCGGCGCTGGGCGGCGATGGCGTCGAGCTCGCGGGTAGCGGCCTTTTCGCGGACACGCAGGGCGTCGAGTTCACGCTGCCAGGTGTCGGCGTCGACGACGGGCGGTAATGCTGTGGTGCTCATGGGACCTCCCAAAACCTTGTTCGCAGAATGCGTGCTGTAGGTGTAGACCGCGCGCGCTCATCGAATTCATCGGTTTCAGGTGCGGCGGGTGGGGGTTTCGTGGCGGAGGACGCGGCGGCGCTGGAGGGTGTCACGGAGCGTGGTGTGGGTGACGCCGATTCGGTCGGCTATGTGGGCCAAGGGCCGGCCTTGGCGGTAGAGGGCGACGGCGTGCGCGATTTCGGTGTCGTCGAGGTGGCGGCGACTGCGGGCCGGGTTGGTGCTGACGGCGGTGGCCGGACCGGGACGTGAGGAGCGGAGTTCCGCGCGCAGCGCCGCCAGCTCGGCGAGGATCGCAGCCGAGACGTCGTCCCGGGCATGCCGATCGGTGTGCTCGCGGTTCTCGTCGGCGCGGACATCCTCTGCGGCGCTGACCATTACGGCGAGGAAGAGGTTGAGCACCACGAATGTCGACACGAGGATGTAGACGAGGAAGAAGATCCACGCGAGCGGCTTCTCGTCCATGACCGTGCGCGCGATATCCGGCCAGGCTTCGCCGGTCATTACTTGGAAGAGCGTCCACATCGAAGTGCCGAGACTGCCGAAGTATTCGGGGGTCACGGTGCCGAACAGTTTGGTCGCCGTGACGGCTGCCACGTACAGCACCACGGCGAGCAGCCCGAGAATCGATCCCATGCCCGGAAGGGCCGCGAGCAGGCTCGCCACCACCTTCCGCATACTCGGGGTCGCCGAAACCAGCCGCAGCACCCGAAGTATGCGGAAGGCCCGCAGCACGGACAGCCCGCCGGTCGCGGGCAGCAACGCCACGGCTACAACGAGAAAATCGAAGCAGTTCCAGGGATCTCGAAAATAAGCGAGCCCATAGCCGTACAACTTGAGCAGCATCTCGACAACGAATATGACGAGCGCAATCGTGTCGACCAGCCGAACCACCCCGCCCCCGACCACCATCACCGACTCGGAAGTCTCGGCCCCCAACGCCACCGCATTGACCAGAATCACCGCAATGACGAACCGCTGAAACCGAGGCGATTCGACCAGTTTTCGTACCCCTTCGCGTTGCAAAACGGACAGCCTCCTGACTCGTCACTGCACGGTCGCCGGCACTGGCGCATCTATGACTACCATCGGCGAGTGTCCAACCAGGAGATCATCGCCGAGTTCCGCGCCAACGCCGGAAAACTCAGCGGCCCCTACGCCCACCTCGACGTCCTACTCCTCACCACCACCCCCACCACCGGCGCCCACCGCACCCTCCCCCTCGGCTACGCCCGCGACGCCGACCGCTTGATCGTCTTCGCCGCCGACGACGGCCGCGAAAACGGCCCCAACTGGTACCACGACCTCCTCGCCCACCCCCACGCCGAGGTCGAGGTCGGCACCGAAACCCTCCCGGTAACCGCAGCGATAGCCACCGATCACGAGCGAACCAGACTCTGGGACAACCAAGTCGAACACTGGGATTTCCTGAACGATCTCCAAGCCAAGGTCGCCTGGCCGATCCCGATCGTCATCCTCACCCCAGTCGGCCCCTGACTCGCCCACTCAGTCCCCGAGACCTGCCGGGTTGGGGTTGCTCTCCCGCTTCAGTGCCTTGCTGATGATCGTTCGGACATCGGTTTCGTCGAAATCGGCCGGAAGATCCAAACCGAGGATTTCGAACAGGGCGCGCACTTCGGGGACGGTGGGTTCTCTGCTCAGCGCCACCGCGGACGCCCTCTCCAGGGGCACTCGTTCGCTCGCGTTGAAGCTGGTCCGCAACTCGATACTCCACGAATCATATTCGGGCAGCCCCTTTTTCACGATCATTGCGGGGTATCTCGGCCCGCGCTGTGTCACGATCAAGTATTCGGAGGTGAGGTCGAAGCGGAACATCGACTCCCTGGAAGTCAGCGCCAACTCGATGTCCAGCAGATGCCCGGACCGCTGCTTGTACCAGCAGACGGCCAAAATTGTTGCAAACACCTCGATCTGAGTTCCCTTGGCAGTCCAAGTCTGTGCGTCGTCGCCCTCGTCGGCCAGCGACTTGTAGAGCTCGGCGTAGCGGTTGCAAGCAGCGTGATCGGGGCTGAGAATTTCCAGTCGTACCGTTAGGTCTCGTCTGCCTCTAGCGTGTCCGATCAGCTTCGGAAGAGTTTCGACACGAGTGTAGGTTCCGGTTCCGCCTCTGAAGGTCAAGCGATTGCTGTCTACCAGTGCCGATTTCAACGATTCCGTGACCTCGGCACCGGTTGCGAATCGAATGCCTGCGCGTTCCGTCTGCTCCTGTACTCGATCGAGCCTCTCCACGATCTCGGCGGCCATGCGCCGGCTTTCGGCGGTTTCCCGCTCTTGGCGCCATCGATCCCGGAGAAGGAAGAACGCTATCACTCCGAGCGTGAGAGGTATGACCTTATTAACCAGATCGGTTGGTATCAAATCTATGAGCCCCAGAACGCTATCGAAGTAGCAAGAAGAAGGGCAACCAAACCCTCGGCGTTGTTCTTGACCCATTCCAGATTGGCGTGGAATCGCCTCAACATGAGCCGCATCCGTTCTAATTGACGGATCGCCCACAGAGATATCCCGGTACTGTGGTCGGCATCGGCCACTGGGACTAAGAGTTTGCGCCTGCGGACTTACCGTGGAAATGAGCAGGTCGCTGTCACCAGGATAAACCGGCGCATGCATTCTGCTGGCGATTTGACAAGGACTCGAGTGCGATGGGGCGATTGGCGACGCGGCTGCGGGCAGATCTGCTGTGGGTAAAGGCCAACGCGGAGGGATCGATCGCCATCGGCCTTGCGGTGGCTATGAGTGCGCTGGGTCTCGTCGGGTTGGTATCTGTCGATCTGGTCAGCAAGGTCATTCCGCTGACGCTGGCCGTCGTTGCCCTTGCGGTGCTTCGTGATCGGTGGCGGCAGGAGACGGTGAATGCCGAGATGCTGCGAAGCGTCGGTGAAGCCAATGCAGCGCTGGGGCATATGCGTGAGTGCGTTGATCGCATCGGCCAGTTGGAGGGCCTGATGACCAGTACGCAGCGCACAATGGAGAGCTTTGCGGCCGTTCGATTCGCCAGTGGCGCAGAAGTATCGGATGCCTTGGAGCAGGCGCGTGGTGATACCGATCGCTGGATCTTCAAGGGCGGTACGGGTGCCTTCAACCGGGTCGTGACGTTGCCGCACTGCGTCCGGCATGCCGTGCACGTTCGCCGAGAGTTGCTGGTGCGAATGGAGATCCTCGATCCCACCGACCTTCAGGCCTGTGAGCGATTCGCGCGACTGTATCGATCGCTGGCCGACGGAGCCGATGACGATGCCCACACATGGAGCGGGATGGGCACGCAAATCGAGTCGTATGCAACGATTTTCGCGGCTTGCTGGTACAAGCAGCGTGCCACGCACCTGCTGGATATCGAGATCGGATTGACGTCAGTGGTCTCGACGGTGCGCTGGGACTTGTCCTCGCAATGCCTGATAGTCACCACGCGCGGTCCGCGTTTTCCTGCGATGATCGTGGAAAAGGGCCAGCCCTACTACGATTCGTGGAGCATCGAGCTGCGGACGAGTTTTGCCGAGGCTCGAAAGGTGCCCATGGACCGGGCTTCGACGGTGCCCTTGGGGCCCGAGCCGAGCGTCGCCGAGGCTCGCGATCTTTTCGACGCGCTCGGGCTCGGCCTGCCCGATAACTACACCGACGCCGATGTCGAGACGATCGTCGAAAAGGCGCTCTGCGTCGACAATCCGTTCCTGCGCGGTGCCGGCGACTATCGCAATCGTTGAAACGACGACGGAGTTGTGCAGCCCGGGTGCAGTCGATCACGTCGGACAGTGATCATCGCGGCGGCGGTGAGAGTGATCAGGTAGATCAGGGAGTAGATGTTCAGCAGGAGTGGGGCGATGGGCCAGGACGGGGGGAAGAGGAACAGGCCGACGGCTACTTGGCCGGGGGCGTAGGTGTAGGTCCAGGCGCTGGTGCTGAGGTAGAGGGCGAGGGCCGCGAGCCACCAGCGGGGGTTGGATTGGGCTCGGTGGATCAGGTAGACGAGCAGGGGGATGAACCAGACCCAGTGGTGGCCCCAGGAGAAGGGGGAGATAGCGCAGGCGGTGAGGCCGGTGAGGGTGATGGAGAGGAGGGGGTTGCCTTGTTCGTAGAGGCGGGTGGTGACGAACAGGCTCACTACGGTGACTGCACCGGCTATCAGGACCCACAGCCAGAGGGGGGCGGCGTTGCCGGTGAGGTGGGCCAATGCGCCGCGGAGGGATTGGTTCGCGGGGTGGGTGTCGGGGGCGATTCGGCTCGACTCGAAGAAGGTTGAGGTCCAGTATTCGCGGGAGTCGGCGGGGAGCAGGATCCAGGAGGCGAGGACCGTTGCCAGGAAGACGGCGCAGGCGGTGGCGGCGGATCGCCATTGGCGGAGGGCGAGGTATTGGACGATGTAGTAGAGGGGGACGAGTTTGATGCCGGCGGCTATGCCTACGCCCATGCCTCGGAGGAGGGACTGGTCTTTGCGGGAGAAGTCCCAGAGGACCAGGAGCATGAGGAGGAGGTTGATTTGGCCGAAGAAGAGGGTGGTTCGGACCGGCTCCAGGAAGATGCAGGTCGTTGCCAGTAGGACGCTGGCGGTGACGAGTTTGGGGGTTGGGCGGTAGCCGAGGATGCGCCAGCACATCAGGACGCAGAGCGCGAGGATGGACAGGTTGATCCAGAGCCAGACCGTGTTCACCCAGGCCCAGGGGATCAGGTAGAAGAAGGTGAAGACGAGGGTGGAGAAGGGGGTGTAGGTGTACTGGAGGCCGCGGAAGGTGGGTTCGGTGTAGAGGGGGATGTCGTGGAGGATGCGGAAGGCGCCGTCTCGGTAGACGTGGACGTCCATGCCGCCTACGAGGATGCCCACGTTGGGGAGCCAGGGGTCACAGGTGACCGCTACCAGGACCAGCGCCAGGGGGGCGGTGAGAGCCAGGACGAGAACTGTTGCCCGAGTGAGGGAAGGCTCCGGCCGCTGATCGTGCACGCCAGTGGGCTCCCTTCGACCTTCACCAGATTGCGGTACATCGAACTCCAAGCGGGGTCACGGTACCTGTTCGCCGGCGGGGGTGGCCGAATCGGGGGTGGTGTGTCAGGGGCTCGGGCACACTCGGGCCCCCTGACTCGGGGCAGGAGTCAGGGGGCCTTCGTGCCGTTGGCCGGGGCCGGCAAGGTGTTCGGCGTCCGGCGGCAACGCTGGGGAGGGGGTTATTTGCCGGTGTCGATGACGGCGCCGACGTGGGACCAGCGGTCGTTCTGGAAACGCTGGATCTGCACCGCCTCCATCGGGAAGGCGTCGCCCTTCCCGGTTTTCAGCGTGATGCCGGGCAGCAGGGTGTCGATGCTGATGCCGGACAGTGAGCGCGCCGCATCGCGAAGTCCTTCGCGGGTGGGGCATTTCGCGGCCTCGAGGGTCTTGCGGAAGCTGTCCGCGGCGGCCCAGCCGATCAGGGTGTAGTTATTGGTGGGATCCGCACCGGGCGCGTACTTGCCCAGCTTCTCCTTGTACAGCTTGATGGCCGGATCCTCGGCCAGCCCCGGATCGGCCGCGTCCTTGGTGAACGCGCCCGACACCACGCCCTGCACGTTCTCGAAGCCGACCGGCTTCAGCACGCTCACCGAATTGGCCACCATGGACACGATGTGCAGCGGATTCCAGTCCGGATTGCGGGCGTCACCGGCCAGAGCCTGGGAGGCGAACTTGGGCGTCGAGAAGTTCAGCAGCACATCGGCATTGGCATTGGCCAGATTGCGCAGCTGCGGATCGACGGTGGGATCGGTGACCTCGTAACTCTGTTCGGCCACCACCGAGACGCCGCTGCCTTTCACGGCCTCGGTGAAGCTGTCGCGCAGATCCTTTCCGAAGTCGTCGTTCTGGAACAGCACCGCCACGGTGGCATTGGGCTTCTCCTTCTTCACGTACTCCGCGAACGCCCGCCCCTCGGCCCGATAGCTCGGCTGCCAGCCGATGGTCCAGGGATGATCGGTATCCGAACCCCACTTGGTCGCACCGCCCAGCACGAAGACCTGCGGCACCTGCCGCTGGTTCAGGTAGTCCCAGACCGCCGAGGACGTGGAGGTGCCGAGGGTCGGGAAGATGGCGAACACCTGATCCTGTTCGGCCAGCCGCCGCACCTCCTCCACGGTCTTGGGCGGCTGGTAGCCGTCGTCGCGCACCAGATATTCGACTGTGCGGCCATTGATTCCGCCCTGTTCGGCATTGAGGTAGTCGAAGTAGGCCCGGGCGCCCTTGGGAATCTCCCCGAAGGCGGAGGCCGGCCCGGACAGCGGATACACCCCGCCCAGCTTGATGCTCGTATCGGTGATGCCGACGGTCTGCTGACCCTTGCAGTCGCCCTGGGCGACGGAGTCGCCGCTCTCGCCGCGCCCGCCGCAGGCGGTGGCCGCGAGCAGCACGGCCGCCGCGGCTCCGATGACGCGAATGGCCTTAGTGCGCATTGGTTTTCCCTTTCCGAACGAAACTTCCGATCCACTCCGCCGATCGGGTGGCGAGCCCGGCCAATCCGGTCGGCGCGAGGTACATGACGGCAATGAGCAGCAGCCCGAACACCACGCCGGGCGCGGCCTGATTGACGTCCTGGGCGAGGCTGGGGACGTACATGACGAAGAAGCCGCCCAGCAGCGGTCCCCACAGCGAGCCGAGCCCGCCCACCACCAGTCCCGCCAGCAGCGTGATGGACAGCCCGGTGGCGAAGGAATCCGGTGAGACATAGGCGATCACCCAGGTGTAGACGCACCCGGCCATGCCCGCGAACATCGCGCTCCAGGCGAAGGCGAGGGTCTTGTACTGCGCGGGCCGCACGCCCATGACCTCCGCCGCGGTCTCATGATCGCGAATGGCGTTGAGCGCCCGTCCGACTCGCGACCGCAGCACGCCCGCGACGAACAGAAAGCTCACCACCGCGACGCCCAGCGCCAGGAAATACAGCCACTGATCCTCGGCCAGCCCCGTCCATTCCGGCGCCTCCGGCTTCGGCACCGTCAGCCCCATGGACCCGCCGGTCAGCGATTCGAAGCGTTTGAGCAGCGGCACCAGGAAGATGGCGATGGCGAGGGTGACCAGCGCCAGATACAGCCCCCGCAACCGCAGCGCCGGAATCCCCAGCGCCAGACCGAGCACGAAGGTCAGCCCGGCCGCCACGGGCAGGGTCGCGATGTGCGGTGCGTCCCAGCGATCCAGCATGACCGCGGTGGCGTACGCGCCGACCGCGAGGAAGGCCCCGTGCCCGAGCGAGATCTGACCCGTCTGTCCCACAAGCAGATTCATGCCGAGCAGCGCGACGGCGTACACCAGCGCCATGGACAGCTGGAAGGTGTGGAACGGCGAGAGCTGGAACGGCGCGTAGCAGGCCAGCGCCAGCAGCGCGGCAATGGCGATCGAATGCCGGTGGTTCATACCCGCTCCACCACCGCTCGCCCGAACAGCCCCTGCGGCCGCAGCAGCAGCACGCCGAGAATGATCACCAGCGGCACGCCGATCTTGAGCTCGGTGCCGATGACGTCCACGTAAGCGCCGGTGAGGGTTTCGGCGACGCCGACAATGAGCCCACCGGCCACCGCGCCGCCCGGACTGTCGAAGCCACCCAGGGTGGCCGCGGCGAAGGCGTAGATGAGAACCCCTCCCATCATGTTGGGTTCGAGGAACAGCACGGGCGCCGACAGCACCCCGGACACCGCGCCCACCAGCGCGGACAGACCCCAGCCGAGCGCCAGCACCAGCCCGACGCGAATCCCGGAGAGCCGGGCCGATACCGGATTGCTCGCCACCGCCCGCATGGCCAGGCCGATCTTGGTGTAGCGGAACAGCAGATAGATGAACGCCATCACCAGGGCGACGACCACGATCACGCCGAGGCTGCCGTATCCGGCGGTGACGCCACCGGCCCGTAATGCCCCGTCCGGGAACGGATTCGGGAAGGACTTCACCTGATACGACCAGATCCAGCCGGCCGCCGCGTTGACGAAGAAGTAGAGGCCGACGGTGACGATCACCAGGGTGAGTTCGGGTGCGCCTTCGACCGGGCGGATCACCACCCGCTCGATGAGCATGCCCCCGAGGAACGACACCGCGAGCGCCACGATGAGGGCCTGCCAGAACGGCATTCCCGCCTCGACGCACTGCCAGGCCAGGAAGGCCGAGAACATGGCCAGCTCGCCCTGCGCGAAATTGACGATCCCGGTGAACCGGTAGATGAGCACCATGGCCAGCGCCAGCCCGGCGTAAATCGCCCCGGCACTGAGCCCTTCGATGATCTGTTGCAGTAGCCCGGCCACATCACACCCGATATCCGAGGTAGGACCGCGCCACCTGCTCGTCCGCGCGGATCTGAGCCGCGGTGCCGGACAAGACGATCCGGCCGCTCTCGATCACATGGGCGTGATGGGCGACTTCCAGCGCCAGGTGCGCATTCTGTTCGACGACTATCACGGTGGTGCGCTCCTCGGCATTGATGGTGTGCACGATCTGGAAGAGCTCCTGGGTGACCAGGGGCGAGAGTCCCAGCGACGGTTCGTCGAGCAGCAGCAGCCGGGGCCGCAGCATGAGCGCGCGGCCGATGGCCAGCATCTGCTGCTGCCCGCCGGACAGCCCGCCCGCGGGTTCGCGCAACTTGTCCCGCAGGATGGGGAAGAAGTCGAAGACCCGAGCCAGATCGGCCTCGACGCGGGTGCGATCGCGCTGGGTGTAGGCTCCGACGCGCAGGTTCTCCTCGACGGTCAAGGCGGTGAAGGTGCCCCGGCCCTCAGGCACGTGGGCGACGCCCAGCCGCGCCACGGATTCGGGTGCGCGACCGGTGATCTCGGTGCCATCGAGGCGAATCTCGCCGCGCGCCTTCACCATTCCGCACAGTGCCCACAGCAGCGTGGTCTTGCCCGCCCCATTGGGCCCCAGAATGGCGCACACCTCACCCCGGCGCACCCCGAAGTCCACGCCGTGCAGCACCCGCGCGCCGCCGTAACCGGCATGCAGATCGTCGATGGTCAGGAATTGCGGCTCGCTCATGCGGCGCTCCCCAGATAGGCCGCCACCACGGCCGGATCGCGTTGTACCGCTTCGGGTTCGCCATCGGCGATCACCCGCCCGAACTCCAGGCAGATCACGCGATCACAGGTGTTCATGACGAAACCCATGTGGTGTTCGACCACGATCACGGTCAGATCGAAGTCCGAGCGCAGCGCCCGCAGCCGATCCGCGAACTCGTCGACCTCGCCGTGGCTGAGGCCGTTGACCGGTTCGTCGAGCAGCAGCAGCCGGGGCCGCACCGCCAGCGCCCGCGCCAATTCGATGCGCTTGAGCGTGCCGAAGGGCAGCCCGGCGGCCGGGCGATCGGCCACATCGGCCAGATCGAGCCGCCGCAGCAGCTCGTCGGCCTCCGCCCGCAACCCCGCTTCCGCGCGGCGCACTCCGGGCAGCCGCAGACCCGTGGACAGGAATCCGCCCCGCGCCCGATGATGCGCCCCGACCAGCACGTTGTCGCGTACCGACAAGCGTTGGAAGAGCCCGAGATTCTGGAAGGTCCGGGCGATCCCGAGACCGGCGAGGGCATACGGCGGCTGTGCCAGCAGTGACGCGCCCTCGTAGGCGAGCGTCCCGGCATCGGGCGTATAGCGCCGCGTCAGGCAGTTGAACAGCGTGGTCTTGCCCGCGCCGTTGGGCCCGATGAGCCCGACCATGGCGCCGGCCGCCACACCGAAGCCGACATCCTGCAGCGCGGTGATCCCGCCGAAGCGGAGCGTCAATTGGGAGATTTCGAGCATGCGTCCTCCGGCCCGCCGCAACCGGCGAGCTGAGATCGGTACGGTCCGCGAGCCGCGGCTCCGACCGGAGGGATAGAACTCGCTCAGCGTAAAGTCGCAGGTCAGCCCGCACATTGGACGCGAAGGACCAACTTGGCGGGCGGCATTTGTCTCCCGTGGACATGGTCGGCGGGCGCGCTCGCGTTGACACGCCGGGGCCGACGTGGATTAATCCCGTCCCATGTATGCCGGATCACAATCGGCCGCGATCGCGAATCACTCCGAGAGCGTCCTGGCGGCGCGCACCCGCATCGTGAGCCGGCTCTTCGACCAGGTGAACGACATGGCCGATATCGGCGTCTCGGCCATCATGGGTCAGATTCCCGCCTATGCCGCACGCGACGAGTCCTTCTACGCCGATGTGCACGATCAGCTCGCCCAGCTGTGCCGGGCCGGGCTCGGGGCGCTGCTGGAGGACCGCAAGGTCACCGCCGGCGACTTCGCCCACATCCGGCGGGCGGCGGCGCGGCGCGCACGGGCGGGGCTCACGCTCATGGACTACATCAATGCCTTCCGGCTGGGGCAGCAGGCGCTGTGGAAGTCATTGATGAACTACGCCGGCGACTCCGAGGACGATCGCGAGGCGGCGCTGTCGATGGTGGTGCCGCTCAACAGGTATTGCGATCTGATCAGCACCCAGGCCGCCAATGCCTACCTGGAATTCCAGCAGTACCAGTCCGAAAACGGTACGGGCAGCCGCGAATTGCTGGACGCCCTGCTCGGCGGCACGCTGCCCGATCGCGGCCCGCAGCTGTCGCTGGCGCACGGGTTCGGCCTCGGCGTCGAACCGGACGCGCCGATGGTGGTGGTCACGGCCGCGGTGCTCGATATGCACGGAACAGATACCGACGCAATGCATCTCACCTCGGCAGCACTGGCGCGGATCGGCGTGAACGGCCTGCGCACCCTGGCCGGATCGCATCATTCCGAGGTGGTCGCGATTCCCGCGCTCGGCCGCCACGGCAGCACCGATGACCTGTGCGAGAGGTTGCGCGCCACCCGGGAGAAACTGCTGGCGGCCGGAATCCGGCTCGCGATCGGCGTCAGCCCGGTGGTGCACCGCATAGCCGATCTGCCACGGGCACACCAGGAATCGCGGTCCGCGCTGGATCTGCTGCCCGAGGACGGCGGCGTCATGTCGCTGCCGCATCTCACGCCCTTCCGCTATCTCATGCTGCGCGCCGACGACACCGCCCGCCACCTCGTCGATCCGCGCATCGCCGCCCTGTTGTCCGAGGACGGCTCGCGCGGCGGCGTCCTGGCCGCCACCATTCGCGCCTTCGCCGCGGCCGATATGAACCTGCGCGAGGCCGCCGACGCCCTGTGCATCCATCACAACACCGCGAAATACCGGCTCGGCCGGATCCAGGAGATGACCGGCCGGAACCCGCGCGGCATCAGCGATCTCATCGATCTGCTGGTGGCGATCGAACTGCACGGGAATCGCAGCGCGCGGCGGTGATCGGTAGCGTTCGCGCCGTCGGTGACGATGAAGCGGGAAGATCATTAACCGACGCAAGGGGTTCGCATGTCCTACCGGCAGCTCGGCAAGATATCCGCCATCACCACCGTCGCGATCGCAGCGCTCATCGGCGCGAGCACACCCGCCGCCGCCTCGAACTACATCCCCGTCAGCCTGCCGCTGACCACCACCGGAGCGCACGGCCTCGGCTGCTCCGGTGACGTCTGGGCCGAGGGCAATGTCTACCCCGACGGCGACGTCCCCGGCACCGTCATCCTGCAGCTGAAGGGCTGGCTGAAGGTCCTCGGCGTCCCCGCGCCGTGGTGCTCGGTCACCGCCATCGTCGACTGGCACAACAACGACACCGGCGCCTCCGGCTCGGACTCGGTCTTCCTCGGCAGCGGCAATGGCTTCCCGTTCTGGTGGGGCGGCCCGCAATTGGGCAACCTCCGCATTGTCACCGGGCCCGGCCAGGTGACCTTCACGCTGCAGACCGATCTGCCGCACAGCCCGAGCGTCACGACCTTCGCCGTGTACTGACGGCCCGCTCAGGGCTTGGTTTTGTCGGTGTAGAGGCTGAGCTGATTGCCGTCCGGATCGGCGAATTCGAAGAAGTCGATCAAGCCCTCGACCTCGACGATCTCACCGAGGGTGAGGCCGAGGGCGGTCAATCGCTCGTGCTCGGCGGCGACATCCGGCACTTCCAGCCGGAACACCCACGGCCCGCCGCCCCGCTCGACCTCCATGAGCTGGAGCCAGGCACCGCACACCACGTATTCGGCCACGCCGGGGACCGGTTCGAGGTCGGGGGCGGGCAGTTCGAAGACGCGCTCGTACCACTGGCGGGCCGCGGCCAGGTCGGTGACCGGCACGCCCACTGTCACGCTGGTCGGTTTCATCTCGGTGTCCTTTCAACAGGGGCTACGACTACTCCTACTCGTTCCGACGTACGGGAAGCCCGGAGTTCGACAGCGGGAGCGAACGGGATCGGAAAGGATCGGCCCGATGTGGGGTTTCCGACATCGAACTTGAAAGTTCGGGACACCGAACATTAATCTTGGTTGATGAAGGTTTGGCTCCACCGTTTGCCCGTTCGTTTTGTGCGTCGCTCGATCGGGGCAATGGTGGTGGGCATGCTGGCCTTCGCCGCGACCGCGTGCGGCAGTGCCGGGAGCGGCGGCGACGGGAAGCCGACGGTATTGACCACGTTCACCGTGCTGGCCGATATCGCCCGGAACGTGGCGGGCGATCATCTGACCGTCGAGTCGATTACCAAGGCGGGCGCGGAGATTCACGGCTACGAGCCGACGCCGGGCGATATCAAGAAGGCGTCGAAGGCCGATCTGATCCTGGACAACGGGCTGAACCTGGAGGCGTGGTTCGCCCAGTTCCTGTCCGATGTGAAGGTGGATCACGTCGTGGTCAGCGAGGGCGTCGCGCCGATCAATATCGGCGAGGACGCCTATCAGGGCAAACCCAATCCGCACGCGTGGATGTCGCCGCTGAACGTGCAGATCTACGTGGACAATATGGTGCGCGCCTTCGGTGAGCTCGCCCCCGAACACGCCGCCGACTTCAAGGCCAATGGCGAGAAGTACAAGGCCGAACTGGGCGCGGTGCAGACCGAGCTGGTGAACAAGCTCAGCGCGCTGCCGGCCAATCAGCGGGCGCTGGTGACCTGCGAGGGCGCGTTCTCGTACCTGGCTCGCGATGCCGGCCTGACCGAGAAGTACATCTGGGCGGTGAATGCCGAACAGCAGGCCACGCCGCAGCAGATCGCCTCCGCCATCGACTTCGTCAAGCGGAACCAGGTGCCCGCGGTGTTCTGCGAATCCACCGTCTCGGATGCGCCTATGCAGCGCGTGGTCGAAGCCTCCGGCGCGGCGTACGGCGGTGTGCTGTACGTGGATTCGCTCTCCGAGGCCGACGGGCCGGTGCCGACGTACCTGGATCTCATTCGCCACGACGCCAAGACCATCGGCGCGGCTTTGACGGGACAGCGGTCATGAGCGCACCGGCCATCGAGGTCAGCGGCGTGAGCGTCCGCTACGGCGACGTCCTCGCGCTCGAAAACGTCGACATGTCACTGGATTCCGGCCGCGTCTGCGGTTTGATCGGCATGAACGGCTCGGGCAAGTCGACCCTGTTCAAGACGATCATGGGCCTGGTCGAACCCGGTCGCGGCACCGTCCGGATCAATGGCGGCACACCGAAATCCGCGCGCCGGGCGGGCATTCTGGGCTATGTACCGCAGGCCGAGGACGTGGACTGGACCTTCCCGCTCTCGGTGCGCGATGTGGTGATGACCGGCCGCTACGGCCACATGGGCTGGACTCGCCGCCCGCGCAAGGCCGATCGGGACGCGGTGGAGCACGCACTCGAACGCGTGGAGCTGACCGAACTGGCGGACCGGCAGATCGGGCAGCTGTCCGGCGGTCAGAAGAAGCGCGCCTTCGTGGCCCGCGGCCTGGCGCAGGGCGCCACCGTCCTGCTGCTCGACGAGCCGTTCGCCGGCGTCGACAAGCGTTCGGAGGCCACGATCACCATGCTGCTGCGCGAGCTGGCCGCCGACGGCGCGACGATTCTGGTGTCGACGCACGATCTGCACGCCCTGCCCGGACTGGCCGATGAGGCGGTGCTGCTCATGCAAACCGTTCTCGCCCACGGCGATCCGGACGAGGTGCTGCTACCCGAGAACCTGGCCCGGGCCTTCGGCCTGGATGTGCTGAACCGGGTCTGAGCCCGGCCGAGTTGGACAGCGAGTACGAGACAGTCAGATGAGCGTCACCGAAATCTTCATCGATCCACTGCGTTACGAGTTCATGGTGCGGGCGCTGGCCACCACCGTGACCGCGGCCGTCGTCTGCGCGGTGCTGTCCTGCTGGCTGGTGCTCATCGGCTGGTCGCTCATGGGCGACGCGGTCTCGCACGCGGTGCTGCCGGGCGTGGTGCTGGCCTACATTCTGGGTGTGCCATTCGCGGTGGGCGCCATCGTCTTCGGGTTCCTGGCGGTCGCGCTGATCGGCATCGTCCGCGACACCAGCCGCATCAAGGAGGATGCCGCCATCGGCATCGTCTTCACCACGCTGTTCGCCTTCGGCCTGGTGCTGGTCTCGGTGACGCCCAGCCAAACCGACCTCAACCACATTGTTTTCGGCAATCTGCTCGGCGTGAGCCGCGGGGAACTCGTGCAGATCGTGATCCTGGCCGCGGTCACTCTCGCGGTGCTCGTGCTGAAGCGCCGCGACTTCACCCTGTACGCCTTCGATCAGACGCACGCGCACGCCATCGGGCTCAATCCGCGGCTGCTCGGCACCGCCCTGCTCGGGCTGCTGGCGCTGACCGCCGTGGTCGCCCTGCAGGCGGTCGGCGTGGTGCTCGTGGTCGCCATGCTCATCATTCCGGGCTCGACCGCGTACCTGCTCACCGACCGTTTCGGCCGCATGCTGGTGATCGCCCCCGTCGTCTCCGTGGCGTGCGCGGTGACGGGCCTCTACATCAGCTATCACCTCGATACGGCGCCCGGCGGCATGGTCGTCGTGGTGCAGGGCGTGGTCTTCACCCTCGTCTACCTGTTCGCGCCGCGGCAGGGCGTCATCGGCCGCCGGCTCGCCGCCGCCCGGCACCGCCGCGCCGAGACCGCCGCGGCCCTCGCCGGTTAATCCACCCCGGACATCCGCAGGATCGCAATGGCCGCGGCGCAAATGTCCGGCCCCAGCGCGGGCAGGTCCTCGGGCCCGGAGGCAATGAGCTGCTGGCGAATTCGATCGTCGATCCCGCCGATGAGGAACGCCAGCATCCCCTCGGCGGGTTCACCGCTGAGCTCGCCCTGTTCGACGCCCACCCGATGCGCCCCGCGCATGCGGTCGACGAACACCCCGTTCATCCGCGCCCGGAAATGCGCGATCTCCCCGCCGGCGGCGACCGCCTCGAGATGCAGTGCGCGCGCCACATCGGGCTCGGCCGCGAGCAATTCGAGATAGACGGTCAGCGACCGCCGCACCAGCCGCCGCCAATCGAGCCGGTCGGCCGGCTCCAGCGCCTCGTCGAGATGATGCTGGGCGACCGCGACGCCGCCCTCCAGCCCGGCGAGGAAGCACTCCTCCTTGCTCCGGAACAGTTCGTAGAACGTGCGTTTCGACACCTGCGCCCGCTTGGTGATGTCCGCGATGGTGGTCGGCTGATATCCGGCCGCGGCCACCGTCTGCAAGGCGGCCAGCGCCAGCCGCCCCCGTTGCGAGGCGAGCACTTCCTCACGGCTCAATGCGCTGGGACCCGGCCGTAGTCGCTGGGTGACCGGTGGATCGAGTTGCACCGCTTCACTGTATCGAGATTGTGGCGCCGGATTTGCCCGATCACTTCGACCATCGACAAAACATACGGCCGACCGTATAGTTGGGCCATGGATGACGGGCGAATGTTCGGGCTCGCACAGCGGCTCGCAGAGGTGAAGAGCAAGCAGGACGCGGCGGCGGCCGCGCGGCTCTTTCATCCCGAGATGGTCTTGGAGACACCGGCTTTCGGATCCGTCGTGCGCGGGCTCGCGGCGAACGAGGCGGCGCTGCGCTGGTTCTTCGCGGTGTTTCCCGACTACCGGGTCGACCTGGCCGGGCACGCGACCGACGGCGAGACGCTGGTGTGCTGGGGCGCCGCGCGAATGACCATGACGGGCAATGGATTCGGAGTGACGCCCAATGGCCGGACCGCCGAGCTGCCGGTCTTCATCCAGTTCACCTTCGCGGACGACCTGATCGCGAGTGAGCGGTTCTTTTTCGATCTGTCCGAACTGTGCGACCAATCGGGGATCTCCACCGACGCGGTTCGGCGAATGCTGTTCGGAGGCAAATGATCATGGATACCCGAGTGCGCGCTGTCGCGGCCATCGAGACCAGGCAGCTGTTCGATGTGGTCGTGGATCTGGAGCCGCCCTTGGCCACCGGCGGCGGGCGGGTGCTCTTCCGCGCCGGCGGCGGCTCGTTCGCAGGTCCCAAGCTGCGCGGAGAGGTGGTGCCCGGCGGCGGGGATTGGGCGACATTCCGGCCCGACGGCAGCATGACCCTCGATGTGCGGCTCACGCTGCGGACCGAGGACGGGGCCCTGGTGCAGATGACCTACGGCGGGCGGTGGGTCATGCCGGAGGAGGTGCGGGCGGAGATCGGCGATCCGGCCACCCGGCACCTCGTCGACCCGGCGCGCTACTACTTCCGGACCGCGCCCCTGTTCGAAACCGGTGCGCGGGACTACCTTTGGCTCAACGACATCGTCTGCGTCGGCACCGGATATCCGGTGGAGGGCGGAATCGCCTACCGGGTCTGCGAGGTGGTGTAGCCCCTACCGCGGGGGAGCGAGCAGGGTGTCGAGGGCCCGGCGAGCCCTGCCGACCGCGTCCGGATCGTCCAGGCGCAGTGCGATATTGGTGGCGGTCAGGACGGCGGCCAGCTGGAAGGCGGCGAGATCCGGGTCCAGCGGGGCGATCTCGCCGCTCGCAACCGCGGTGCGCAATTCGGCGGCCAGGACCGCGAGCCAATTCCGATGCTGCTGCGCCAGGGCATCGCGGACCGCGCCCGGGCGGCTGTCGAATTCGGCGAGGTTGGCCGACCAGAAGCAGCCGCCGGGCAGCAGCGGTTCGGAGGCGTAGGCGAGCCAGCGCTCCACCACGGCGCGCAGGCGCGCCGCGCCCGCGGGCTCCGGGGCGGCCGGGCGGATGACGGCGTCGACGAAGACCGTGAGCGCCTCGTCGACGGTGGCCAGTTGCAGTTGTTCCTTGGTGCGGAACAGGGTTTGGATGCCCGCCTTGCTGATGCCCAGATCGTCGGCGAGCCGGCCGAAGCTCAGGCCGTAGAGGCCCTCGGCGGAGGCGATGTCGACGGCGTGGCGGGTGACGGCCTTGCGGGAGCGCGCCCCGCGGCGCAGGCGACGGTCGGCGATGTCCTCCGGATCGGCCGCATCGGATTCGCCGTCCGGGAACCGCTCGGCGGCTGCGCTAACCATACGACCGATCGTATGCCAATGCGGCCGTTCGCGGTATCTGCCCGGATGTCGTCTCGTCATCGAATGCCGCCGCACTGCGTGTCAGTGGCGGGCCGGGGGCGGCGATCCGGGTAGGTTCGCGGTTTGCCGATTACTAGCTCTGAATGTTCCGAATGGTCGAGGGGTCGGCCGAGGAGGGCGATATGAGCACCACCGTCATCGACGAGGCACCCTTCACCGGCTTCCACAAACGGCTCGCCCTCGCCTGTTCCGGCGGGCCGCTGCTGGACGGCTACATCCTCAGCATTGTCGGCACCGCGCTCATCGGCATGACCGCCGAGCTGAATCTGACCACCGCCGATACCCAGTGGATCGGCGCCGCGGCGCTGGTCGGAATGTTCGTCGGCGGCGCGCTGTTCGGGGTGCTCACCGACAAGATCGGCCGCGAGGTCATGTACACCGCCGATCTGGTGGTCATGGCGGTGTGCTCGATCCTGTCGTTCTGGGCCGAATCGGTCTGGATCATTGTGATCCTGCGCTTCGTGCTCGGCATGGCCGTGGCCGCCGACTATCCGATCGCCACCTCGTTGCTGGGGGAGTGGCTGCCGCTCAAGCAGCGCGGCAAGCTGCTCGGTTTCCAGATCGTGGCCTGGTACGCCGGATCGGTGCTCGCCTATGTGGTCGGCTATCTGTTCCTCACCTTCGGGGGCAATGGCAGCTGGCGCTGGCAGCTGGCCAGCGGCGCGGTGCTGTGCGCGTTCTTCCTCATCGTCCGCCAGTCCACCGCCCCGGAATCGCCGCGCTGGCTGGCCCAGCACGGCAAGGCCGAGAAGGCCGCGCACCTGGTGGAGAAGTTCCTGCACGTGAAGGTGACCCCGGCCTCGCTCATCGAATCCGGCGAGGAATCGCATCCGGCGCAACACGGTTCGCTGCGCGAGCTGTTCCGTCCGAAGTACCGCAAGCGCACCATCTTCTGCAGCGGCTTCTTCCTGTGCCAGGTGGCGGTGCTGTTCGCCATGCTGACCTTCGGCCCGCAGATCCTGGCCTCCTTCGGCATGCCCGAGGGCACCTGGATGGACACCCTCGGCACCGCCATCATCAGCATGGTCTTCCTCATCGGCTGTCTGCCCGCCATGCGCTTGATCGACACCGTCGGCCGCCGCCCCACCATCATCTGGTGCTTCGGCCTGATGATCATTCCGGTGCTGTTCATCGGCATCTGGCCGGCCATGCCCGCCATGCTGGCCTTCGTCATGCTGTGCCTGTACGCGTTCTTCTGCGGCGGGCCCAATGTGCTGGACTGGACCTACCCGAACGAGTTGTTCCCCACCCACATTCGCGCCACCGCCGTCGGTTTCGCCACCTCCATCAGCCGCGTCGGCGCGGCCCTGGGCACCTACCTGCTGCCGTGGTCGCTGGACAATCTCGGCATGGGGCCGACTTTCCTGTATGCCGCCGCGCTGACCGCGGTCGGCTTCGGGATCTGTGTGTGGGGCGCGCCGGAGACCAAGGGCAACACCCTGGAAGAGGCCGCGGCGTAATCGCTACGGGGACAGTGCCATCGCTGCTACTGCGACAGTGCCATCGCTGCGCGCACCTGGTCCGGATCGAGCGGGACGCCGGGCAGGGGATGGGCCGCGCCGCTGCGCAGTCCATCGAGGAGGATCCCCAGATGCCGCCGCCAGGCGTCGGGCGCCGCGACCCGGATCCCTTCGGTGGCACGCACTCCCGACCACAGCAGCAGCCCGATATCGGTGACGTCCACATCGGCCCGCAGCGCACCACTGTCCTGTGCGCGGCGCACCAGCCGATGGAACAGCTCGTGGCCGCGCGCCTTCGTCTGCTCGATGGGGGAGTCGGCCGGCAGGGACCGCACGCAGATATCGGTGAAACCCCGGTCCCCGGCTTGCGATTCGGCCAGCCACAGCAGATGCGTGACCAGCCCGGTCCACGGATCCGGTTCGCGCAGTGCGGCTTCCGCCCGCGCGACGGACTCGGCCACCACATCGTGCAGGGCCGCGTCGATGAGCGCGTCCCGGGTCGGGAAGTGGTTGTAGAGCGTTCCGATGCTGACTCCGGCCGCGCGGGCGATACCGGCCAGCGAGGCCTCCAGCCCTTCGGCGCGGAAACGTTCCCGGGCCGCGGTCAGCACCCGGTCCCGGTTGTCCCGTGCGTCGCGGCGGCGCGGGCGCGGGGCGGTCTCGGTGTGTGCGGCCATGCGTCGATCCTAACAACTTGAGAGCCCCCTCGATTTCGCGCTAAGTTGAGAGAGCACTCAAGTTGAGTGGGTTCTCGAGTTAGTCCCGAAAGGACATGTCATGCCGCATCTCGCCGTCTTCGGAGCCGGTCCCGCCCTCGGTCTCTCCGCCGCCCGCCGCTTCGGCGAGGCCGGGTATTCGGTCACCCTCATCGGGCGCAATGCCGCCACGCTGGACGACCTCCGCACCGGTCTGACCTCGGGCGGCGTGGTGGCCGACGTGCTCACCGCCGACCTCGCCGAGACCGATCAGGTCGCTGCCGCCCTGCGCGAACTCGACGCCCGGCACGGCACCCCCGATGTCGTCGTCTACAGCCCCGGCGATGTCAGCCGGCTGCCTGTGAACGTGCTGGTCCTGGATGCAGAGACCCTGCGCACCTGGCTGCCGCTACACCTGCTGACGCCCGTCCAGCTGCTGCACGAACTCATCCCCGCCATGGCCGAACGCGGCCACGGCGCGGTCGTTTTCGGGCACGGCGCCTCCATCCGGCATCCGATGCCGGATCTGGCCAGCGTCAGCGTCCCGCAGGCCGGACTGGTGAACTACCTGCACGCCGTCGACGCGCAGGTGCGGTCGCGGGGCGTGCGGGTCGGCAGCCTCCAGATCGGCCGCTTGATCGACGGCAGCGCGGCGGCCGCACTGCTGGATTCCGGGCACTTCGACAGCGTGGACGCCGGGCGGATCGTGCGCGTGGATCCGGATGAGCTGGCCGAGCAGGTTTTCGAGATGGCGACCACCGATACCGCCGTCGAACGCGCCGCCTGAGCATGACAACTGTCATGCCCGAGAGGTGATGGTTGGCAGATCCGGCGAGGTCGGGACATCCGTAGCGTCATTTTCCGTAGCGCACAGTCGAATTGCAGGAGCCCGGAAATGAACGACACAGTCACCGCCGCGAATACCGTTGCCGGATCCGCCACTCCGCCGCCCGTTCGTCCGCCGCTGCTACGGCTGCTGGCCCCGATCGTCCGCGATCTCGCCGTCCCGGTCGCCGCCTACTTCCTGTTGCAGGCACTGGGCTACTCCGACTTCGTGGCGCTGCTGCTGGGTGCGGTCTGCTCGGCGCTGATCGTTCTCGTCGAGGCCATCCGCGCCCGCCGCATCGACCCGCTCGCGGCAATCGTGCTGGGCGGCTTCGTCATCGGCCTGATCGGATCCATGATCAGCGGCGATGCGCGGACGCTCATCATTCGCGACTCCTTCGGCACGGCCGCGGTCGGCCTCGCCTTCCTCGTCAGCGCCGTGATTTCCCGGCCGCTGACCTACGCCGCGGCGCGCAAGTTCCTGGCCACCACCGATCCGGCGCACCTGCCGGCCATGGAGGAGGCCTACCGCACCGTCGCGTCGGTGTCCCGCACCCACATCCGGCTGTCCGTCATGTGGGGCGCCGGGCTCCTGGGTGAGGCCGTGCTGCGCATCGTGCTGGCCTATCGGCTGCCGGTTTCCACCATGGCCTGGCTGTCCAGCGTGCTGATGGTGGCGACTATGGGCATCTTGATGGCCGTCAATATCCGGACCGTCAAGAAGTTGCGGCAGCAGAACCCCGCCACCGATTAAGCGGATGTGATTAACTCCGAGCAGAGGGGAGGGCGCGGGCCGGAAACGGTCCGCGCCCCTTCGGTCGTCGAGTGGAGTTGCGATGAGCGTGGCCGGTGGACCCGTCACCCAGATCGCCTGGGTGGTGGCCGATGTGGGCTCGGCCGAGACGTATCTGGGCGCGACCATGGGCGCGGGTGCGTGGACCCGGATGCCGGAGGTGCACTTCGGGCCCGAAACCTGCACCTACAGAGGCCAACCGGCGGATTTCACGGCGCACATCTCGCTGGCCTACCAAGGTGATACGCAGCTCGAACTGATTCAGCCGGTGCGGGGGACCTCGATCTATACCGAGTTCCTGGAGCGCAGCGGCCCCGGGCTGCATCACCTCTGCCTGGAGCCCGCGGATTTCGACGCGGCGCTGAAAGACGCTGCGGCGCAGGGGATCGAGATCGTGCAGCAGGGAGATATGGGCGGGCAGATGCGGTTCGCCTACCTCGACGGCGCGGCCGCGGGCGTGCCGTTCCTCGAACTCGCCGAGATCGGCCCGAATATGCGGATGTTCTTTGACCAGATCAAGAAGGGCGCACGATGAGCGACCAGATTCCGGCACTCGTCGCGGCCGAGTCGGTGACCGCGTGGGACGGCGAATTCGATGTGGTGGTCGCGGGTTTCGGCATTGCCGGCGGCTGCGCGGCCGTGGAGGCGGCCGCACGGGGCGCCCGCGTCCTGGTGCTGGAGAAGGCCGCGGTGGCGGGCGGCACCACGGCCCTCGCGGGCGGGCACTTCTATCTCGGCGGCGGAACCGCGGTGCAACGGGCGACCGGGCACGAGGATTCGGCCGAGGAGATGTACCGGTATCTCGTCGCGGTGGCGCGGGAACCGGAGCACGACAAGATCCGCGCCTACTGCGATGGCAGCGTGGAACATTTCGGCTGGCTGGAGGGGCTCGGCTTCGAATTCGAGCGCAGCTACTACCCGGAGAAGGCGGTCATCCAGCCCGGTACCCAGGGGCTGATGTACACCGGCAACGAAAAGGTCTGGCCCTACCGGGAATCCGCGATTCCGGCCCCGCGCGGGCACAAGGTGCCGGTGCCCGGGGACACCCGGGGCGCGGCGCTGGTGATCGAACTGCTGGTGAAACGGGCGGCGGCGCTCGGCGTCGAGGTGCGCTACGAGACCGGGGTGACCAACCTCGTCGCCGATGCTTCCGGGCAAGTGGCGGGTGTCGCCTGGCGCATGCCCGGGAAAACCGGTGCGGTGCGGGCGAAATCGGTGGTGCTGGCGGCCGGCGGGTTCGTCATGAACGCGGAGATGGTCGCCGCGCACGTGCCGTGGCTGGCGGAGAAGCCGTTCGTGCTCGGCACCACCAATGACGACGGGCTCGGTATCCGGCTCGGCCTCTCGGCCGGCGCCGCGACGCGGAATATGGAGCAGGCCTTCGTGACCGCGCCGGTCTACCCGCCGTCGGGCCTGCTGACGGGGATCATCGTGAATCGCGACGGCCGCCGATTCGTCGCCGAGGACTCCTATCACGCGCGCACCTCGGCCTTCGTCCTCGAACAGCCCGGTGCGGCGGCCTATTTGATCGTCGACTCGGCGCACATGGAAAGCCCGGCCATCCCGCTCGCCCCCTTCATCGACGGCTGGGAGACCGTCGAGGAGATGGCCGCCGCGCTCGGAATTCCGAGCGCGGCACTGCGATCCACCCTCGACGGCTACAACGCCGATGCCGCCCGCGGCGAGGATCCGGACTTCCACAAGAGCGCGGAATGGCTGGAACCCCAGGACCAGGGGCCCTGGGGGGCGTTCGACCTGACGCTCGGCAAGGCGCTCTACGCAGGCTTCACGCTGGGCGGTCTGCGCACCTCCGTCGACGGAGAAGTGCTGCGCGACAACGGCTCACCCATCCCCGGCCTGTACGCGGCGGGCGCGACGGCGGCCACCCTCGCCCAGGACGGCAAGGGTTACGCCAGCGGCACCCAGCTCGGCGCGGGCTCGTTCTTCGGCCGCCGCGCCGGTCGTCACGCCGCCAGCCGCTCCAGCTGACGGAGCAGCTCGGAGGCGGCGAGGGCGTCCAGGACGCCGAAGCGGCTGCTGTTGATCCGCACGGAGACGATGTGCTGCTCCTCCGCCTCGTAGTGGTAGCCGCCCCGCAGGCCGGGGTCCAGCGTGATGCGCACGCGCGTCAGGACCCCGAACGGCCGGCTGATATCTCCGTAGGACAGCTCCCAGCCGCGCTGCCGCAGCCCGTAGAGCCTGCGGGTGGGCACGGTCCGATCCGCGAAGCGCGCCAGCTCGTCCGCGGCCGCCTCGGCGGGGGTGAACCGGTACACCCCGCGGTCCAGCTGTTCGAACGGTTGCAGCAGTTCGTAATCGGAGAACACCTGCTGCCACCGCGTAACCGCATCACCGAGGTGCAGCGGATGCGCCACGCCGACCAGCGCGTCCTCGGGCAGCTCGAACGGTTCGTCGGCGGTGTCGGCGAGGGTGCCGTCGGCGTCGATCCGGAACGATCCGGTCGCCGTGCCGTCGGCGTCGAAGACCGCCCAGACCAGCCGCCGCGCCAGCTGCCCCAGCACCGGATGCTCGACGACCAGGGTGCGATGCGCGCTCGCCCGCCACCGGCGGCCGTCCAGCATGGCCGACTCGAAACGCCGGACCTGCTCGGCGGTCACGGTTTTCAGCTCCTTCGCCAGGTCGCGGAAGGAACGATAGGCCGCGGGCGCCAGCTCCGGGTCGTCGGCCGCGGCCGGCTTGGGCAGCGTGCGCAGCCGAGTGCCCTCGGTACTGACCCTGGGGCGTAGTTCGTGATCCAGCCCGATATCGAATTGCCGCCGGCCATAGTTCACCGTCGCGGTGCCCGCCGCCGAGAGACCGAAACTCGGGACGATCCGATCGGCCAGCTCCTCATCGCTCAGGTTCAGCGCGCGGGCGATCTCCTCGACCTTCTCCCGCGCCCTGGTGCGCAATCCCTCGAAGCGAGAACTCTCGGCAATGGAGTGCAGATGCATGAGCGCGATATCGCCGCCGATCGCCGCCAGCACGTTCAATCCCGCCGCGGCCCGTGCGCTCGCGGATTTGCCCGGCCAGGCGGTAATGAAGGGCACCAGCCGCCGCACGGTCTCGTCATCGCCGGTCCGCGCCAGGGAATCCAGCACCCAACCGCACTTGGCGGGATATCCACCCGCCCCCCAGGCTTCGAAGATCGCCCAGGTGAAATCGGCCAGCGACGCGGGGTCGGTCGCCGCGGCGACTTCGGTGAGACCGGGATGATCGGCGTCCGGCGCGGCGGTCATCAATACGGCGATCACCCGGGCGGCGGCCGAATCGGGCAGCGTCGTGCCACTGTCCCGCCGCCGGATCCGCGGCAGCTGATCGGTAACCAGCCAGCGCGGCAGCCGCGGCGACTTCGCCCGCGGCCCGGCGGGCGGCAGCCACTCGTCCTCGCTCGTCATATCGGCCTCTCCGGGATTGATACCGGCCCGATCTTGCCCGTTTCCACCGACAATTTCGTCGGACGCCCGCGCTATGGTGCTTACGTCGCCTCGTTCGAGGCGCGGCCGCATGCACATTCGAGGGGGAATGCCATGGGTGGGGTACGCATCGAGAGGGCTCGGCGCGGTGCGGTGGTGGCCGCGGTGCTCTTGCTCATCGCGGCCTGTGGCAGTTCCAGTGGCGCCACGGATCCGTACCTGTGGTTGGAGGACTGGGACAGTCCGCGGGTGCGGTCCTGGGTGGCGGCGGAGAACGCCCGGACCCTCGGGGTGTTGGAACAGGACCCGCGGCATGCCGGGAATCTGGCCCAGGCCATCGAGCTCGGCAAGGCGCCCGATCGACTGCCCGAACCGGTGTTCCAGGGCGGGATGGTCGGCAACTTCTGGCGGGACGCCGAGCACGAACGCGGTATCTGGCGCGAGACCACCATCGCCGATTACGAGACGCCACAGCCGAATTGGAGCACGCTGCTGGATCTGGACGCGCTCGCGCGCGCCGAGAACCGCAATTGGGTGTGGAAGGGGTCGAGTTGCTCGCCGGTCACCCGCACCCGGTGCCTGGTGTTCCTGTCCGAGGGCGGCGAGGACGCGGTCACGGTCCGCGAATTCGACCGGGCCGCCCGGGAATTCGTGGCCGGCGGGTTCGAGCTGGAACGGGGGAAGCAGTTCGTCTCCTGGACCGACGATGACGCGCTGCTGGTCTCGCGGGAATGGGTGGCGGGGGAGAAGACCGCCTCCGGGTACCCCTATGTCGTCAAACGCTGGGAGCGCGGGAAATCGCTCGCGCAGGCGGTCGAGGTGCTGCGCGGCGATCCGGCCGACGGCCTGGCCACCGAACCGGTGCTGCTCGACGGCGGCAAGAAGCGGCTGCTCAATCTCGTTGTCCGCCATCCTTCTTTCTACGAGGCGGAGTTCGATCTGGTCACGGGCGCCCGGACGGTGCGGCTGGCGCTGCCGCCCGAAGCCGATATCGAGGGCATCCTCGGCGATCGGGTGCTGGTCTCGCTGCGACAGGACTGGACGACCGACGGCACCACCTTCGCCTCCGGATCACTGGTCTCGCTGGACGCCGACGAAATGATCTCGACCCCGGATCGATTGCGGGCCACCGTCGTGTACGCCCCCGGTCCGCGGGAGACCCTGCAGAGCGTGCTCACCACCCGCGATCGGCTGATCGTGACCTCGCTCTACGACGTGCGCGGGCGCGCCGCCGTCTACACCCCCGAGCCCGGCGGCGGCTGGTCCGCCGCGCCGATTCCGCTGCCGGACAATGCGACCGTCAGCGCCGTCGACGCCGACGGCCGCGGCACTAGCGCCTACCTCTCGGTGACCTCGTTCCTCACCCCGACCGCGCTGTGGCGCATCGATACCGCCGACGGCCGCCTGGACATGGTGAAAGCCGAGCCGGCGCAATTCGATTCGTCCCGTTTCGTGGTGGATCAGCTGAAGGCCGCCTCCCCGGACGGCACGCAGGTGCCGTATTTCGTCGTCCGTGCCGCCGGTATGCCCTACGACGGAACCAATCCGACCATCCTCTACGGATACGGCGGTTTCAATGCCGCCGTCACGCCCAGCTACGACGGGCTGCTGGGCAGATTGTGGCTGGAACGCGGCGGCGTCTACGTCATCGCCAATATCCGCGGCGGCGGCGAGTACGGCCCGGCCTGGCACGAGGCGGCGCTGAAGACCAACCGGCAGCGCGCCTTCGACGATTTCGTGGCCGTCGCCGGTGACCTCATCATCCGCAATATCACCACGCCGCGGCATCTCGGCATTCAAGGCGGCTCCAATGGCGGCCTGCTGGTGGGCGTGGCCATGACCCAGCAACCGGCGCTGTGGAATGCCGTGGACATCCAGGTGCCGCTGCTGGACATGGTGCGTTACGAGCAGATCGCCGCGGGGGCGTCCTGGGTGGGCGAGTACGGTTCGGCGGAGCATCCCGAGGAGCGCGGATTCCTCGAATCCATTTCGCCGTACGCGCAATTGAAGGACGGCGTGCGGTATCCGGAGGCGTTCGTCTGGACCACCACCAAGGACGACCGCGTCGGCCCGCAGCATGCGCGCAAGTTCGCCGCCAAGCTATCCGGCCTGGGCAACCCCTACCTCTTCTACGAGGCCACCCAGGGCGGGCACGGTGCGGGCGCGAATATCGACGAGGAGGCGCACACCGCGGCGCTGGAGTACACCTACTTCATGCGCCAGCTGGTGCCGGAGCAGCCGCGCTAGTCCCGCACGATCAGCGAAACCGCAATGGGGACGAGCACTTCCACCAGATCGCTGACCGGCGGCCGCGGATCCGAGAGCAGCCACTCGTGGGCGAGGCCGTTGATGGCGCCGATGAGCGCGCTGCCCGCCAGCTCCGGATTCATCCGGGTGCGCGCACCCGGCCCGGCCAGCGGCCCCAGGGCGGCCTGGATGATGGCGACCCAGATGTGCCGCCGGGCCCGGCGGTGTTCCTCCATGCGCTCGCTGACGCCGACCACCTCGACGAAGGCGACCTTGGCGCGGTGCGGATCGGAGCCGACCGAGCCCAGGTAGGCGGTCATGGCCCGGGTCACCTGCTCGGCGATATCGGGATCGGGCGGCAGCTCGGTGAGGGCCTGCGCCAGTGCGGCCCCGGCCTCGTCCTGGATTCGGTCGTAGGCGGCGACCAGCACGTCCTCGCGGGTGCTGAACTCCTCGTAGAACTGCCGTTTGGACAGCCCCGCGGCGGCGCACACATCGGCCAGGGCGCAGTTGGCGTAGCCGCGTTCACCGAAGATCCGGATGGCGGCGTCCAGGAAGCGCTGGCGGCGTTCGGCTTTCCGCTCGGTGACGGCGCGCCCGCCGTATTGTCTGCCGGTAATTGTCATTGCCTGCCAGTAATCGTCATTGTCCGCCGCTGGTGGTGATGGTTTCTTCTCAACGGTAGTCGGATCCGCCGCCGGCTCAGTGCCGGGGACGCAAACCGTCCAGCATGTAGGTCACGGCGTCCTCGAAGCGGCTCTCGATCTCCGCCTCCGACAGCAGTCCGGATCCGGCGAAGGACGCCAGGCCGTGCAGGGTGGCCAGGGCCGACAGGCAGATATTGCGGGGATTTCCGGCGACCACCTCACCGCGCTCCTGGCCGTCGACGATCATGCCGATCGGCGCGGCCAGGGTCCGGTTCACGGCCGCTTCCATGGCGGGCGACGGACTGTGCCTGCGCGCGAACATCACTCCCACCAGGGCCGGATTGTCGATGGCGAACCGCAGGTAGGCGCGCGCCATGCCGGTCATCCGGTCCAGGAATGTGCCGGTGGCGGCCGCCTTTTCAATGATCCCGGCGAGCCGTTCGAAGCCGGACACCGCCAGCGCGTCCAGTAGCGCCTGCTTGTCCCGGAAGTGCCGGCTCGGCGCGGCGTGCGAGACGCCGGTATCGCGGGCCAGTTGCCGCAGCGACAGCCCGTCCACCCCGGAGCGGCGCAGGGTCGCCTCGGCGCTGCGCAGTAGTTCGGCCCGCAGATCGCCGTGGTGATAGGAGCGCGAACCGGCGCGGCGTGCGATGGACATGGTGAGTGCAGGATATCGGACACACTTTGAATGTTGGCGTTGACTACTTTGTAGTCGGTGCCTACATTGGCGAAGGCTATGACGAACGAGAGCGTGTCCGCACCGAAAGACGGTGCACCCCTAGGCGAGAAGGGCAGTGCAGCAGTGGACGATGCAACCGTGGCCGACACGGTGACCACCGAAAAGGCCGAGACGGTCGCCGCGGACAAGGCCGAGACGGTCACCGCCGAGCGGGCTGAGACGGCCGCCGAGCAGGTCGAGACGGTCGCCAATCCGCACGGTGGCCGGGTGCCGCTGCGCGGGTGGGTCGCGCCGATCCTCGTGCTCACGGTGCTGGCGGCGCTCATGGGCACCATGTACCTGGGCTTCACCGCCGATCCGGACAGCAATCTGCACGATTTCCCGGTCGCGCTGGTCAATCAGGACGACGGCGATGTGCTCGACGGCAAGCAGGTGAACATCGGCGACCAGATCGCCGAGGCGATGGCCGCGCAGGTGCCCGCCGACAAGGTCGACCTGCGCCTGCTCGGCATGTCCGAGGCGCACCGGCAGCTGCAGAACGGTCAGATCTACGGCGCCATCGTGATTCCCAGCGATTTCTCCAAACGCCTGTCGATCCTGGGCGCGTCCGCGGTGGTGCCGGGCGAGGTGGAGCGGCCGGTCATCAATGTGCACACCAATCCGCGCGCCGGCACCTATGCCTCGACGATCATGCAGCGCATCAGCAATCGCGCCCTTGCCGAGGTGGACACCACCGTCGGCACGCAGCTCACCGAGCAGGTGCGGGCGAAGCTGGGATCCACCCAGCTCAGCGGCGCGGCGCGGTTGCAGCTGGCGCAGCCGATCGACATCGCGGTCAGCCCCTATCACCCGCTGCCGGCGGGTACCGGCCAGGGCCTGTCGGCCTTCTTCTACACCCTGGTCCTGCTGTTCTCCGGATTCAGCTGCGCGCTCATCATTCACGCCATGGTCGACAATGTGCTCGGCTACGTGCCCGCCGAATACGGGCCCTGGTATCGGCATCTGGCCCCGGCGCCGATCAGCCGGTGGCGCACGCTGCTGGTGAAATGGGCGATGGCGGTGGTGACCGCACCGCTGGTGTCCGGCGTCTTCCTCGGCGTGGGGACGCTGCTGGACATGTCGATCGAGCATCCGCTGCCGCTGTTCCTCTACGGCACGCTCGCCATCGCGGCGGTCTCGGTGACCGGCCTGTCGGTGCTGGCGGCCTTCGGCACCATCGGCCTGATCGTGAACATGATCGTGTTCGTGGTGCTGGGCCTGCCGTCCTCCTCGGGCAGCATCCCCATCGAGGCCACGCCCCGCTGGATCGCGAATATGGCGACCTTCGAACCCATGCACCAGATGTACCTCGCGGTGCGCGCGCTGCTGTTCTTCGACGGGAATCTGGCGGCGGGACTGGGCACCGGCGTCTGGATGACGGTGCTGGGCCTGGGCCTGGGCCTGCTGCTGGGCGCGATCGCCACGCACACCTACGACCTGCGCGGACTGTACCGCCTCGGTGTATCGCACCGGCCGGTGAAATCCCCCGTGACGGCGTGACTTTCGGCCCTGTTCGTTGTGCGGTTGTGACGTGATAATGGCCCGGGGCACCGAATAACACATCGCGGCGCGACGATGGTTGGGGCGGTTCGTTCGATGGCTTCTTCGCAGTTCGACCAAGTGACAGAGCAGTTCCTGCACGCGGTGCACGCCGCCGGCGGCGGGCTGCCGGCGGTGTGCGCGGCATGCGTGCGGGTACTGCCGGTACGCCGCGCCGCCATCCTGCTCGACGAGCACGACGCCGGCATACAACCCTGGTGTGCCAGTGACGATTCGGCGCGCCGGGTGGAGACCGCGCAGGCCACCGCGGGCGAGGGCCCGGCGGTCTCCGCGGTGCACGAGGGCCTTCCGGTGCTGGTCACCGATCTGACCGCGGAGTGCGAGGATTGGCCGGGCTTCGCCGAAGCCCTCTCGGGCACACCGATATCCGGCTCGCTGCTGGCGGTGCCGTTGCGGCTGGGCGATATCCGCATCGGCGCGGTGGATCTGTATCGCGAGGCCATCGGGCGGCCCGGTCCGGGATTCACCTCGGCCGCCCTGCATGTCGCCGATCTGGTCACGGCCAGTCTGGTGCTGGCCGCCGGCGATGTGACCAAGCAGTGGGCGCAGCCGGTGACCAGCCGGTGGATCCATCAGGCGGCGGGCCTGACCAGCGCCCAGCTCGGCATCGAACTCGTCGACGCCTACGCCCGGCTGCGCGGATACGCCTTCACGCACGGGCTTTCGCTGGTGGAGGTGGCGCACCGGGTGGTGGATCGCCGGGTTCGCATCGAACCCGAATAACCGGATTCAGTGCGCGGAGGTGGCGGTGAAGCCGCGCGGCACCAGGATGACGGTGAGCACCGTGACCGCGGCGACCAGCCCCGCCGAGATCCACGAGGTGGTGGTGAGCGCGGCATCGTAGGCGTGCTGGGCGATGCGGAGGATCTGCGCGCCGGTGTCGCCGCCCAGCTCGTGCGCCAGATGCGCTGCGCCGCCGACCGATCCGCGCGCGGTGTCGAGCTGTTCGCCCTGCAGCGGCAGATCGGTCATGTGGGAGGTGAACAGCCGGCCGTGGATGCTGCCCAGCAGCGCCACCCCGAGGCCGATGCCGAGTTCGTAATTGGTTTCCTCCACCGCGCCCGCCTGTCCGGCGCGTTCCGGCGGCACCGCGGCCACCAGCACCGCGGCGGCGGTGGTGATTGCGATGCCGTCGCCGATGCCCAGGCAGACCAGGATGAACGCCACCAGCGGATAGGTGGTGGTCGGAATGGCGGCCAGCACCAGGAAACCCAGTGCCAGCGCGCCCAATCCGAAGGCCATCAGCAGCCGCACCCCCACCCGCCGCAGCAGCCACGGCGTGGACAGCGAACCCAGCAGGGTGGCGATGGCGGCGGGCACGGTGCGCAGCCCGGCCTCCGACGGCGTGTAGCCGTGAATGTATTGCAGCCACAACGAGATCAGGAACAGCGCCGCGCCGATGGCGAGCATGGCCATGAGGGTGGCGAGCGCGGCGGCGGTGAAGGCGCGATTGCGGAACAGCCGCACATCCAGCAGCGGATCGGCCGAGCGCAGCTGCCGGTAGGCGAACAGCCCGAGCAGCAGGATGGCCGCGAGCAGGATCACCAGGTCGAGCGGCGCCGGATCGCCCTTGGCCACATGCTTGATGCCCCAGGCCAGCGCCACGATGCCCAGCACCGACAGCACCGCGCTGAACCAGTCGAGGCTGCCGTGCGACGGGGCCAGATATTCCGGCAGCAGCCACAGCCCCGCCACCACGGTCACCACCACCACGGGCACGTTCAGCCAGAAGGCGGCCGACCATCCGAACTGCTGCACCAGCACACCGCCGACCAGCGGGCCGACCGCGGCGCCGGCGCCGGCGACCGAGGCCCAGATGCCGATGGCCAGGGTGCGCTCGCGGTCGTCGGTGAAGATATTGCGGATGAGCGAGAGCGTGGACGGCATCACCATGGCCCCGCCCACGCCGAGCAGCGCGCGCCCGGCAATGAGC